>NZ_JBVIMX010000003.1:391064-454266 GCF_055579625.1 Streptomyces sp. NPDC032721 | reverse complement strand
TCATCCGGATAAGGCTTCGGCACAACGACACCCTTCCCACCTGCCCCACAGGGCAAGCCAGTTCAGATGTCACCCGATCGTGCGGCAGACCCATCATCGCGAGGCGGATCATGGCTTCTGAGCGGTGGGGGTGGGTCTCGTAGTCGCGGGCGAGCCGGCGGTGGTGCATGAGCCAGCCGAAGGTCCGCTCGACGACCCAGCGCCTGGGGATGACCTTGAAGCCCTTCTGATCAGGGTCGCGGCGGACAACCTCGACGTCGATGCCCAGGCGGGCGCCGTGATCGGTGGCTTTGGTCCGGTAGCTGGTGTCGGCCCACGCCTTCGTGACGCGCGGGTGAGCCTTGGTGATGTGCGAGAGCAGATGGATACCGCCGACGTTGTCGGAGACGCTGGCGGCGGAGACCCAGCCGGCCAGGAGGAGGCCGAGGGTGTCCACGCCGATGTCGCGCTTGCGCCCCGCGATCTTCTTGCCTGCATCAATGCCCTGGCTGGCGGTCGGGACGTTGGCGGAGGTCTTGATGCTCTGCGCGTCCAGGACGCACGCACTCGGTTCGGCATCCCGGCCCTCGGCCTCCCTTACGAGTCGGCGGAGAAGTCCGTTGAGTTGGTCGAACACACCGTCCTTCTGCCAGGCCGCGAAGTACCCGTACGCCGTTTCCCACGGGGCGAAGTCGTGGGGCAGGTACCGCCATGGGATCCCGGTCCGGTCGACGTAGAGGATGGCGTCCATGATTCGGCGCAGGTCGTGCTCAGGTGGGCGGCCGATGTCCAGGCCCTTCCCTCTCCGCTCGGTCCGCCAGGCTGTCAGAGTTGGTTCCAGCAGTTCCCAACTACGGCCGGTGTCGAGGCATGTTTCGGTAGTACCGCCGACAGCCGGTCTACTGCAGGGTGCAAACAGGGTTGAGTAGGGGCGTGTTGGGATCAGACAAGAGCGAAGTAGCCGAAACAGACTCTCGACCGTCGTCACTAGCCGCAGAGACCGCAGCTGTCGTCAGTAACTCAGCAGTCCCAAGCAGTTCAACACCCAAAGCGCAGCCAAACAGCCTTGGCGGGACAAAACGCTCTTTGACTGAGCGTTTGGTCCTGTTTCACGGCAACCTGTGCCGGTACTGCGTCCTCACTGCTCTGGTGCTGAAGCGACCGGTGAGAGGCCCGGCTTCCCTGCGCCTGCGGAGGTCTGTCTCATCCGGATTTCGCCCGTCTCACTCCAACAGGCCCCGAGCAGGCTCCCTTTGACCACTCGCCAGCGCGGCCGGCCCGCAGTACATCTGAAACATGACCGCGCACGACGGCTACCCCAGCGACCTCTCCGATCGGCATCAGACAGTTCATGACGGCGTATCACCCGACCATGATCCACCACTCAAGATCGCCATTTGGCGACAGGTCCCAGGCCGCCACCAGCTGCACAACCGCACCTTGTGGATCTGCCTGGCCACCGTCCTAACCCTCCAGGTCATCGCGGACAAGTGCCCATGGCTCAAGGGGTCTTCGACACCGTGTCGCTCAGCCCGCCCCAGTGGGCGATCTGCCTCGCCACCGCCGGCACCGCGTTGCTGACCGAGCATGCCTGGGGCATCGGCCGGACACGGCTCGGCCGCCCGACGGACGCGACCGACGCGCACTGACGGCCGGGCCCGGAGAACACCTCTCCGAGCAGCCGCCGACGCTCAGGGCGGCGCTTGGCCGTCCACCCTCGTCAGCCGCGGGGAAGGCCGGCCTCATGCTCCTGCGACGAGGATCCACGTGCGTTCCACCTTCGCAGCCGGAGGCAGCCCGCAGGGCCGAAGCCGGGCCTTTCACCTCCGGCCCCGCGGGTGTGTCACCGGCTATCGCTGGTCTCGGTCTCGGGAAGCGCGACCTGCCCGGCCTCCGGGCGGCGGCCGAGATCGCTACCCGGCGTCACACGCCGACGCGGTCGATGGTCTCGAAGGGGGAGACCATGAAGTTGCCCTTGTCGAGGTAGGCAGAGAAGAACGACGCCTCGACGTCGTCGCGGGAGAAGCCGGTTGCGTGAGCGGGCAGAGTGAGGCGGGGGCGGACTCAGATGGATGCGCGGGGCGTGGGGTCCGTCGCGTAGCTCATACCCTGTTCGTACGACATGGCTCGGCCCGCCTCGTAGCTGTGCTCGTAGGCCGGGTCGCCGATCTTGTCGCGGATGGCGCGTTCACAGGCTTGGCGAGCGGCGATCAAGTCCGGGGAGTTCAGTTGGGCGCGGCCCCCGGCGCGGTCCCACAGGCGATGGGCGATGCCGAGGAGTTCGGCCGCCCGGTGAGCTTCGCCCACGGCGACGGTGGCGGATGCCAGGGTGTCGAGGGCCAGGGCCGCTAGGCTGCCCGCGCTGTGCAGGAGTCCGTGGGCGGCGACGGCCCGGGCGGCGTTGTGTACTCCCGAGGCGATGTCGCCCTCGGCGAGGTCCAGCATCGCCACGATCACGTCGGCGGTCGAGCGGGTCCAGTGCTCTCCGCGCCCGGCGCACTCGGCGCGGATCTCTTCGGCCGTCGCGCGGGCCGCCGAGTGATCGCCGGTCATCAAATGCGCGTACGCCAGGGCTCCAATCGTCTGGATCTGGGCCGAACCGAGCCAGTCGTCCCGGACGGGAAGCCGGACGGCGGCGGACATCGGGCCGACCGCCTCGGCGGGCCGCCCGCGAAGGGAGAGCTGGCCGCCCGTGAGGAAGACGGAGATGGAGCAGGCGGTCGGGTCCTCCTGCTGCCGTGCCGCTTCGGTGAACCGTCGGCCGCACTCGGCGGCGGCGTCCAGATCGCCCTGCATGATCGCTCCGGCGCCGCGCGTCCACAGGGCCCGCAGGAGGTCGGGTCCCGACGGCGGATCGGCGGCGAGCACCCGGTCGAGGCAGTGGATCGCGTCGCGCACATGGCCGCAGTGCCGCCACAGAAAGCCCGCGGTGCCCGCGATCTCCAGGGCGGCCCGCCGGTCGGGCCGGTCGAGGGACCAGTCCACCGCGGCGCGCAGGTTGGCGTGGTCGGTCAGCACGCGTGCGCTCCACTGCACCTGACGGCCGGTGTTCCACTCGGCGCAGCCGTAGCGGGCCAGGCGCCGGTAGTACTCGCGGTGGCGCAGCCGTACGGCGTCCTCCTCGCCCAACTCCCCCAGCCAGTCCGCGCCGTACTCGCGCACCGTGTCGAGCATCCGGAATCGGGCCGTGCCGGTGCGCTGGTCGCGCTGCACAATGGACTGGGCGGTGAGCTCGTCGAGCAGGACGGGCACCTGTCCGGCCGCCAGCGGGCCCCCGGCGCACACTTCCTGGGCGGCCTCGACGTCGAAGCCGCCGGCGAACACCGCAAGGCGGGCCCACAGCAGCCGCTCCAGCGGAGCGCACAGCTCGTGGCTCCAGCCGATGGTGGTGCGCAGGGCCTGGTGGCGCGACGGTTCCTCGGTGCCGTCGTCCGAGGCCAGCAGGGCCAGTCGGTGGTCCGTCCGCGTCCCGAGATAGTCGTCAAGGTCGGTGAGCGACAGGGTGGACAGCCGAGCCGCGGCCAGTTCGACGGCCAGGGGGATGCCGTCCAGGTACCGGCAGACCGAGACCGCCACCGGCCGGGTGGCCTCGTCGAGCACGAAGCCGGAGCGCACAGCGGCCGCCCGGTCTGCGAACAGGACCACTGCGTCGTCCCGGGCCGCGGTACTTGACTCGTCCACCGGCAGCGGCTCGACTTCCAGACACTGCTCCCCGGGCAGCCCGAGCAGGCGGCGACTGGTGGCCAGGATGTGCACGTGCGGAGCGAGCCGCAACTCGTCGATGAAGGCCGCGCAGTCCTCCAGCAGGTGTTCGCATGAGTCCAGTACCAGCAGGAGTTGCTTGTCCGCGATCCAGTCGGCCAGCGCCTCCGTCGCCGGGCGCGTCGTCTGGTCGGCCACCCGCAGCGCCTCCATCGTCGCAAGGCCCAGCGTGCTGGGTCCGGTCAGGCCGCTGTCGTGCAGGCAGGAGAGCTCTACCAGCCACACACCATCCGGGTAGGCGGGCCGCATCCTGCGCGCGGCCTCCACCGCGAGACGTGTCTTGCCGATCCCACCAGGTCCCAGGAGGGTCACGAGCCGACGCCCATCGTTCCGGGCTCTCCGTCCCTCGCCGCTCTCGGGCGGCCCATCATCCGGACGCAACAGGACGTCGAGCCGGGCGAGTTCGTCCTGCCGTCCGACAAAACTGCGAGTCTCCGACGGCAGGTTCCCCGACCACTCGCTCATCGCTGACTCTCCCGGTACGCCGTGCGGCACAGGGCCCCCTCCCTTGGCTTCCACTCTGACTCAACCCGTTGAGTCTGCTCCGGCAGTACCTCCGTTTGTCGGGGGGCCGGGCACGCGGACAGAAACACGGCATCGCCTGGCCGTCTATGTTCACTTCGGGGTGCATGACGGCCAGTTCGCCGCCGTCCACGACCGGCGGGGCTGTCGAGCGCACGGCGCGCACTACGGAGCGTTGCCATCGACACGCTCCGGTGAATGGTCAGCACGCCCTGGCGCCCATCCAGGCGCCGCCGGCACACGGTTGTACGTGGGCGACTGGCACGGAATGGTTCCCGCCGTACCGGGGGCATATTGCCTCGGCAAGCGTGAGGAGTCCCGCTCATGACCAACTGTTTCCCGCTCTTCGAAGACCGCCCGACGTGGAGAGCCCGCGTGGCAGCAGTGTCCGCACTGGCCGTTGGCCTGATGGTGGCCCTCGCGCCCAGCGCGGCGGCCGCGCCAGGTGACCTGGACACCGGGTTCGGCACCAGCGGCAAAGTCACCACCGACTTCGGTGCCACCCCTTCGGAGCCGGAGGTCGGCAACGACCTGCTGCGTACGTCCAACGGGTCCCTGTTCGTCGTCGGGCGACAGGGTTTCGGCACCCCCGGCGTCGGCCCGAGCGATTTCGGTGTCGCCAAGTACACCTCCAGCGGGGCTCTGGACACCGGTTTCAGCGGCGACGGCAAGGTCACCACCGGTTTCGGCGACACCCTGTCGATGGCCCGGTCGGTCATCGAGGTCGGCAACGGGAAGATCCTGGTGGGCGGGTTCACCGGAGGGGAGCAGATCGCCGACCTGGCGCTGGCGAAGTACAACTCGGACGGCACCCTCGACACGTCCTTCGGCGGCGACGGCAAGGTCACCACCGACCTGACCGGCGGGCTCGGCGACGGCATCCGCGGACTGAGTGTGACGAGCGGCGGCAAGATCCTCGCGGCCGGGGCGGCCGGGGCGGACTCCTTCATCGCCCGCTACAACTCCGACGGCACCCTGGACACTTCCTTCGGTGGCGACGGCATCGTCATCACAGACTTCGGCACCGGCGACCACCTCTTCGCACTGGAGGAGTTGTCCACCGGGAAGATGATCGCGGCCGGCAGCGCCAACAGTGACTTCCTGCTGGTCCGGTACAACTCCGACGGCAGCCTCGACACCTCCTTCAGCGGCGACGGCATCGTGACCACCGACTTCAACGGACTCTCCGACCTCGCGTTCGGCTTCGCCCAAGCGCCCGGCGGCGACTACGTGATCGCGGGCGCGGTCGACGCCCCCGAGCCGTTCGGCATCGCGGGCCCCATCAAGTCCGGTGTGGTCCGCTACAACTCCGACGGCAGCCTGGACACCGGCTTCAGCGGCGACGGCAAAGTCACGACCGACGTGCACACCTTGCTCGCCGACGAGGCGCGCGATGTTGCCGTGGACAGCGACGGCAACATCGTGATCGCCGGACTGGCCGGCGAGTCCGTCGTGTTTCCCGTCGACCCCATCGACGGCGACGCCCTCGTCATCCGCTACAACTCCAACGGCACCCTGGACACCGGCTTCAGCGGGGACGGCATCGCCACCATCGACTTCTCCGGCGGGGCCGATGTCGCTCGCGGCATCGCACTGACCGGCAACGACGACATCATCATCGCCGGGGGCGCAACATCGAGCAGCACCGGCCTCGACTTCGCCCTGGCCAAGCTTCAGGGGTAGGGCGACCACAGAGAACGGCGGCGGTGATCCGGGGCGAGAATCCCGGTTCACCGCCGCCCTTGTCCCTACCCGGGTGCCGTGGCAGGCGGCCTCACGCGGTGGGGACGCGGGCACGCCGCACCACGGCGGCGCCCTCTCCCAAGTTCGTTCCCCGGCTCCGTCCCCGGGCCGCGCATGTCACGGGAAGCCCTCTTCTTCCAGCAAGGCGCTCACATGACCGCACCACGGCGAACACACGCCACCACCTCTCGGTCAGCTCCGGGCGACCAGACCCGCCCAGCGGCGCGTTGGACCAGAGTGTCGGTCCTCTGCCTCGGACTCACGAGACGCGGGGGAAGGCTGGGGCAGCAGATGGCAGTCGGTGCAATCGTGCGGTGGCGCAGGACGAGCACGCGGAGTTGGCACAGCCGGGGCCCACAGGTTCTCGTGCTGGGGATGAGTGGCCTGCTTGCCGTCCTCACCGGTCTTGGCAGTTGGCGACTGGGAGCCGCGGTACTGGTCATCGGCCCCCTGCTGGCCTGCACCCGCATGGACGCACGGCGTACCGCGGCGGTGGTGGCCTTGGTGCTGCCGCTCGCTCTCGGAGCGGGCGCCGCGAGCGGCCTCATGATGACTCCGGGTTTCGGAATCGAGTTCCTCGTCCTGCTGGTCGGCGGCACGATGGCCGTTCGCGATGCCGCCCGGCACACGGCCGACGCGGCCGCACTGGCCCGGGCCACCGACATCGCGCGGGCGTCCCAGAACGCGATCCTGCGGCCGATGTCGGTGGAGCTCGGCGGCATCGAGGTATGCGCCCGGCTCCGCTGTGCCGTGCAGGGGGCGTCGGTGTGCGGGGACCTGTACGACGTCGCCCACACCCCGTATGGAGTACGCCTGCTCATCGGGGACGTACGCGGCCACGACCTGGAAGCTTTACGGGTCACCGCGGCGACCATCGGGGCTTTCAAGGACCTTGCCTACCTCACTCCCGGCCTCGCCGACCTGGCGACGGCCCTAGACGCCAGGCTCACCCCGGAACTGGAGGCGGAGGACTTCGTCACCGCCGTACTCGCCGAGTTCGCCCCGGGCGAGGTCCGCATCGTCAACTGCGGTCACCCCGCGCCCGTACGGGTAGGCAAGGAGGTCAGGTTGTTGGAACCACATGAGCCGGCACCCCCTTTGGGCCTGCATCCGAAGCCGCAGCTGTACCGCTTCTTTCTCACGAGCGGGGACCGGCTCTTGTTCTACACCGACGGCCTGAGCGAGGCACGCGATGCGAACGGCGCCGACTTCCCGCTCATCGAACGGGTCGGTGACGCACTGGCCGTGCTCTCCTCCTCCGACGCGCTCGACACGCTGTACGCCATGGTGGCCACGCACACAGGCCGCGCGCCGACCGACGACATCGCGCTCGCCCTGTGCCAGCCGACCAGCATGGTCGCCCCCTCGTCCACTGCCCGGCCCTCGAAGCCCGCGACATGCAGGAAGCCGTAGGCGATCGTTGGCGCGGAGCGCTCCGCAACAGGCTCGTGGAGCGCCAGGCGGGAACCGGTGCTGTTCCATGGGCCCGTCTACATCGACCCCTATGTCCCCAGCCCGGACGCGGGCTGGGATCTCGCGGCCCGCTGGCCCGGCATCGTCAGCCGGGGCCAGCACCAGGCCGAGCGTGCCGACCAGAAGATGGCGCTTGATCCCGAAACCGTCAGCCATGGGCAACGACGACGACCGGACAGCCCACCCTCTGGATCGTCGTGCGGGCCACCCTGCCCGTACGGCGCCCCACGCCCCCGTGCCGCACCTGTCGACCCACGATCAGCAGTCCGGCGTCACGGGCCACCCGCACCATCTCTTCCGCCGGTCGCCCGTGCACTGCTTGGGCTCGGACCTCCACGGCCGGATACTTCTCCCGCCACGGGTCGAGGACTGCCGCGAGCACCCACTCCGCCTCCCGGTGCGCTTCCGTAGTGTCCACCCGGTCCGGGCCGGAGCCACTGACCGGCAGTCGGCAGGCATGGACGATGTGCAGCGGAGCGTTCCGGAAGCCGGCGGTCTCGAACGCCACGTCGAGCAGCGGGCCGGATTCCTTCCGCACGTTGAGGCCAAGAGCCACCTCTCGGTACGAAGTCCCCTCGGACGGAAGCCCGTCGGCGTCCGGCAGGTGCTCGCCGGTGGCCGGAGTGTCCGCGCGTACGAGAACAACAGGCTGCTGCGCCTGGGCGACGGCCGACATGGCGATCGAGCCCGCGGCGAACCCGGTGAACCGGCTGAGCCTCTGGCTGCCGAGGACGAGGAGCGCCGCCGACCGCGCTTCGTCAGCCAATGCCGACAGTGGCGGCTTCCCGACCTGCTCGGTGCTGATGTCCAGTTGCGGATACTGCTCACCGAGCCGGCGCTGGGTGCCCCGCAGGATGCGCACCGCCCAGTGCCGGGGGACCCGCAGTTCGGGAGGGCCCGCAGGTACCCCCTCTTCCGGCAAGCCTTCCCAGGCATGCACGAGCCGCAGCGGCAATCCGCGGCGCAGCGCTTCCCTTGCCGCCCAGTCCGCTGCGGCAGCACTCTCGCGCGAGCCGTCCACACCGGCCACGATCGGCTGGAACATCGACTTCGCCTCCTTGCGGTCGGTATCAGCGTCGCGTAATGCCCCGCCCCCGGCCCAGAGGCCGTGGAGCCTCGCTTCGGGGCCCAACGGCCCCTGTCCCCGGTCCCGTTCCGCAACCACTCTGAAGGCAATCCGTATCCGCGACGACCCACGATCCACGAACGAACCGTTCGCCGACGAACGAGCAGAGGAGAGCCCCCGTGCCCCCACCTCGCCGCACACCGGCGCGTGCCCCGGACTCGGCACCCCGTGGCGTGTTGGTGCCCGCGCTGCGTGGCTTCCGCGCCGTCGTCTTCGACACGGACGGCGTCATCACCGATTCCGCCCGGGTCCACGCGGCCTCCTGGAAGGCGGCCTTCGACGCTCTCCTCGAAGCCCGACCGCCCGACGATCCGAAGCAACGGCGCCCGTTCGACGTGCGGGAGGACTACCTGCGCTTCGTGGACGGCAAGTCCCGTCCCGACGGGGCCGCCTCGTTCCTCACCTCGCGCGGCATCGCGCCGGAGGCCGGTCTGGTCCGGGCCGTCGCCGAAGACAAGGAGTCGCGGTACACCGAGCAACTGCGCAAGCACGGCATCGGGGCCTTCCCCGGCACGGTGAGCCTGTTGCACGTCCTGCGTCGGCTTGGCGTACCGTTCGCGGCCGCTTCCGCTTCCCGCCACGCTCGCGAACTCCTCACCCGTGCAGGGGTCTTGGATCTCTTCGACGCCCTTGTGGACGGCAGCGAGGCCGCCCGGCTCGGCCTCCGGGGGAAGCCCGAGCCCGATCTCTTCCTCGAAGCCACCCTGCGCCTGGGGGTGCCGGCTGCGGAATCCGCCGTCGTGGAGGACGCGCTGGCCGGGGTGGAGGCGGGACGACGCGGCGGATTCGGCCTCGTCGTCGGAGTGAACCGGACGGCCGATCCGGACGCCGACGCAGACCTGCGCCGACGGGGTGCCCACTTCGTCGTACGCGACCTCGCTGAACTGGTGACGGAAGGAGACCGGACGTGACGGGCTGGACCTGGGTGTACGAGGGGTACGCCCCCGAACAGGAGGCGCTCAGGGAGTCCCTGTGCACCCTGGGGAACGGCTACTTCGCGACTCGTGGGGCGGCCACCGAATGTTCGGCGGACGGAACGCACTACCCGGGGACCTACGTGGCGGGCTGCTACAACCGTCTCGACTCCACGGTGGCCGGACGCCGGGTCGAGAACGAGGACATGGTGAACCTGCCGAACTGGCTGCCGCTGCGCTACCGCCTGCACGGCGACGAGAACCCGGGGGCCTGGCTCGGACCGGACTCCGAGAACCTCCTCGACCACCACCAGACACTTCTGATCAGTTCAGGACTTCTTGAACGCCGGGTGCGGTACGCGGTGCCGGGGCACGGCGTCCTGGCGGTGCGCCAGGTACGCCTCGTACACATGGGGGACCCCCATCTGGCCGCTCTGCGGACCGAGTTCACGACGGAGGGATTCTCCGGCCTCCTCGACGTGGAGGCAGCTCTCGACGGCAGCGTCACCAACACCGGCGTCCGGCGCTATCTCGACCTGAACGGCAGCCATCTCACCGGCGTGGCCACGGGCAGCGTCACCGACGACACCGTGTGGCTGAACTGCCGCACGAGCACGTCCGAGATCCGGGTCAGCATGGCAGCACGTCTCACCGTGGACGCGCCCGTCGGCGTACACCAGGGCGATCGGCGCGTCACCCAACGCATCCGTCTGCAACTCGACGAGGGGGAAACGGTCACCGTCGACAAGACCGTGGCCCTGCACACCTCCCACGATCCCGCCGTCAGCGACCCCCTGCACGCCGCCTGCGACCGCGTGGCCCGAGCACCCGGCTTCGACGAACTCCTGGAATCGCACCTCACGGCCTGGGACCAGCTGTGGCGCAGGGCCGCTCTCGACGTGCCGGGGGAATCGGGACGCATCCTGCGCCTGCACCTCTTCCACGTGCTCCAGACTCTCTCGCCCCACACCGCCGAACTCGATGTGGGGGTACCGGCGCGCGGACTGCACGGCGAGGCCTACCGGGGGCATGTCTTCTGGGACGAGCTGTTCGTCCTGCCCTACCTCAATCTGCATCTCCCCGAGGTCTCCCGTGCTCTGCTCACCTACCGCCACCGGCGACTGGGCCAGGCACTCTCCGCCGCCCGGGACGCGGGCCGCACCGGGGCCCAGTACCCGTGGCAGAGCGGTAGCGACGGCCGCGAGGAGACTCAGGAACTGCACGTGAACCCCCGTTCCGGGCGCTGGCTGCCGGACCACTCACGGCTCCAGCACCACGTCGGTTCGGCCGTGGCGTACAACGTGTGGCAGTACTGCGAGGCGAGCGGGGACACCGAGTTCCTGCACACCAAGGGTGCGGAGATGCTGCTCCAGATCGCCCGGTTCTGGGCCTCCTGCGCCACGTACGACGAGACGCTCGGACGGCACCGCATTCGTGGCGTGGTGGGCCCCGACGAGTACCACGACGCCTATCCGGGTGCGCGCGAACCGGGCCTCGACGACAACGCGTACACCAACGTCATGGCGTCCTGGGTCCTCTCCCGGGCCCTGGACGTACTGCAGCTCCTGCCGGACCTCCGCCGTCGGGAGCTCACCGAGCGGACCGGGCTCGACGGGGGCGAGCTGGAGCTGTGGGAGGAGGTGTCGCGCACGCTGCACGTGCCCTTCCACTCCGGTGTCATCAGCCAGTTCCAGGGGTACGGCGAGCTGACCGAGCTGGACTGGGAGGGATACCGCAAGCGGTACGGGAACATCCGCCGCCTCGACCGGATCCTGGAGGCAGAGGGCGACTCGGTCAACCGCTACCAGGCGTCCAAACAGGCCGACGTACTGATGCTCGGCTACCTCCTCTCCCCCGCCGAACTGCAGCTCGCCTTCCACCGGCTGGGCATCCGGCTGGACGAGGACACCTGGCGCCGGACCGTCGACCACTACCTGGGCCGCACCAGCCACGGCTCCACCCTGAGCGGACTCGTGCACGGCCACGTGCTCGCACGGGCTCGGCGGTCCGAGGCGTGGACGTTCTGTCTGGAGGCCCTGGAGGGAGATGTCGCCGACATCCAGGGCGGCACCACGGGGGAGGGAATCCACCTCGGCGCGATGGCCGGTGTCCTGGATCTCGTGCAGCGCAGTCTCACCGGGCTCGAAACCCGCGGCAATGTCCTGCGGCTCGATCCGGTACCGCTGCCCGAACTGTCCGAGTACGCCTTCTCCCTGCGGTACCGGGAGCACTGGGACGTACGCGTGCGGATGACTCCGGGGCACCTGGACGTCAGCGTTCCGGCCTCTGACACGCTGCCGATCGAGATAGAACTCCCCGACCGGACTGTCTCGGTGGCACCCGGAACGTCCTGCCGGGTGGCGTTGCTGCGGTGATTGCAGGCAAGTGCCCTCGCTCCAAGACCTGTTGACAACGCGGGTCACTATTACGGTGAGGGGACGGGGTGTCACATTCTTTCCGCCTGATCGAATGGAGCGACCCATGAGCGGTACCGGCGATCAGCGCGGAAACAGCGGGGCGGCAGGTCGGCTCGGCAGGTTCCACCTGGACGATCTGCTGGACGAACTGCAGACGCGGATCGGGGCGGTGCGCGGCACGCGGGACCGGCTGCACAGTCTGCTGGAAGCGGTGCTGTCCGTGGGGCGGGAGCTGGAGCTGGGGCAGGTGCTGCGGGGGATCGTCGAGGCCGCGGTAGTGCTCGTCGACGCCGAGTACGGGGCGTTGGGGGTCATCGGGCAGGAGGAGAAGCTGGACCAGTTCCTGACGGTGGGGATCGACGAGAAGCTGCGGGAGCAGATCGGTGATCTGCCGTCCGGACACGGCCTGTTGGGGGAACTGATCCGCCACCCGGAGGCACTGCGGCTGGCGGAGCTCTCCGAGCATCCGGCGTCCTCCGGGTTCCCTGCGAACCATCCGCCGATGCATTCGTTCCTGGGGGTGCCGGTGCGGGTGCGCGAGGAGGTGTTCGGGAATCTGTATCTGACCGAGAAGCGTGGGGGTGCGGAGTTCGACTCGGAGGACGAGGCGGTGCTCGCCACGCTGGCGGTGGCGGCGGGGGTGGCGATCGAGAACGCCCGACTGTACGAGGAGGCACGGCTGCGCGAGCAGTGGCTGGAGGCGAGTGCGGAGTTCACCGCTGGGCTGCTGTCGGGGATGCCCGACGCGCGGGTCCTGGAGGTGATGGTCGAGCGAGCACGGCACATCACCTCGGCGGATCTGGGAGTGGTCGACCTCGTCGAGGAGGGGGAGTCCGGTCTGCGGGCGGTGCTGGCCACGGGCGAGGGGGCGGACGCTCATCGGGGGCTGACCGCGCCCCGGGAGGGGACCCTCGCCGGCGCGGCGCTCTCGGCGCAGGCGCTGGTCATGACGGCTTCGGTGGCCAGTGATCCGCAGGTGACGTTCGCACCGGAGCGGTGGAAAGGGCTGGGAACCGCTGTCGCGGTGCCGATCGGGGGGCGGGGCGTCCTGGTGCTCGCGCGCACGGCGGGCCGGGCAGCGTTCAGCGCGGCCGAGACCGATCCGCTGCCGGGGTTCGCCGGGCAGGCGGCACTCGCACTGGAGCTGGCCGAGCGGCGGCGGGTGGCCGAGCAGGTGAGCCTGCTGGAGGACCGGGACCGGATCGCTCGGGACCTCCACGACCTGGCGATCCAGCGGCTGTTCGCGACCGGGATGACCTTGCAGAGTGCTCAGCGGTTCGTCGAGCATCCCGAGGCGAGCGAGCGGCTGGTGCGGGCCGTGGACGACCTCGACGAGACGATAAAGATCATCCGGTCCACCATCTTCGGGCTGCGTGCGCACGAGGCCTCGGGTGCGCCGGGGCGGGGGCTGCGGGTCAGGGCGGTGCGGGCGGTGGAGGAGGCGGTGGCCACGCTGCGTTTCACGCCGGCACTGAGGATGGAGGGCCTGCTGGACACCAACGTGCCGAGGGCGGTGGCCGAGGAGGTGGTGGCCGTACTGGTCGAAGCGCTGTCCAATGTGGCCCGGCACGCGGGCGCTTCTCGTGCGGACGTCGCCCTGGTCGTCCGGAAGGGCGAGCTGACGGTGACGGTGCTCGACGACGGCACCGGACCGGGCGACGGAGAACGGCGGAGTGGGCTGGCCAACCTCGCCGAGCGGGCGGAGCGGCTCGGCGGGCGGCTGACGGTCGAGCCCGGTGGGACGGGTGGGACGCGGTTGCAGTGGAGGGTTCCGATGGACATGAAGAAGTGAGGCGCTGTCATGTGCCCTGCTCCGAGGACGGGTTGAACTGTGTCGCCAGTACGGCCGCCTGGATGCGGCGCTCCACGCCCAGCTTCGACAGCAGGCGGGAGATGTGGTTCTTGACGGTCTTCTCGGAGAGGTAGAGCTGTTTGCCGATCTGCCGGTTGGTGAGGCCTTCGCCGATCAGAGCGAGGATTTCGCGCTCCCGGGTGCTCAGCCCGGCGAGCCGTGCGTCCACGGCCGGGGGTTCCTCCGTGGGGCCGCGCAGGCTGCTCATGAGGCGAGCCGTGGTGGCCGGGTCCAGCATCGATTGACCCGAGGCGACCGTGCGTACAGCCTCCACCAGGTCCGATCCCTTGATCTGCTTGAGGACGTAGCCCGCAGCCCCCGCCATGATCGCATCGAGCAGTGCGTCGTCGTCGTCGAACGAGGTCAGCATCAGGCAGGCCAGCTCGGGCATTCGGGAGCGCAGTTCGCGGCAGACGGTGATGCCGTCGCTGTCCGGCAGACGGATGTCGAGGATCGCGACGTCGGGGCGGAGCGCGGGCCCCCGGACGAGAGCCTGTTCGCTGGTGCCCGCCTCGCCCACGACGACGATGTCGGCCTCGGCCTCCAGCAGGTCGTGCACCCCGCGTCGTACGACTTCGTGGTCGTCGAGCAGGAAGACGCGGATGGGCTGTTGCGGCGAGAATGCCCGGTCGTTCATGGCTGCCCCCTGCGGATGCGGGTCTGTGGTCGTGTGACGATCGTGTCCTGAGTGCAGTCCCGCGCGCCAGTGCCGGTCGGCCCCATTGTGAGATTCCGACGGCCCGTCATCAGTCAGCATATGCGCGGGAGTTGTTCGCCCACGGGCATGTCGATCAGGCGGCCGGCGCCCATGAGCGTACGCATGACGACCCTGCCTGCGGGCCCGCGCTCGGCAGTTCCGATCCGTACGGCATGGGCGCTCTCGGGGCGCGACCGCATGGCCGCCAGCGCGCCTGGGGCGGCGTCGGGGGCGACGAACGCGACCAGACACCCCTCGTTCGCGACGATCAGCGGGTCCAGACCCAGCAGATCGCAGGCGGCAGCCACGGCAGGCGGGACGGGCAGGGTGCTCTCGTCGATCTCGACACAGAGGCCCGAGTCGTGGGCGATCTCGTTGAGGGTGGTGGCCAGACCTCCGCGGGTGGGGTCACGCAGGGCGTGGACGGCCGGGCCGTACGGGGCGAGGGCCTGCACCAGCCGGTGCAGGGGGCGGGTGTCGGAGGCGATGTCCGTCTCGAAGCCGAGCCCTTCGCGGGTGGACAGGACGGCGGTTCCATGCAGCCCGAGCGGGCCGGAGAGCAGTACGGCGTCGCCGGGGCGGGCGCCGGCGGCCGAAGGGGTGAGGCCGGGGATGCGGCGGCCGATGCCGGTCGTGTTGAGGAAGAGGCGATCGGCGGCACCCCGTCCCACCACCTTGGTGTCGCCGGTGACGACGGGGACGCCGACGTCGTGGGCCGCCTTGCCGGCGGAGGTGAGGAGGGAGCGCAGTTCGTCGAGCGGGAGTCCCTCTTCCGCGATGACCGCGAGGGTCAGGGCGAGCGGCAGCGCGCCGCGCATGGCGAGGTCGTTGACAGTGCCGTGGACGGCGAGGGAACCGATGTCACCACCGGGAAAGACCAGCGGGCTGACCACGAACGAGTCCGTGGAGACGACGAGTTGGTCGTCGTGCGGCAGTATCGCGGCATCTTCGAGCGGACCGGACTGCGGGCCGGACCGTGCGCCGTGCTGCGGGCCGCCGAGCGCGGGCAGGACGAGGGAGTCGAGCAGTTCGGCGGTGAGTCTGCCGCCGGCTCCGTGCCCCAGCTGGACGCGGTCGCCCGGACCGTAGGGGATCGGGCAGTTCATGTTCGACACCTGGTTCATACGAGGTCGCTCCTGATTCGGCCTGCCGCGTGGAAGGCTGCGCAGGTGCCCTCCGAGGACACCATGGGTGCACCGAGCGGGGTGCGCGGGGTGCACCGGGTTCCGTAGGCGGTGCAGTCGGTGGGCAGGCGGGCTCCGGTGAGGATCGCTCCGGCGATGCAGGCGGGCTCCTCGACGGGGTGCAGGTTGCCGACGTCGAAGCGCCGTGCGGCGTCGAACGTGGCGTATTCCGGGGCTAGTTCGAGCCCGCTGGCGGGCAGCGTGCCGATGCCGCGCCAGGCCCGGTCAGTGATCCGGAAGACCCGGCCGAGGGCCTCCTGGGCCGGGTCGTTCCCGGCGCGGCTCACTGCGCGGACGTACTGGTTGGTGACCTCGTGACGCCCCGTCTCCAACTGGGTGACGGCCATGAGGATGCCCTCCAGCAGGTCGAGCGGTTCGAAGCCCGTGACGACGACGGGCACGTGATACCGGTCCGCGATCGGCTCGTACGCCCGCCAGCCCATGACCGCGCAGACGTGGCCCGCGGCCAGGAACGCCTCCACCTCACAGTCCGGGTCCTCCAGGAGGGCCGTCATGGCGGGCGGTACGAGGACGTGGCTGACCAGCAGCGAGAAGTTGGACAGGCCGAGGCGGGCGGCGTGCAGGACGGTCATCGCGTTGGCCGGGGCGGTGGTCTCGAAGCCGACGGCGAGGAAGACCACTTCCCGGTCCTGGTGTTCCTGGGCGAGGCGTACGGCGTCCATGGGCGTGTACACGACGCGTACGTCCGCTCCTCCGGCGCGCAGGGCGAGGAGATCGGTGGTGCTGCCGGGAACTCTGAGCATGTCGCCGAAGCTGGTGAGGATCACGCCGGGGCGGGCGGCGATCGCCATGGCCCGGTCGAGGGTCTCCAGCGGGGTGACGCAGACCGGGCAGCCGGGACCGTGGATCATGCGGATGCCGGCGGGCAGGAGTTCGTCGATGCCCTGACGGACCAGGGTGTGGGTCTGGCCGCCGCACACCTCCATGATCCGCCAGGGCCGGGTGGCCGTGCGGCCCAGCTCGGCGAGCAGGTGCCGGGCGAGGGCCGGGTCGCGGTACTCGTCGAGGTACTTCATCAGCGGGGTGTGTCGGGGGTGGTGAGGTCCATCTGCACGTCGACGATTCCTTCGACGGCGTGGGCGAGCCGTGCGGCGACCGGGACGAGGCGGCGGTCGTACATGGTGCCCCGGAGGGTGACCACGCCGTCCTCGACCGAGGTCGTCACGTCCTGCTGGGGGAAGAGCGGGGAGAGGGTGCGGTGCACCTCGGCGGCGAGTTCGGCATCGGGGCGCAGGAAGACCTTGAGCAGGTCGCTGCGGCTGACCACGCCCTGGAGGATGCCGATACGGTCGATCACGGGGAGCCGCTTGACGCCGAGCCTGGCCATGATGCGGGCGGCCTGGGCGAGCGTGGTGTCGGCGAGCACGGTGATGGCCGGGGTGCTCATCAGATCGCCCGCCGTCGCCGCACCGGCCTTGGCCAGCTCGGCGAGGTGCCGCTCCCGCAACGACGCGGTCCGCCCGGCAGAGGGCCGCGCAGCGGAGTCCCGGCCCGGGAGCGAGATCTCCGGGGCCTCATCGCGGTACTCCTCCTTGGGCAGCAGGTCCGCCTCCGAGACGACGCCGATCACCCGCCCCTCTCCCTCCAGCACGGGCAGGGCGCTCACCTTCCACTGGGCCATCAGCTCGACGATCTCCTTGAACGAGGCGTCACGGCCGATGGAGACGACGGTCTGCGTCATCACGTCACTGACGATGTGCGGGGAACTGGGCACGGCGGGCCTCCTGGGCGGGGTTCAGACGGTGCGGGCGGAGCGGGTGCGCTCGACCGTGAGGTCGAGGAAGTGGGTGGAGCAGGAGATGCACGGGTCGTGGTTGCGGATGGCCCGTTCGCACAGGGTGGTCAGTTCGCGGTCGTCGGCCACGCCCGCGTCGAGCGCCGCCTGTGCGGTGCGGCGCAGGTCGTCCTCGATGGCGCCCTGGTTCTGCGAGGTGGGCGGAACGAGACGGGCGTCGGTGACGGTGCCGTCGCCGTCCAGCGCGTACCGGTGGTAGAGCAGTCCGCGCGGCGCCTCGGTCGCACCGTGGCCGGTGCCGGCGACGGGCGGGACGTCGGCGTACGGGTGTGGCGGCGGCTCGTACGTCTCGATGATCCGCAGCGCCTCGGTGACGGCGTAGACGACCTCCACGGCGCGCACCAGGATCGACCGGAACGGATTGCGGCAGACGGCCCCCTCCCACGGGTCTCCGAGCCCGGCGACGACGGCGGCGTCGCGGGCGGTGCGGGTGAGCCAGCGGCCGCTGATCGCGAACCGGGCGAGGGAGCCGGTGAGGTGGCGGCGGCCGTCGAGGGTGGCGTGCAGGGCGGTGGTGTGCGGGAGGTGTTCCTCGTGGACCCGGTCCAGGAAGGTGTGCAGGGGGAAGGTGGAGAGGTTTCCGTCGACGCGCAGGGCGGCCGGGGTGCCGCTTTCGATGGCGTACGTTCCCGGGGCGGCCAGTGCGAACAGGTCGGCATCCGTCTCGGCGTCCGGGAACTCGAAGCCCGCCACCCACGCGACGGTCTGCCGGGCGTCCTCCAGAGCACGCGTCAACCGGGCATGGAGCGGTCGGAGTTGGGAGGGTGTCGGCGCGCGGTGGAAACCCCCGAGACGAACGTTGACGGGGTGGATGGCCCGGCCGCCGAGGAGGTCGAGGATCGCGTTGCCCGTCTGCTTCAGGCGCAGGCCGCGTTCGACGTGGTCGCGGGCGGTGCGGGCGAGTTCGATGGCGCCGTCGCAGCCGAGGAAGTCAGGGGCGTGCAGGAGATAGATGTGCAGGGTCTGGCTCTCGATCCACTCGCCGCAGTAGAGCAGTCGGCGCAGGGCGGCGATCCGTGGGTCGACGGTGACGCCGCAGGCGTCCTCGATGGCGGCGCAGGCGCTCAACTGATAGGCGACGGGACAGATTCCGCAGACCCTGGCGGTGATGTCCGGGGGTTCGGTGTGGGCGCGGCCGCGCAGGAACGCCTCGAAGAAGCGGGGCGGTTCGTAGATCTGGAGCCGGGCGCCGGTGACGGTGTCGTCGTGGACGTCCAGGTGCAGGGCGCCTTCGCCCTCGACGCGGGTGAGGGAGCCGACGTGCAGGGTGCGGGAACCTCGGTGGGTCATGGCCGGCGCTCCTCCCGCACCGACTCCAACTCTTCTTCGAATGCAGCCGAGTTGAAGGTGTGCAGGAAGCGTTCGACGTCGCGGTCGTCCATGCCGTCGCTCTTCAGTACGGGGATCAGCGCGGGCAGGTTGACCGAGAGGGAGCCGCCCTCGGGTCCCGGTCGGCCGGCGGGGCCGAAGCAGCCGTAGCAGCCGCGGCCGTACGTCGGGCAGAGGGCCCCGCAGCCCGCGTGCGTGACCGGCCCCAGGCAGGGGGTGCCATGTGCGACGGTGACGCAGACGGTGCCGCGCCGCTTGCACTCGAAGCAGACGCTGTGGTCGGGGATGTCGGGCTTGCGGCCCGCGAGGTAGGCGGTGATGACTTCGAGGAGCTGGCGGCGGTCGACGGGGCAGCCGCGCAGCTCGAAGTCGACGTCGACGTGCGCGGAGACGGGTGTGGAGGTGGCGAGGGTGTCGATGTAGTCGGGGCGCGCGTAGACCGTACGGGCGAACTCCTCGACGTCGGCGAAGTTGCGCAGGGCCTGGATGCCGCCGGCGGTGGCGCAGGCCCCGATGGTGACCAGGTGGCGGGAGGCGGCCCGGATGGCGCGGACGCGTTCGGCGTCGGCGGGCGTGGTGACGGAGCCTTCGACCAGGGCGAGGTCGTAGGGGCCGGGCAGGACGGCGCTGGTGGCTTCGAGGAAGTGGGCGATCCGCACCTTCCCCGCCAGGGCGAGGAGTTCGTCCTCGCAGTCGAGGAGGGTGAGCTGGCAGCCGTCGCAGGAGGCGAGCTTGAAGACGGCGAGCGTCGGCACACTCGGGCTGCCCATGTCATAACTCCCTTGTGTGGAGTACTGGTTCGGCCTGGTCCCAGCCCACGACCGGGCCGTCCCGGCACAGCAGGAGCGGGCCCAGTTGGCAGTGCCCGCAGTGGCCGGTGGCGCAGCGCATGTTGCGTTCCAGGGAGACCCTGATGCTGCTGGGGGCCACTCCCCGGTGCACGAGGTCGCGGGCGGTGGCCCGGATCATCGGCTCGGGGCCGCAGACGAAGGCCGTGGTGCGGAGGGGTTCGAAGTGTGCGTGGCCGAGGAGTTTGGTGACGACACCGATCTGGCCGACCCAGTTCGCGTCCGGCCGGTCGACGATCACCCCGGTGTAGGCCGTCGGCCACTGCCGGGTCTCGATCTTCGCCATCAGGTCGGCCGGGGTGCGGGCGCCGTCCAGGACGTTGAGGCGTCCGTACGGTTTCGGGTCGGCGACCGCGTCACGGATCAGGGGGCGCAGCGGGGCCAGCCCGATGCCGCCCGCGACGACCACCAGGTCCTGGCCGGCGGCCTTCTCCAGCTCCCAGCCGGTGCCGTACGGCCCGCGCAGTCCGATGACGTCGCCGGCCTTCGCCGCGTACAGGCCCTCGGAGACGGCGCCGACGCTGCGGACCGTGTGCGCGAGGCCGCCGGTGGTGGGGATGGCGCTGACCGACAGTGGGATCTCACCGCGCCCGAACGCCCAGACCATCGCGAACTGACCTGGCACGAAGGGCGGCAGCGGCTCCCCCACCGGTTCGATCCGCAGGGTCGCCGTGTCCGGGGTCTCCGTCCAGCGGGCGACGACCCGGTACGGGACGGGGACGGCGGTCATCGCCGCACACCGCTTCCGCTGCCGTAGGGCGCGTACAGGTCCAGGAGACGGGTGCGGGCCGCGTGGAGGCGGTGGGTGAGGACCCGGCCGACCCACTGGCTCACCGCCATGCCCAGCGCGGGGTCGTCGTCGCACATCAGCCGGACGGCCGTGGCGTCGAACTCGTAGGTGCGCACGGGAGTCTGGGTCTCGGCGCCGAACTGCCAGACGTACGGGCTGAACAGCCAGGACCAGCCGACGAGTTCGCCGTGCCCGAGGGTCTCGATCACCGGGGAGCGGCGACCGGGGACGTGGGTGTCCAGAGCCACCGAACCGGTGCGGACGATCCAGAACCGGTCGGCGTGGCCGCCCTCCTCGAAGAGCCGGACGCCTGCGGGGAAGGCCGTCTCCCTGGCCGGGCGCAGCAGCCGGGTTCGGTGCTCTGCCGAGAGTGCGTTCAGCGTGGTGCTCGTGGGGATCATCGTTCCGCTCCTTCCTGTCCGTTCTTCTCGTCGCGTTCCTGTGCGAGGGCGGTGGTCTCCTCGGTGATGTCGATGCCAACGGGACACCAGACGATGCAGCGTCCGCAGCCCACGCAGCCGGAGCTGTCGAACTGGTCGTGCCAGGTGCCGAGTTTGTGGGTGAGCCACTGTCGGTAGCGGCTGCGGCCCGAGGAGCGGACCGGGCCGCCGTGCAGGTGGGAGAAGTCCAGGTCGAAGCAGGAGTCCCAGCGCTGCCAGCGCTCCGCGTGGTCGCCGGTGAGGTCGGTGACCTCCTCGGTGGTGGTGCAGAAGCAGGTGGGGCAGACCATGGTGCAGTTGCCGCAGGTAAGGCAGCGGGAGGCGACGTCGTCCCAGCGTGCAGCCTCCAGGCTGTCGCCCATCAGCTGCTGGAGGTTCACGGTCGGCATGCTGCGGCCCATGTGGTCGGCGGCCTCGGCGACCGCGGTGCGGGCGGCGTCGCGGGTGACGTCGTCGGCTTCTTGACGCGGCAGTTTCTCCAGGAGGGCGGCGCCTTCCTGGCTGCCCGCCCGTACCAGGAAACGGTGTCCGGTGTCGTCGATGACCTCGGTCAGGGCGAGGTCGAAGCCGCTGTCTGTGCCGGGGCCGCCGCCCATGGACACGCAGAAGCAGGTGGCGCCCGGTGCGGTGCACTCGACGGCTACGAGGAACGCTCCCCTCCGGCGTTCCCCGTAGCCGGAGTCCAGGAAGCGGCCACCGGTCAGGACCCGGTCCTGGATCGCGATGGCGCGCAGGTCGCAGGGGCGTACTCCCAAAAAGGCGTACGAGACGGGCTCCGGCCGTGCGGCGCTGACGGTCACCTCGCCGTCCGCCGTCCGGTCCGCGCTCCACAACTGCTCGCGCTGCGGGTGCAGGAAGTTCTTCCAGGACTGGGGGCCGGCCGAGTGCGCGAAGACGGCTCCGTCCTCGCGGGGCGTCAGCCGGTAGCGCCCTGCCTCCAGTTCCACGCCGCAGCCGTGAGGGAGTTCGTCGGCCCCGTCGAGTGCGGCGAGGACGATCGCGCCGTCGCGGACGGTGGGGCCGACGACGGTGCGGCCGTCGGCGACCAGGGCTTCGACGAGGGCTTCGAGGCCCTTGCGGTCGAGGACCGCCGTGTCGGTGGGGGTGGTCATCGCTGCCCTCCTGGGGCGGGACGCGGATGGTGCGGGGCCGGTGGACTGCTCCGGCTCACGTCTGCCGGTTCCAGTGCCTACCGGTTCTTCCGTTCCTTCACTTCCAGCTTCGAAGCGGAGACGGGGCTCCGGCAGGGGCCGAGCGGCCCTGATGGGGACCGCTCGGGCCCGTGTGCCGGAGTCCTGGCTCGCGCTCAGGCCCGCCCCGTCCATCGGGGTCCGGTCGTGGCCCAGTCCTGTTCCCACCCGGCCATCCGGTGGCGGTGGGCCACCCGTCGTACGACGAACCAGCCGCCGGCCGCACACACCCACCCGGACACGAGCACGGCGATGCCCCGGCCCACAGCGGCGGTCAGCATGCGTTCCTGGGTCAGGGGCCCGGAGATGACCTGCCGTTCGGCGTCCAGCCAGACCTCGGTGGTGCTGCCGGCCCGGGAGCCTGCCACGACCTTCACCACGGCGGTACGCCGGCTGCCGTCGGGATCGGTCCAGCGCACGGTGGCCCGGGACGGCAGCGCATTGGTCGAGGCAGGTGCGGAGGCTGCCCGGGTGAGCGTGGCCCGTACGACGTGGCTCGTGGCCCGCAGCCGGCTCGCGTCGTCCCGCAGGGTGCCGTGCACGGAGATCCCGTACAGGACGGCCGCCAGCGGTGCCGCCAGGAGGACCACCAGCAGGGTCAGTGCGAGGGTCCACCCTTCGACGACGTCGCAGCGGCGGCGCAACGGGCTGCTCCGCCACCGCCACCCGGTGAGCCGGACGCCTGGGTGTGTCTGGGCAGTCATGGCGCCGGCTCCCGGTGGTGCCGTACGCCCGAGAGCTGATCGGCGATCCGTCCGGCCCAGGCGGAGATCTCCGCGAAGTCGCGGAAGTCGCCGCCCTTGCCGGACTCGACGATCTTCCGGGCGATCCAGCCGCGGGCGTCGTCGTGCAGGGCGCCGCCGAAGGTGGCGTGTTCCCTCGCCTCGGTCCGGTCCTTGATCCGCTGCACGCCGGGGACCGGCGGAATGTCCCGCTCGCTCGCGGTGGCGTCGAGCGGGCCACTGCTGAACAGCCACACCGGGCGTTCGGCCAGTGTCGCGCGATGCCGTGCGGCGAACCGGCGGGCTTTGCCGAGCCAGCGCCCCGCGTAGAGGCCGCTGCCGAGCACCACGGCGTCGTACTCCCGTACGTCACCGACGCCGGACACCGGCCGCAGGTCGACGTCGAGGGCCGCCTCGCCCAGTACCTGGGCGATGGTCCCGGCGATGTCCTTCGTGGACCCGTTCTTCGTCCCGTACGCGACGAGCACCTTCAGAGACATGACAGACCTTCCTTCTCGAAGCGGTGTCAGAGCGAACGCAACCAGTCGTCGGCGACGCCGCGCAGAGCCTGTTCGGTGGGCCGCAGGTGGGAGTCGTCGGTGCGGTAGGACAGCTTGTCGACGACGGCGACGACTCCGTCCACCTGCTGTGTCATGTGCACCGCGATGGGTATCTCGCTGCGTCGTTCCAGTTGGCCGTGCAGGGTCACCACGCCGTCCTCGACGAGGACTTCGATGCTGCGCGGGGCCAGCCACAGGGTCTGCACCAGTACTGCCTCGATCACTTCGTGGCGGATCGCGGCGTCCGTGCGCAGGAAGATCTGGAGCAGGTCGCGGCGAGTGACGATGCCGACCAGCCGGTCCTCCTCGTCGACGACGGGCAGCCGCTCGATCGTGTGCCGGGCCATCAGGCGGGCCCCCTCGGCGATGGTGTTCTCGGCGTGCACACAGACAGCGGGCTTCGACATCAGCTCTCCCGCGGTACGGGCGACCGCCTTGTGCGCCCTGCTGCGGGCGGCCGGGCTCGTCCGGGGCCACCGGAAGCGGCGCGGGGGCTCGTACGGGTCGGGGGCCTCGATCTCCCGGGCGAGGAGGTCGGTCTCCGAGATCACCCCGACGACGTGGTCGTCGGGGTCGACGACGGGCAGACCGCTGATGCGCCGGGTGGACAGCAGCCGGGCGACTTCCTTGAACGGAGTGTCGGGGCGGGCGGTGACGACCTCGGTCGTCATCACGGAACCGATCTTGCCGTGCTTCATGGTGATCTCCTCTTCCGATTCCGAGGGAGTGTTCCGATTCCGAGGGGATGACGGGCGCGGCTCAGCGGAGTCGGCGCAGGTAGGGGTCGTGGGCGGTGCGGGGCAGCAGCCGGATGCGCGCGTCGAGCGAGGCGACGCCGTCGGGGCGGGCCAGTACGGGGTTAAGGTCGGCCTCCGCGAGTTGCGGCAGGTCGCAGGCCATCCGGGACAGCCGCACCAGTACCTGTTCGAGACCGTCGAGGTCGACGGGCCCCTCTCCGCCGTGCCCGAAGAGCAGGGGGGCGCAACGGGGTGCAGTGATCAGGTCGTGGACGTCGGCGGCGGTGAGCGGGGCCAGCCGGGCCGCACGGTCGGCCAGCAGGTCGGTTGCGGTGCCGCCGTGCCCGAAGAGCACCAGGGGCCCGAACACCTCGTCCTGGACGACTCCGGCGATCAGTTCGATGCCGCGCGGGGCGAGCGGCTGGACCACCACACCGTCCAGCAGCCCTTCGAAGCGGGTTTCGAAGTCCCGGTAGGCGGAACGCACTTGGCCGTCGCCGCGCAGATCGAGCTGGACGGCGTGCTGGACGCTCTTGTGCAGCAGGCCCGGCCAGTGGGCCTTGAGGACGACCCTGCCGTCGGTGCCGCTCAGGCGTTCGGCGGCGAGGACGGCTTCATCCTCGGTCTCGGCCCAGGCCCAGGGGAGTTGGGGGATGCCGTAGCAGTCGAGGAGCGCGGTGGTGGCCTGTGGTTCCAGCCAGCTGCCTTCGGGGTGCGCGGTCAGCCAGGCCTCGGCAACGGCGTGGGCGCGGGCCGTGTCCACGCCGGTGGGTTCGGCGACGGCAGCGGGCGGCCGGTCCAGCCACCGGGCGCGTTCGGCGGCGTGCGCCAGTGCGCGGGCGGCCGACTGCGGGTCGGCGTAGGAGGGCAGCGCGCCGCCGTCCGTCGCGGGCAGCAGGGTGACGGGCAGGTCCTGGTCGAGACGGACCACCGCGAGGGGCCGGGCTCGGCGGGAGGGCGCGCGGGTCAGGGCCCTCGCGAGGTCGTCGCCGGTCGCCGACGCGACCGCGGTGGGCACCAGTACGGCGAGGACGGCGTCGACGCCGGGGCTGTCCGTGAGCCGCTGCACGCAGCTGCCGAGCTGTTCCTCGGTGACGGCCGCCGTGGTGTCCACGGGGTTGGTGGCCGAGGCGCCTTCGGGCAGTACGTCGAGCAGGGCGGCGGCGGTGTCGACGGCGAGCTGTGGCACGCCCAGTCCGGCCTCGGCGCACGCGTCGGCGGCCAGGACGCCCGCGCCGCCCGCGTTGGTGACGATCGCGACCCGGTTGCCGGTGGGCAGCGGCTGGGCGTGGAACAGGGCTGCCGCGTCAAGGAGTTCGCCCACGGTGCGGGTGGCGGTGATGCCGGCCTGGGTGAACAGGGCCCGGCGGGTCATGGTGGCGGTCGCGGCGGCTGCGGTGTGCGAGGCGGCGGCGCGACGGCCGGAGTCGGTGCGGCCCGCGTCCACGGTGAGGACCGGGATGCGACGGGTCACGCGGCGCGCGGTGCGGGAGAAGGCGCGCGGGTTCCCGAAGGACTCCAGGTGCAGCAGCGCCAAATCGGTGCGGCCGTCGGACTCCCACCACTGGAGCATGTCGTTGCCGCTGACGTCGTACTTGTCGCCCAGCGAGACGAAGCTGGAGACGCCCAGGCCGAGCCGGGCCAACCCGCCGAGCAGGGCGATGCCGACCCCGCCGGACTGGGCGGCGACGCCCACACTGCCGGGGTCGGGGTGGTGGGCGGCGAACGTGGCGTCGAGGGACAGGCCGCGTTCGGTGTTGGCCAGGCCCAGGCAGTTCGGGCCGACCAGCCGCATTCCGTACGTACGGCACGTGGTGCGCAGGGACTCCGCCTGGGCCGCGTCCAGTCCGGAGGACACGACGAGCAGGGCACGTACCCCAGTCTTGCCGCACTCCTCGGCGACTCCGGGCACGGCAGCCGCGGGCACGGCGACGACCGCCAGGTCGGGGACCCTGGGCAGCACGGTGACCGAGGGGAAGCAGGACACTCCCAGCAGCGAGCCGGCGTGCGGGTTGACCGCGAAGAGCCAGCGGGGGAAGCCGCCGGTGCGCAGGTTGTGCAGGATCGCCCGGCCCACCGACCCGGGCTTGCGACCCGCGCCGATCACGGCGACGGTGTCCGGCCGCAGCAGCGGCTCCAGGCTGGCGACGTCAGCGGTGCGTCCGCGCGCCTCGACGGCGGAGAGGTAGCTCTCGTCCTCGTCCAGGCGGATGATGCA
This sequence comes from Streptomyces sp. NPDC032721, assembly GCF_055579625.1. NCBI lineage: Bacteria > Bacillati > Actinomycetota > Actinomycetes > Kitasatosporales > Streptomycetaceae > Streptomyces > Streptomyces sp. NPDC032721. The sequence continues at coordinate 427,947 of NZ_JBVIMX010000003.1, read as the reverse complement.
GTGCAGTTCGGGGCCGTCGTGGCAGCGGGCGACGGACAGCCCGAGGTCGGCGAAGACTTCGAGGATCGCCCTGTTCTCCACGAGCGCGTCGGCAGTGAATGCCTTGATCCCGTCCACGCGGGCGGCCGAGACGAGGTGTTCCAGCAGGAGGGTCCCAATACCCCGGTGGTGCTGGCCGTCGGCCACCGCGAGGGAGATCTCCGCCGCGCCGTGCCCGTTGTCGTCCTCCTCGTACTCGGCCAGACCGACGACCCGGCCGCCGACCTCGGCGAGCAGCGCCCGGTAGCCGGGCCGGGGCGGGGCGCTCGCCCGGTCCGCGGCCTGCTCGGCGCTGCGGCTGCTCGCGGCGAAGAACCGGAGCCGGAGGTTCTCCGGGGACATCTGCTCGTACAGTGCGCGCAGTGGGGCGTGGTCCTCGGGAACGGCGGGGCGGATGAGCGCGGTCATGCCGTCCGCGAGGAGCGCGTGGACCGGGGCGGCGGGGTGCTCGCGGTCTGTCATCGAGGGCCTCCTGTAGGCAGGTTGACCCTTGGAGCATCCGCCGCCGACCGCGCCTCCCCCAGGGGCTGTCCGGGGGCCTCCCGGGGGGCCGAACGGCCCTCTTTCTCCGGGCCGGGCAGCCGTACGCCGAGCTCGGTCTCGACCGCCCCGGCCATCGCGCGCAGGACGTCCAGGGTCCGCCGGGCCTCCTCCTCGTCCACCTCGGTGATGGCGAACCCGACGTGCACGATCACGTACGTGCCGACATCCGCGCCCGGTGTGTACACCAGGCACACCGGCCTGCGTACTCCGCCGAAGTCGACTTCTGCCATGCGCAGTCCGTCGCTGTCGTACGTGTCCAGTACGCGGCCGGGGATGCCCAGGCACATGGCTGCTCACTCCTTCGCGAGGCGGGCTGTGCGGGTGAGACGGGCTGCGGCCACTGCGGCCTGCCCGTAGCTGATGCCTCCGTCGCCGACCGGCACCGCGCTCGCGACCAGCACCCGCAGACCCTGGGCGCGCAGTAGGCGCCCGACGTCGGCGAGCAGGCGGCGGTTGACGAAGCAGCCGCCTGCCAGGCACACGGTGCGCGGCGCTCCGTCGGCGACAGCACGGGCGACCAGGGCGGAGGTGGCTTGGGCAACGGCGAGGTGGAAGGCGGCGGCCAGGGCGGGGACGTCCTCCCCCGCGTGCTGCCGTTCCAGCAGGTCGGTGAGGGTCGGGGCGGGGTCGTACACCCACATTCCGTCGGTCCGTACGAGGCGGTGGGCCAGCGGCGTCGGACGCAGGTTTCCGGCCGCGTTCTCCAGGGCTACGGCGGCTTCCCCCTCGTAGCTGACGGTGTCGGCGAGTCCGAGCAGAGCCGCCACCGCGTCGAAGAGCCGTCCGGCGCTGGAGGCGCGCGGGGAGTTGAGGCCCTTGAGCACCATGGAGCGCAGGACGGCGGCCTCAGTGGGATCGAAGCGGTCGGTGAAGGGGCGGATCAGCCAGGAGTGCGGGAGCGGGGAACCCAGAGGTTCGAGTGCCCAGAGGTAGCCGAGAGCCATGCGGCCCGGATGGTGGACTGCGGCCTCACCCCCGGGCAGCGGCGCGGTCGCGAAGCGGCCGACGCGCCGGTATCCGGTCAGGTCGCCGACGAGGATCTCACCGCCCCACAGGGTGCCGTCGTCGCCAAGGCCGAGGCCGTCGTAGGCGACGCCCGTGAAGGGGCCGCGCAGGCCGTGCTCGGCGGCACAGGCGGCCAGGTGCGCGTGGTGGTGCTGGACGGGAATGCGGGGCTGAGGCTGGGTACGGGCCCACTGGGTGGAGAGGTAGCCGGGGTGCAGGTCGTGAGCGATCGCTGCGGGAACCGGGCCGGCGAGCCGTACGAGATCGTCGTAGGCACGCAAGAAGGCGTCCAGGGTCGCTGCGCTGCTCAAGTCGCCGCCCTGGGGCGACAGTTGGCAGGAGTCGCCGTGCGCGAGGGCGAAGGTGTGCTTGAGCTGGGCGCCGACGGCCGCCACGGGCGCAGGGGCGGGCACCGGCAGCGGGAGGGAGGCCGGAGCGAGTCCGCGCGCCCGTCGTACGGCGCGCGGGGTGCGGCCGGTGACCTGGACGACGGAGTCGTCGTAGCGGGAGCCGATGGGCCGGTCGTGAACGAGGAATCCGTCGGCGACGGAGCCGAGCGATGCCAGGGCCTCCTGGTCCTCGACGGCGATCGGTTCGCCCGACAGGTTGCCGCTGGTGACGACGAGCGGCCTGGCCAGCTCGCGGAGCAGCAGGTGGTGCAGCCCTGTGGTCGGCAGGAAGAGCCCGATCCGCCGGGTGCCGGGGTGGACGGCGGGTGCCGTCGTCCCGTTGCGGGCGTTCAGCAGGACCACGGGGCGCACGGGTGACACCAGGGCGGCCCGCTCGGTGCGCGAGACCAGCGCCAACTCCCTTGCCGCATCGAGGTCTTGGACCATGACGGCCAAGGGCTTCGTGGGGCGGCGCTTGCTGCGACGGAGTTCCGCGACGGCTGCCTCGTCGGTGGCGTCGCAGACCAGCTGGTAACCGCCGAGCCCCTTCAGCGCGACGATCTTGCCGCTCTCGACGGCCTTGACCGCCGCCCGCAGCGCCTCCTCGCCGCGCAGGGAGTCCCAGGACAGCCGGGGCCCGCAGTCCGGACAGGCGAGCGACTCCGCGTGGAAGCGCCGGTCGCACGGGTTCGCGTACTCGGCGGCGCACGCGGCGCACAGCGGGAAGCGGCGCATCGTGGTGCGGACGCGGTCGTAGGGGAGGTCTTCCACGACGGTGGCGCGCGGGCCACAGTCGGTGCAGGCGAGGAAGGGGTAGCGGTAGCGGCGGTCCTCGGGGTCGAAGAGTTCGCGCAGACAGGCATCGCAGAGTGCGGCGTCGGGCGGGATCTCGCGCGATGCGGCCACGCGCTCGGGGGTGGTACTGCTGTGACGCACGACGAACCCCGAGCCCTTTGCGCCGAGTTGGCCTTCGGCCTCGGACACCCGGACTCGCAAGACGCGGGACAGGACGGGTGCTCCGGTACGCAGCGAGCTCGTGAACTCCCGCACGGCGGAGCCTTGACCGACCGCCACCCCCTCGACGTGGCCGGCGGTGTTGGCCACCCAGCCGTCGAGACCGAGGCCGGTGGCGAGGCGGTAGACGAAGGGCCGGTAGCCCACGCCCTGCACCGTGCCGAAAACTTCGAAGCGGACCGTCGTACGGTGAGGGGTCCCGGGCTTCGTGCCAAAGTCCGGGCCGGGTGTCTTTCCCATGGGGCGACCGCACCTCCTCAGTCCGCTGCCGACGCGCACGGGGGCGAAACGTCCGGGTGTCCTGCGGTCCCGGCCACGGTGCGCCGTGCGGACTCGGCTTCCAGGTGCCGTACGACCTCGGCCTCGACGCTGTCCGCGATCTCGGCCACGGCAGCCGCGACGGCGGGAGACAGGCCCACGCCGAGTTCGGTGTCGGCGCCCTCCACCGCGTAGACCACCAGTCGGCGTGGCAACCGGTCCAGTGCGCGGGCGAGTTCGACGGCCTCGCCGAGCCCCAGTCCGTGCGAGCTGGTGCCGGTGGGGCGGTCCGGGGAGGCGGAGTCGAGTTCCAGCCGGTGCACCCGGCCGGGGCGAGCGGGGTGTGCGTGGGCTGCGTCCACCACCACCGCGAGGTCTGCTCCCTCCCAGTGCTCGATGAGCCGCACGGGGTCGCCGTCACACTCCGCGAGGTCCACCGCGGGGAACGGGCCCGTGAGCAGGGCCCGGGCGGTGGCCCGGTCGCGGAGGCGAACAATCACCGCGGGACCCGCCCCGTCGTCGCGGCGGAATTCGTTGCCGACACCGATCACAGCGATACCTGGCCGAGTGGTCATCACGTCCCTTCCGCCGGTCGTGCCGCCAACTGTGCCGACGCCGGCGCGTTCCTGGCAGGGGCCGAACGACCCTTGCGGGGGCCGGTTATCCCCTCCCCGACGGAGCCGCGGCGTGCAACCGTCCGGAGCAGAGCCCCAGCCAGGGGTGTGCCCGGAGGGTGGTGTGACGGTGGAAAAGCCGCTGATCGTCGGAGTGGACGGCTCGGACCCGAGCCTGGCGGCGCTGGACTGGGCCGTGGACGAGGCGGTGGCGCGCAAGGTGCCGCTGCACGTCGTCCACGGCTCCCGGTGGGACGAGTACGCAACGCCGGAACCGTCGTTCAGCCCCGTCCGGCCGTCCGTTCAGATCATCGCCGACCACCTCGTGACTTCGGCGGTCGAGCGTGCGGCACGCCGTTCGGCCGAGGTGAAGGTGACGAGCACGGTGCTGCCCGAGGACCCGGCACTCGCGCTGATCCGCCTGGCGGAAGAGGCGAGCGCGGTCGTGGTCGGCAGCCGGGGGCACGGCGAGCTCGTGGAACTGCTGCTCGGCTCGGTGAGCCTGGCGGTCGCCGCACGCTCCGCATCACCCGTGATCGTCGTGCGTGGCCCGGGGAAGCCGTACGAGGTCCGCCCCATGCGCAGCGTCGCCGTCGGCATCGACGAGTCCACCGAGTCTGCGCCCGCGATCGAATTCGCCTTTCGGGAGGCCGAGTTGCACGGCGCGTCAGTGACCGCCGTGCACGCGTGGCGCTGCCCGGCGCACGAGGTGCCCGACTTCCCGAGGGCGACGCCCGACGACCACCTGCGGCGCGCGGAGGACGAGGTGACCGAGGCACTCCGGGACGCCGCCTCCGCCCGTCCCGGCATCGCGGTCCGCCGCGAGATCCGTGAGGGGACCGCGCGGGCCGCCCTCCTGGACACCTCGCTCACCGCCGGCCTGCTGGTGGTCGGTGCACGCCGCCGCAAGGGGCGCGTCGGCATGCAGCTCGGCCCGGTCAACCACGCGGTGCTGCACCACGCGCACTGCCCGGTCGCCGTCGTACCGCACGACTGAGACCACCCCGGGCCCGTACGCATGCAAGCCCCGCCGCACGCATGCGTACGCCTGCCCGACCCGATCCAGGAACCACCCGAAGCAGGAGGCACCGTGGCACCCGACCGACTCACCGAACTGGACGCCCACTGGCGTGCAGCGAACTACCTGGCCGTCGGCCAGATCTACCTGATGGACAACCCTCTCCTGACCGAACCCCTGCGCCCCGAACACATCAAGCCCCGCCTCCTCGGCCACTGGGGTACCTCCCCCGGCCTCAACCTGGTGCACACCCACCTCAACCGCATCATCAAGGAGCGCGGCCAGGAGGCGATCTGCGTCTGGGGCCCCGGTCACGGCGGGCCTGCCGTGCTCGCCAACTCCTGGCTGGAAGGCTCGTACAGCGAGACGTACCCGAGCATCGGCCGGGACGCGGAGGGCATGACGAAGCTGTTCCGGCAGTTCTCCTTCCCCGGCGGGGTGCCCAGCCACGTCGCCCCGGAGACCCCCGGCTCGATCCACGAGGGCGGCGAACTCGGCTACTCCCTCGCGCACGCCTACGGCGCCGCCTTCGACAACCCCGACCTGCTGGTCGCCTGCGTGATCGGTGACGGCGAGGCGGAGACCGGTCCGCTCGCCGCGTCCTGGCACTCCAGCAAGTTCCTCGACCCGGTCCACGACGGCGCGGTTCTGCCGATCCTTCACCTCAACGGCTACAAGATCGCCAACCCCACCGTCCTCTCCCGCGTCCCTGAGGGGGAACTCGACGCACTGATGCGGGGATACGGGTACGGGCCCATTCACGTCACCGGAGACGATCCGCGCGCCGTCCATGCCGCGATGGTCACCGCCATGGACCAGGCCATGGAACGCATCGCGGCCATCCAGCACACGGCCCGCACCACAGGTGCGCACGGCCGGGCCCGCTGGCCGATGATCGTGCTCCGTACCCCCAAGGGCTGGACGGGCCCCGCAACCGTGGACGACAAGCCGGTCGAGGGCACCTGGCGGGCACATCAGGTCCCGCTCGCCGCCGTACGCGAAAACCCCGACCACTTGCGGCAGTTGGAGGGCTGGCTGCGGTCCTACCGGCCCGAGGAGCTGTTCGACACGGACGGACGGCCGACCGCGCAGGTACTGGCCTGCGTTCCGGAGGGCAACCGCCGGCTGGGCGCGAGCCCGCACGCCAACGGCGGCCTGCTCACCCGCGACCTTCCGGTGCCGCCGCTGGAGCAGTTCGCCGTGCCCGTCGACAAGCCCGGCGCCTCCCTCCATGAGCCGACCCGCATCCTGGGCGGTCTGCTCGCCCGGATCATGCGGGACACGGCCGCCCGGCGGGACTTCCGCGTCGTGGGCCCGGACGAGACGGAGTCCAACCGGCTCGGCGCGCTCTTCGAGGTCACCGGCAAGGCCTGGCAGGCGGAGACCCTGCCCACAGATGAACACCTCGCCACCGACGGCCGGGTGCTGGAGATCCTCTCCGAACACACCTGCCAGGGCTGGCTGGAGGGCTACAACCTCACCGGCAGGCACGGCCTCTTCTCCTGCTACGAGGCCTTCGTGCACATCGTCGACTCTATGGTCAACCAGCACATCAAGTGGCTGAAGACCGCGCGCGGCCTGCCGTGGCGCGCCCCCGTCCCGTCCCTCAACTACCTGCTCACGTCGCATGTCTGGCGGCAGGACCACAACGGGTTCTCGCACCAGGACCCCGGCTTCGTCGACCACGTCCTCAACAAGAGCCCCGAGGTCGTCCGCGTCTACTTCCCGCCGGACGCCAACACCCTGCTGTCGGTGGCCGACCACGTCCTGCGCAGCCGCGACTACGTCAACGTCGTCGTCGCGGGCAAGCAGCCGAGCTTCGACTGGCTCTCCCTGGACGAGGCTCGCAGCCACTGCGCACGCGGCGCGGGCATCTGGGAGTGGGCCGGCACGGAGGACCCGGCGAGGACCCCCGACGTGGTGCTGGCCTGCGCGGGCGACGTACCCACCCAAGAGGTGCTGGCCGCCGCCCAGTTGCTCCACCACCACCTTCCCGACCTCTCCGTCCGGGTCGTCAACGTCGTCGACATGACGCGGCTGCTGCCCCGCAAGGAACACCCGCACGGCATGTCGGACTCCGAATACGACGCCCTGTTCACCCCCGACCGGCCGGTCATCTTCGCCTACCACGGCTATCCGTGGCTGGTCCACCGCCTCGCCTACCGCCGCACCGGCCACGCGCACCTGCACGTACGCGGCTACAAGGAAGCGGGCACCACCACCACGCCCTTCGACATGGTCGTACGCAACGACCTCGACCGGTACCGCCTCGTCATGGACGTCATCGACCGCGTCCCGGGCCTCGCGGTCCGCGCCGCCACCGTCCGCCAGACCATGGCCGACACCCGGACCCGCCACCACGCCTGGATCCGCGCACACGGCACCGACCTCCCCGAGGTCGCCGACTGGACCTGGAACGGCTGACTCCGCCTGCCCCCCCCGCACGACCCGGACCCACACACCACGGAGGTGTGCACCGTGCTCACCGAACGAACCATCACCGTCGGCCTCGACGGCTCCCCCGAAAGCCTGAACGCAGCGGACTGGGGCGCCCGCGAAGCCCAACTGCGCGGCCTGCCCCTGCACCTGGTGCACGCCTCCCCCACCCCGCCGCAGCCCCGGCAGCCGTCCGCCGACGACGCCGGGGCCCGGGAACAGAGCGTCATCGACCGTGCGACGCTGCACCTCTCCTACGCCCACCCCTCCCTCGGCATCGTCGAGGAGACGGTCGCCGGCGCTCCAGTACCGACCCTGCTGTCCATGGCCGAGACCTCCGACCTGCTGGTCCTCGGCTCCCGCGGAAACAGTGCCCTCACCGGCCTGATGGTCGGTTCGGTCGCCCAGGCGGTCGCCGCTCGTGCCGCATGCCCGGTCGCTCTCGTACGGGCCGGGGAACAGCCCCAGGACGAACGGCGGGGTGCGCACGACGCCCCGTACCGCCCCGTCCTCCTGGGCCTGGACCTGGAACGGCCGTGCGAGGAGCTGATCGAGTACGCCTTCGGCGCGGCGGCCGGGCGGCGCACGTCGCTACACGTGCTGCACGCATGGACGGTTCCGCTCGCGCCCTCCGCTGCGGCCGAGGACCCGAGGGTCGTGAAGCGGGTGCGGATGGCGGCGGTGCTCCAGTCCTGGGAGCACAAATTCCCCGGCACGAAGGTGGTGCAGGAGGAGGTGCACGGCACGGCCGGACATCACTTGCTGAAAGCCTCCGCCGACGCAAGCCTGCTGGTCGTCGGCCGCCCGGCCGAGGCGGGCCCCCACCTGGGCCCCACGGCCCACTCGGTGATCCACCACGTGCTGTGCCCGGTGGTCGTGGTCCCTCACGCGTGACAGGGGCGCACGGCGGGCGTGTGCACGGCTGCTGTCGAAGGGAAAGGGAGGGGAGGATGCCGACCGACAAACGCCCCAAGCGCGGGACCGGTACGAAGGAGACGTCGAGCGTGCCCCGCGCCGTGTACGAGGCCGAGCTGTACCGCCTCCAGACGGAGCTCGTGGTCCTCCAGGAGTGGGTACGGGAGGAAGGTGCCCGGCTGGTGGTGGTGTTCGAGGGCCGTGACGCTGCGGGCAAGGGCAGCACCATCAAGCGGGTCGCCGAGCATCTCAACCCGCGTGCCGCACGCATCGTCGCCCTGCCCACCCCCACCGCGCGCGAGCGCACCCAGTGGTACTTCCAGCGCTACGTCCAGCACCTGCCTGCCGCCGGAGAGATCGTCCTGTTCGACCGCAGTTGGTACAACAGGGCAGGTGTGGAGCACGTAATGGGCTTCTGCACTCCGCAGGAGCACCAGCTGTTCCTGCGCCAGTGCCCGGCCTTCGAGCGCATGCTGGTCGAGGACGGCATCCTGCTGCGGAAGTACTGGTTCTCGGTGAGCGACGCGGTCCAGGAGGAACGCTTCCGCCGCCGACTGGAGGACCCCACCCGGCGCTGGAAGCTCTCCTCGATCGACATGGAATCGATCAGCAGGTGGGAGGCGTACTCACGGGCGAAGGACGACATGTTCGTCCACACCGACGTCACCGAGGCGCCCTGGTACGTCGTCGAGAGCGACGACAAGCGCGCGGCCCGCCTGAACATGATCGCCCACCTGCTGTCCACGCTCCCCTACCGTGCGGTGCCCGGTAGGCCCTTGCGGCTCCCGCCGAGACCTCCGGGAACGGGGTACCGGCGACCGCCGCGCGACCTGCAGCGTCATGTCCCCGATCACGCGCGCTCGCTGGACGGCTGAAGGGCCTGCGAGCTCCCGCGCTCGCAGGCCCGGTACTCACCGGCGTTTCAGCCGCGGTGGTGGTCGTAGCCGTCGTAGTGGCGCCGGTGTTCGTCGCGTCCGCCGATGTAGTGGCGCTCGTCGACGATCTTCTCCCTCTCGCCGGGCATCTGCCGTCCCTGGGCACCGATGAAGGACAGAAGCCCCAGGACGCCTCCCGCCAGGAGGGCGATACCGACGACGAACGAGCTGAAGCCGAAGATCACCCCGGCGCCGAGCACTGTGGCTCCCAGCAGGATCAGAGGAATCATTGCCGCCCCCTCGGGCTGTCGGGCACCGGGTCGTGCCGTTGCTCCCAGACTGCCGCCGGCACCCGTCGCGGGCTCCGGGCCGAACGGGCCGCACCGGCAGGAGAACGGCCCCCGGGGCAGCGGTGCACCCGGGCCGTCCGGCCCCGCACGAGGGTCTCCGGGCATCTCGCCGCGGGAACGTGCCACCGGCGACGCTGGCAGTACAGGGACCTGAGGGTCTGGGCCTGAGGAGGTATGGACATGGTCGTACTGGTGGGTTACGCGTCCGCACACGGCTCCACCCGGGAAATCGCGAAGCACATCGGCGTGCGCCTTCGGGAACAGGGTCTGGCCAACCACGTACGGGACCTGGACCGGGAAGGCGTCGAAGAGCCGGAAAGGTACGAAGCGCTCGTCCTCGGCAGCGCCGTCCACGACCGAACCTGGCTCGCACCGGCCAAGGACTTCCTGCGCCGCCACGGCGAACTCCTGGAGACCCGGCCCGTCTGGCTCTTCAGCGTCGGCATGCCCGGAGCGCTACGGGGCCCCTGGAAACGACTCGCGGCCAAGGAAGGGCCCCTGATCCTCGCGGACCTGCCCGGCTCGCCGCCGTACCGCAGTCACCGCCTGCTGTCGGGAGTCGTCTCCCGCGACCAGTTCCCCCTGCGGGGCAGGCTGCTCTTCCGCCTCATGGGATGCCGCTACGGCGACTTCCGCGACTGGGACGCCATCGACTCCTGGGTCGACGGCATCGCGCGGGACGTGACCGCTGCCTTCGTCGAAAGGCGGCGGGCAGCGACCCACTCCGGGAAAACAGGGCCGTTCGGCCCCTGGGAAGGCCCGACCCGGACCCTGGCGGAGAGCCGTCCTCCGCACCACTCTGATCGGCACCGGGACAACTCCCGTGTGACCGCAGATTGAAAGGCGAGTGACAGCATGCGATTGCCGTTGGTGGTAGGTGTGGACGGATCGGAGTCGAGCCTCCAGGCGGTCGACTGGGCCGCGGACGAGGCCGCACGCAGCGAGCTGCCCCTCCGGCTCGTCCACGCCTCGCGGTGGGAACACTACGAGAGCGCCTCGTTCAGTTACGACTTCGCCGGCGCGACCCGCATGGGCGTCGCCGAGCGAACCGTGTCGATAGCCGCCACCCGCGCCACACTGCGCCAGGCGGACCTCAAGGTGTCCACCGCGGTGGTACCCGAGGACGCGGAAAGCGCCCTGCTCCGCGAAGCACAGGACGCCACCGCTCTGGTCACCGGATCGCGCGGCCTCGGCACGCTCACCGAACTCCTGCTGGGCTCGGTGAGCCTTGCCGTGGCGGCCCGTGCGCAATGCCCGGTCATCGTGGTGCGCGGCACCAAGGCCAGCCGCGACGGCGTCTACGGGAAGGTCCTCGTGGGCATCAACCGCGAGGTCACCGACCCCGCGTCCGTACGATTCGCGCTCCAGGAGGCCAAGGCCCGCGCCTGCCCGCTCGAAGCGGTGACCGCCTGGCGCACCCCCGCCCAGGACCCGAACCTCCTCCCGTCGGCAGCGGCCAAGTTCACCCGCACCTACCAGGAGCAGGCGGCGGCCCGCCTCGACGACGCGCTGCGCGCGGCCGACGAGCACCCCGGCATCCGGGTGGACCGCAGCACCGTCGAGGGCCCGGCTCACAAGGTGCTGCGCGACCTCTCCACCACCGCCGACCTCCTGGTCCTCGGTGCCCACCGACGGCACAACCGGCTGGGACTGCAACTGGGCCCCACCGCCCACGCCCTGCTGCACCACGCGCACTGCCCGGTGGCCATCGTGCCGAACCACGACTGACCGGGGGCCACGGACTTCCCGCACGCAACCACGAAGCGACAACGACACGACCACACAGGGAGCACTCTCATGACCGTCCGAGTGGGTATCAACGGCTTCGGCCGCGTCGGCCGCAACTACCTGCGCGCCCTCCTGGAGCGCGGTGACAGCGCCGGGGTGGAAGTAGTGGCCGTCAACGACATCACCGCACCCTCCACCCTCGCCCACCTCCTCCTTTTCGACTCGACCTACGGCCGGCTGGGCCTCCCCGTACAACACGACGCGACCTCTTTCACCGTCGACGGCAAGCACATCGCCGTCTCCGCGCAACGCGACCCGGCCGCGATCGACTGGGCCGCACACCGGGTCGACATCGTCATCGAGTCCTCGGGCCGGTTCCGCGACCGCGCGAGCGCGTCGCTCCACCTCAAGTCCGGTGCCCGCAAGGTACTCCTCTCGGCTCCCGGCAAGGCCACCGACCTGACGGTCGTCATGGGCGTCAACCACGACACGTACCGTCCCCTGGAACACCACGTGGTCTCGGCCGCCTCCTGCACCACCAACTGCGTCGTCCCCATGGCCACCGTGCTGCACGAGCGCTTCGGCATCGCCCGCGGCCTGATGACCACCATCCACGGTTACACCAACGACCAGGCCCTCCTCGACGGCCCGCACAAGGACCTCCGCCGGGCCCGCTCGGCCGCCCTCAGCATCATCCCCACCAGCACCGGAGCCGCCCGCGCCGTCGGCCTGGTCGTCCCCGAACTCGCCGGCGTCCTCGACGGCCTGGCCGTCCGCGTCCCCGTCGAGGACGGCTCGCTCACCGACCTCACCGTTGTCCTGGACCGCGAAGCGACCGCCGAGGAGATCAACGCCGCGTTCACCGAAGCGGCGAACGGCCCGCTGCACGGAATCCTCCGGGTCGCCGATGCCCCGATCGTCTCCCGCGACGTCATCAAGGACCCCGCCTCCTGCCTCTTCGACCCCGGCCTCACCCAGGCCCACGGCGACCTGGTGAAAGTCTTCGGCTGGTACGACAACGAATGGGGCTACAGCAACCGGCTCCTGGACCTCACCTCGTACGTGGCCAAAAGGCTGTAACCCTCGACGTGGAATCACTCGTGCGCGTGAAGGACGCTGATCTGGTCGAGTGACGAGCGCCGCTCACCGTAGCGTCGTGGTTGGTCTTGGCGGCCGTGTTCGATCGGCTGAGGAGCGCTCGACGTGCATATGAGGGATCGCGGGCCGAGTTCCACTCGTCGGGTGCCGGAAGAGCCGCAAAGGGACACCTGGTCCGACTCCTGTCGCCTGGAGGATCTGGCACACCTGCATCGGGGATTCACCGAGTACCCGCACCAGCTGGACCTGGACGAACGGTGGGCCAGGCGCTGGACGACGACGTGGAAGTTCGGGCGGGACGCTGCCGCGACGTACTCGGTGCGCGACCTCAATGAGGTGGCAGTTTCACGCACGGTGCCGGTGCGTCGGTTCACTTGGCGGACCGACCAGCAGCACCGGCCGGGGCTCGAGTACATGGTTTCCACGCGCAGGCATCACGGTTTTGAGAGCTTCGAGGAGGAGTGCACGCTCTTGGTCGTCGACTTCGCGGCCGGGCTGCGTGAGGCGCTCTCGCAGCCGTTCCGGCTTCGTTTCCACGCGGGCGGCAAGCGGGTGGATCACACGCCGGACTACCTGTTGCTCACCGACTCCGGTCCGTTCGGGATCGATGTGCGGCCGGCTGGTCGGATTCGTCCCGAGGACAAGGTGAAGTTCGCCGCGACGTTCGAGGCCGTGCTGGCCGCCGGATAGCGCTACGGCGTGGTGCGCACCCAGGGGCCCACCTCTTCATCGCTGCGAAGCCGGTTGGAGGCTACGCAATATCAGTGGTGCAGGTATGGAACGCATTGTGGGGTTCGGCGGCCCGCCACGGCTGCCTTCACTCAAAGGGCTCCGCATCCCGCTGGGCCACTGTGCCGGACCGCGGTGTATGTCCCGGGCTCAGGCAAGGCTGGCGGTGGCTTCCGGTACCGCGGTGCGCCCTTGGTCGGTGAGGGAGGCGAGGTAGCGCTCGGCGTCGAGGGCTGCGGCGCAGCCGGTTCCGGCGGCGGTGATGGCCTGGCGATAGGTGTGGTCGACGACATCGCCGGCGGCGAACACGCCGGGCAGGCTGGTGCGTGTCGACGGGGCGGCGACCTTGACGTAGCCCTCGCTGTCCAGCTCGACCTGGCCGGTGAACAGCTCGGTGCGCGGGTCGTGGCCGATCGCGATGAACAGCCCCGTCACGTCTAGGTCACGGGTGGCGCCGGTGAAGGTGTCGCGCAGGACGACGCCGCCGAGCATGCCGTTCGCTTCCTTGATCTCTGCGATCTCGCTGTCGAAGACGAAGGAGATCTTGTCGTCGGAGAACGCCCGTTCCTGCATGACCTTGGAGGCGCGCAGGGTGGAGCGGCGGTGGACGACGGTGACCGAGCGGGCGAAGCGGGTGAGGAAGGTGGCCTCTTCCATGGCGGTGTCGCCGCCGCCGACCACGACGATGTCGCGGTCACGGAAGAAGAACCCGTCGCAGGTCGCGCACCACGACACCCCGCGCCCGGACAGTTCCTCCTCGTTGGGGAGGCCGAGCTTGCGGTAGCCGGAGCCGGTCGCGATGATCACCGTCTTCGCGCGGTGCACGGTGCCCGCCGAGTCGGTGAGGAGCTTGATGTCGTCGGTGAGGTCGACGGCCGTGATGTCGTCGTCGATCATTTCGGCGCCGAACTTCTCTGCCTGGGCCCGCATGTTCTCCATCAGGACCGGTCCGTCGACGCCTTGGGGGAAGCCGGGGAAGTTCTCGACCTCGGTGGTGGTGGTGAGGGAGCCGCCGACGAAGATGGAGCTGCCGAACAGCAGGGGCTTGAGCTGGGCGCGGGCGGTATAGAGGGCGGCGGTGTATCCGGCGGGGCCGGAGCCGATGATGACGATCTCACGTATCTCGCTCACGCGCTCGCCCCAGGCTTCTCCGGGGCGATCTCGGAGATCAGGCCCTCCACCAGGGTCTTGATTTCGTCGCGGATGGGGCGGACGGCCGCAACGCCCTGGCCTGCCGGGTCCTCCAGTTTCCAGTCGAGGTAGCGCTTGCCGGGGAAGACGGGGCAGGTGTCGCCGCAGCCCATGGTGATGCACACGTCCGACTCGCGGACGGCGTCGACAGTGAGGATCTTCGGGCTCTCGTGCGAGATGTCGATGCCGACCTCGGCCATCGCGGCGACGGCTGCCGGGTTCACGGCGGTTCCCGGGTTGGATCCGGCGGAGCGGACCTCGACGCGGTCGCCTGCGAGGTGGGTGAGCCAGGCGGCGGCCATCTGGGACCGGCCGGCGTTGTGGACGCAGACAAACAGGACGGACGGCTTGTCGGCCATGAGAAGAGGTCTCTTTCGTCGCGGGGCGGGGTCCGCCCGCCGATGACTTCAGCTCCCGCTGGTATCAGCGGGCGATGATGTGACAGTATCAGTGCATGCTGACTTCAGTCGACACTGATCTGTTGCGGGTGCTGGGTGACCCGCTCAGGTTCCAGATCGTGACCCTGCTCGCCCGGGAAACCCTGTGCACGACGCACCTGGTGGAGGAGACCGGCGCCAAGCAGACGAACATCTCCAACCACATGAAGGTGCTGCGCGAGGCCGGAGTGGTGGAGACCGAACCGTGCGGACGGTTCCTCTACTACCGGCTGCGGCCCGAGGTCCTGGAGGGCCTGGCCGGGCAGTTCGCGGTCCTGGCCGCCGCCGCCCGCGACGCCGCGCAGAACAGGCGGGCCTGCTGATGGCCGCCACCGACCCCACCCCCACCCGCACCCCGGGCACTGCCCCGGCCGGGGACGACTCGGTCGTCAAGAAGCTCTCCACCCTCGACCGCTACCTCGCCGTGTGGATCCTTCTCGCCATGGCCGTCGGCCTCGGCCTGGGGCGCCTTGTCCCGGGGATGAACGACGTCCTCGCGAAGATCGAGATCGGCGGGATCTCCCTGCCGATCGCGCTCGGCCTGCTGGTGATGATGTACCCGGTCCTCGCCAAGGTCCGCTACGACAAGCTCGACCGCGTCACCGGCGACCGCAAGCTGATGGTCTCCTCGCTGGTCATCAACTGGATCGTCGGGCCGGCCGTGATGTTCGCCCTCGCGTGGGTGTTCCTGCCGGACCTGCCCGAGTACCGCACCGGCCTGATCATCGTCGGTCTCGCCCGGTGCATCGCCATGGTCATCATCTGGAACGACCTGGCCTGCGGCGACCGCGAGGCCGCCGCCGTCCTGGTCGCCCTCAACTCCGTGTTCCAGGTCCTCGCGTTCGGCCTGCTGGGCTGGTTCTACCTCGACCTGCTGCCCCGCTGGCTCAACCTGGGCGACGGCCAGGGCCTGGACGTGTCCGTCTGGCACATCGCCCTCAACGTGGTCATCTTCCTCGGCATCCCGCTGCTGGCGGGATTCCTCACCCGCCGCATCGGCGAACAGAAGATGGGCCGTGAGAAGTACGAGGCGAAGTTCCTGCCGAAGATCGGCCCGTGGGCGCTGTACGGGCTGCTGTTCACCATCGTCATCCTCTTCGCCCTCCAGGGAAAGACCATCACCTCCCAACCTCTGGACGTCGTACGGATCGCGCTGCCGCTGCTGGTGTACTTCGCCGTGATGTTCTTCGGCACCTTCCTGCTCGGCAAGGGCCTGGGTATGGCCTACAACCGCACCGCGACGCTGGCGTTCACCGCTGCGGGCAACAACTTCGAGCTGGCGATCGCGGTCGCCATCGCCACCTTCGGCGTCACCTCCGGCCAGGCCCTGTCCGGGGTGGTGGGCCCGCTCATCGAGGTGCCGGTGCTGATCGGGCTGGTGTACGTCGCGCTCGCCTGGCGACGGAAGTTCGCCCCCGCCGCGGTAACCACGGCCCCGTGACCTGGCGCACCGAGGTAGTGGTGGTCGGCGGCGGGCAGGCAGGGCTCGCCGCCGGCTACCACCTGCGCCGCCAAGGGCTCGACTTCGTGATCCTCGACGCGGATGCGGCCCCGGGCGGGGCTTGGCAGCACATGTGGGACTCGCTGCACCTGTTCTCCCCGGCCGAGCACTCCTCGCTGCCCGGCCGCCTCATGCCGACCCAGGCGGGCGAGATCTACCCCGGTGCCGGGCACGTGGTCGACTACCTCGCCGACTACGAGAAACGCTACGACCTGCCCGTCCAGCACGGCACCCGCGTGCAGGCGGTACGCCGCGACAGCGGGCGGCTCGTGGTCGAGACCGACGACGGCACCTGGCTGGCGAAGGCGGTCATCAGCGCGACTGGCAGCTGGTCGCGGCCCTTTCTGCCTGCCGTGTCCGGCCGTGACATCTTCACCGGACGCCAGCTGCACACGGTGAACTACCGCTCGCCCGCCGACTTCGCGGGACAGCGTGTCCTGGTGGTCGGCGGCGGGAACTCCGGCGCGCAGATCGCCGCCGACCTCGCCCTCGACGGTCACGTCAAGGTGACGTGGGTGACCCAGCGCCCGCCCCAGTTCCTGGCCGACGACATCGACGGCCGCGCCCTGTTCGACGTCGCCACCGCCCGCCGCCGCGCCCTGGACACAGGCCGCACCGACACCGGCGGGGTCGCGTCGCTGGGCGACATCGTCGCAGTGCCCCCGGTGAGGGCCGCCCGTGACGCCGGCCTCCTTGCCGCGACGCCGATGTTCATCCGGCTCACCAAGGACGGCGTCCAGTGGGCCGACGGCAGTCACACCGCTACGGACGCGGTCATCTGGTGCACCGGTTTCCGCCCGGCACTGTCCCATCTCGCCCCGCTGAACCTGCGCGGCCCGCGAGGGCACCTCCCCACCGAGGGCACCCGCGCGCTCGGCGAGCCGCGCCTGCACCTGCTCGGTTACGGCGACTGGACCGGACCGGCGTCCGCCGCGCTCATCGGGGTCGGCCGGACGGCCCGCGATGCCGTCCGCGACATCGCACACCTGGCCTGACAGCCCAGCCGGTGGCTCCGCAAGCCCCACGGGGTGCGTGCGCCATGGACAGACTGCTGCACCCCGTGGGGCCCCACGCCCCCGAAGTGCCCGACGGCGCCGCAGCCGTCGGGCACTCCCGCATGACGTTCCGCCCCCCTGCCTGAAGACAGCACCCTCCACTCTAGCTATCATCGTCGATGAGCGATAAATGACTGGATGCGGGAGGGAAACATGCTGGACCGCTCCGCCGCGGAGGCGTACGCGAGCTGGTTCGGGTGCCTGGCGGACCCGACCAGGCTGCAGTTGCTTCACCTGCTGGCCACCGAGGGCAAGGCCATGACGATCGGGGCGCTGGTCGCCGCGACGGGGGTGGGGCAGTCGACCGTCTCGGCCCATGTGCGGCGCCTCGCCGAGCTGGAATTCGTGTTCGTCGAGCGGGTGGGCACCGCCAGTCATGTGCGGGTGAACGAGGACTGCCTGGATGAGTTCCCGACGGCAGCCGAGGTGGTCATGGGCCTCACACCGGTGCGAGCCGCCAGCAGTACGCAGGCGCTGGCACCCTGGCAGGCAGATCGGTCCGGTGGGTGAACGGCTGACGTCCGCGTTATCCGAATTCGCTCTGCTGCTGGTGGAGTTGGCGGTCCTGCTGGCGGTGGTCCTTGCCCTCATGGCGCTGATAGCCCGCCGCGTCGGTGTCTCCCGACTCCAGAACTGGCTCGGCGGTGGCCCGCTGGCCGGAGCGGCCAAGGGAATCCTGCTCTGGTTCGTCACGCCGTTCTGTACATACTCCGCGATTCCGGTCGTCATCGGCATGGTCAACGCACGCATCCAGACAGCGACGCTGACGGCCTTCCTGCTGTCCTCCCCTCTCCTCGACCCGGTCATCGTGGCCATCCTCATCCCGCTGTTCGGCTGGAAAGTCACCACGGCCTACGTGGTGACCACCTGCCTTGCCGTGCTGCTCGCCGCCCTGACGGCCGACGCCGCTCACCTGGAGCACGGTCTGCGCCCCGCCACAGCGCACGCAGCGCCGACCACCTCTGCAAGCGGTCCGGCGGCCGCGTAGCCGGCCTGGCCGTGCGCGAGGACACCTGCACCGCACGGCCGTACGACCCGTTCGCCGACCCTGCCCCCTGGGGCGGATGGCGAGCCGAGACCCGCCGCGCCCTGCGTCATGGGCTGACTCTCGCCCGCAGTCCGGCGATCCCGATGGTGGCCTGCGTCGCTGTCGCCGCTGCGATCCTGGGCCTCGTGCCGCAGGACCTCATTGCAGGGCTGGCCGGGCCGGACAACCCTCTGGCCGTGCCCGTCGCGGCGGCGCTCGGCATCCCCTTCTACGTCTCCACCGAAGCCTTCCTGCCCATCGCCGCCACCCTGCACGACAGCGGTATGACGCTGGGGGCGGTCTTCGCGCTGATCATCTCCGCAGCCGGAGTCAACGTTCCCGAACTCGGCCTGCTGAGCCGGGTCATGTCCCGACGCCTGCTCGCCGCCTACACTCTCGCCATCGTGGGCATCGCCGTCACAGCCGGATACCTCATCATGCTGATCTGAGCCGCCCGCCGGCCAGGCACACGCCCGCCACGGCCCGGTCGGCACGGGAAGGACGACTACACGATGGCAGGGCTACGGCGCTCGACGAGGACGACGTCGCGCCAGACGCCGTGATGGCGCCCGATGCGCTCCCGCACACCGATGGCACGGAAGCCCGCCCGCTGGTGCACACGCAGGCTGGCGGTGTTCTCGGGGAAGATCCCGGACTGGATGGTCCAGATCCCGGCGTCCTCGGTCGAGTCGATCAGCGCCGCCAGGAGGGTGGAGGCAATACCGCGCCCACGGGCTCCAGGGTGGACGTACACGGAGTGCTCGACCACGCCCGCGTACGCGCACCGGTCCGAGACGGCGCTGGTCGCGACCCAGCCGAGCACCGCCCCAGTCTCGTCGCAGGCGGCGAAGCGGTGTTCGGTCAGTTTCGCGGCGTCGAACGCCTGCCAGGTGGGCGGGCTGGTCTCAAAGGTGGCGTTCCCCTCGTCGATCCCCGCCTGGTAGATCGCCAGCACCTGCGGTGCGTGCTCGGTGCGCAGCGGCACGATCTCCACCGTGTCCCCCATACCCGTTCCCCGTTCTCATGACGCCGCCCCGGCCACCGCGGAGCGACGGTCGGGGCAGTGGACTGGTGGTCAGGCGCCCGCCGCGCCGACCAGGATCTTCCCCATCGCGGCGAGCACGGACGGCTCGACCCGGTAGTACACCCACGTCCCGCGCCGCTCGGAGGTGAGCAGACCCGCATCTTTCAGCTTCTTCAGATGGTGGGAGACGGTCGGCTGGGACACCCCGACGTCGGAGATGTCGCACACGCACGCCTCGCCGCCCTCGTGGGAGGCGACCGCGGAGAACAGCCGCAGCCGGACCGGGTCGCCGAGCGCCTTGAACATGCGGGCGGCTGTTTCGGCCTCCTCCGCGTTCATGGGCCGTTCGGTCAGCGGCGGGCAGCACGGCGTCACCGTCTCGGGCTCCAGCACCGTCAACACCCTCGTATTCGACATACGTCTATGTTGACACACATCGAATCAAAGTGGCAGGGGTGTCTGTTGACCAGTCACCGGGGTGCCCCTGGGGGATGCCTCAGCAGCAGGAGGGCGCCCGGGCGGGGGCGCTCCCGCAGCAGTCGGCCTCGGCGCCGGTCCCGGCGGAGGGCAGGGTGGTGGGGGCGTCTGCGGGCTTGGTGGCCTTGATGATCGCGGAGTGCATGCCGTCGGCGACGGCATGGGTCGGGGTGAGGGAGATGTCCGTGAACCCGGCCGCCGCCAGTCCCTGGTGGTACTCGGCAAAGGACAGGGCGCCAGCGATGCAGCCTACATAGTCGCCGCGCTCGGCCCGCTCGGCGGGGGTCAGGGCGTCGTCGGCGACGACGTCGGAGACGCCGATGCGGCCTCCTGGCTTCAGGACGCGGAAGGTCTCGGCGAACACGGCCTGCTTGTCGGTGGACAGGTTGATCACGCAGTTGGAGATGACCACGTCGATCGTGGCGGCGGGCAGCGGGACGGCCTCGATGGCGCCCTTGAGGAACTCCACGTTCGCCGCCCCGGCCTTCGCGGCGTTCGCCAGCGCGAGGGAGAGCATCTCCTCGGTCATGTCCAGCCCGTACGCCTTGCCTGCCGGGCCGACCCGGCGGGCGGACAGCAGCACGTCGATGCCGCCGCCCGAGCCCAAGTCCAGGACCCGGTCCCCCTCGTGCAGGTCGGCGACCGCGGTGGGATTGCCGCACCCGAGAGAGGCGGCCACCGCCTCGGCGGGCAGGGCCTCACGCTCGCCGTCGGCATAGAGGGCGGAGCCGAAGTTCTCGTCGATCTCCACCGGCTCGACGCCGCAACATGCGGTACCGCCCTCGGCGACCTTCACGGCCGAGGCGGCATAGCGCGCCCGCACCGTCTCCCGCAGGTCCGCATCGGCGGTGGGGGTGTTCTGGGCCATGACAGTTCTCCTCCGCTCCCGGCCGCCGCTTTGATTCGACGGCTCTCGATGCAACACTGCGCCTTGTATCGAAGGACGTCAACATAGGCGCATATCGAAACAAGAAGTGCAGACGCGGGGCGTTCTCGCGGGGTGGCGGCCGGACGGCAGGGGGTGTTACCGGCGGGCGAGGTGGGCCGCCAGGCGCCGGGTGATGCGGTCGGCGTCCCGGCCCACCCGGGGTGAGGTAGGGCAGGTCAGGCGGTAACCGGTGGCGAGCACGAGCACGTCCAATTGCGGATCTCGGCGTCCAGGCGGCCAACGTACGCGGTGAGGTAGGCGACGACCTCATCGCGGTGCGGCTAACGGTCCCGGTCGGCGCCGGGGAAGCGCATCCCCGGCAGGGAGCTGTACCGGGCGGGCGAGAACAGGGTGAGGCTGTCGTAGTAGCGCGGCCACGACCCCACGGCCCGGCCGGCTGATTCCAGGACCACCGGCCGCAGCCCGCGCCGCACCAATGCATGCGCGGCAGCGAGCCCGGACTGCCCGCCGCCGATGACGGCGACGTCGACGTGCTCCATGGACCATCCCCCAATTCGATAAACGTCTATGTTGACGTCCATCGATACAGGTGTCATGCTGGGCCGCGCAACCCATCGACAGATGTCGAAACAACCGAGGAGTCGTCGTGAACGCGCACGCCACCGCCCTGCCCGTCGTCGTGATCGGGGCCGGGCCCACCGGTCTGGCCGCCGCCGCCCACCTCCTCGACCAGGGCCTCAACCCCCTGGTCCTGGAAGCCGGACCGGCAGCCGGGGCGGCGGTCCGCCAGTGGGCGCACGTGCGGCTGTTCTCCACCTGGGGCGAAGTCGTCGACCCCGTCGCCGAGAAGCTCCTGGCCCCCACCGGCTGGGTGCACCCCGACCCCGCCACCTACCCCTCGGGCGGCGACTGGGCCGAGCAGTACCTGCAGCCCCTCGCCGACGTCCTCGGCGACCGCGTTCGCTACGGGGCCACCGTCACCGGCGTCTCCCGCACCGGCCGGGACCGCATCGTCGACGCCGACCGCGAACAGCAGCCCTTCGTCATCCACGTCGCATGCACCGACGGCCGCGAGGAGCGCGTCTTCGCCTGTGCGGTCATCGACGCCTCCGGCACCTGGAGCACGCCGTCCCCGGCGGGCGGCAGCGGACTTGCTGCACTCGGCGAGAAGGCCGCCGTCGACCGGATCACCTACCGCGTCCCGGACTTCAAGGATCCTGCCGTCAGGGCCCGGTATGCGGGCAGGCGCACTGCCGTGATCGGCTCCGGCGCCTCCGCGTTCACCGCCCTGGCCACCCTCGCCGATCTCGCGAACGCCGACGACGGTGCGGGCACGAAGGGGGTGTGGGTGCTGCGCCGCGGGATCTCCGGCTCCACCTTCGGCGGCGGCGCCGCCGACCAACTCCCTGCCCGCGGCGCGCTCGGCCTCGCGGCCAAGGCCGCCGTCGACCACGGGCACGCCGATGCGGTCCCCGGGTTCCGCACCGAGGCCATCGAGCGCGACAGCGAGGGCCGTCTGATCCTGGTCGGCGAGGACGGCCTCCGCCTTGAACCGGTCGACGAGGTCATCGTGCTGACCGGCTTCCGCCCTAACCTCACCTTCCTCAACGAACTGCGCCTGAACCTCGACGAACGCCTCCAGGCGCCCGTCGAACTGGCCCCGCTGATCGACCCCAACCAGCACTCCTGCGGCACCGTCTACCCCCACGGCCACCGCGAACTCGCCCACCCCGAACAAGGCGTCTACCTCGTCGGCATGAAGTCCTACGGCCGCGCCCCCACCTTCCTCGCCATGACCGGCTACGAGCAGGTCCGCTCGGTGACCGCCGCCCTCGCGGGCGACCTCGACGCCGCCGACCGCGTCGAACTCACCCTCCCCGAAACCGGAGTCTGCGGCGGCGCCGGCCTCTTCGACACCCCCACCACCCAGGACAGTGACGGCGGCTGCTGTGCGCCGGCGCCCCAGACCGTCCCGCTCACCGCGCCCGCAGCGGCCACTGCTGCCGGTGCGGCCCCCAAGGAGCCTGACGCGGGCGGCTGCTGCGGGTCGTGACCGGCCTGGACACCCCCACGAGCGGGGCCGCGACCGGAAACGGACCGGTCGCGGCCCCGCGCCGTGCTGCCCACCCTGTGCGCCACCCAGATCACCAACCGGGGCATCATCTGCCCTCGCCCCGTCATGGGTGAGCGGGCGTGCGTGCCCTCGTCGGTGCGGCGAGAGGATGGTGCATATGCCGTCCTCGCCGCAGGTTTCCGGGTCGGTCCGGGCCGCCCGCCGAGCCAGGTCCCGCAGGGCGCTGCGGGTGGTACGCAGTTCGACCAGTCGTTGTTCGATGTCGGCGAGGTGCTGGCCGATCAGCGCGGTGACGTGGCGCTGTCGCGCAGGGCCACGACGGAACGGATCTCGGCGAGGGTCAGCCCGGCGCCCTGGACGTCGCGGATGAAGGCGAGGCGATGGGCGGCGTCGCTGCTGTAGTCGCGGTAGCCGCCCGTGGTGCGGGGCGGCTCTGGCACCAGCCCGGCCTGCTCGTAGAAGCGGATGGTCTTGGCGGTCAGCCCGCTGGCGGTGGCAAGGTCCCCGATGCGCATCGTTCCAGCACACCGCCCGGGAGCAAGCCCCTCAAGCGCTGAAACCGGCAGTACGAGAAGACTGCGCGGTCAGCGCACTGGCAACAGCCAGGACCGGACAAGGAATTCAGGACCGCTGCAAGCGAGTGCGGAGCGTGGCGGCGAAGTCCTCCGCATCCTCCCGCACGCCCCGGCCTGCCGGACGGGTGGGCCCGAGCACGACAGGTACGCAACCTTCTGCGTCTTCCTCTTCCCCAGTGACCCCCGCCACACGGCTGCACGGCCTGCGCCCCGACTGGCTGAACAATCCCAAGGTCTGGCGCACCGAGATCCTGGCCGGCCTGGTCGTCGCCCTCGCCCTGATCCCGGAGGCGATCTCCTTCTCGATCATCGCCGGGGTCGACCCCGCGATCGGCCTGTTCGCCTCCTTCACCATGACCGTCGTCACCTCGGTCGTCGGAGGACGCCGCGCGATGATCCCCGCCGCCACCGGCGCCATCGCCCTCGTCATCGCACCCCTGAACCACGATTACGGCATCGGCTACCTGATCGCCGCGGTCATCCTCGCCGGCGTCATCCAGATCGCGCTCGGCACGCTGGGGGTGGCCAAGCTGATGCGGTTCGTACCCCGGTCGGTGATGGTCGGTTTCGTCAACGCCCTCGCCATCCTGATCTTCCTGGCACAGGTCCCGGAAACGCACGACGTGCCCTGGGCGGTATACCCGCTGATCACCGGCGGCCTGACCCTGATGGTGTTCTTCCCGAAGATCACCAAGGTGATCCCTGCCCCGCTGGTCTCCATCGTCATCCTCACCGTCATCACGGTCGCGGCCGGAATCGCCGTACCGACCGTGGGTGACAAGGGCGACCTGCCCTCCTCTCTGCCAGTGCCCGGCCTGCCGGACGTGCCCTTCACCATGGACACCCTGAAGATCATCGCCCCGTACGCGTTTGCGATGGCGCTCGTCGGCCTGATGGAGTCCCTGATGACGGCCAAGCTCGTCGAAGACATCACCGACACCCACTCCTCCAAGACCCGCGAGTCCATCGGCCAGGGCATCGCCAACATCGTCACCGGATTCTTCGGAGGCATGGGCGGCTGCGCGATGATCGGCCAGACGATGATCAACGTGAAGGTGTCCGGCGCCCGCACCCGCCTCTCCACCTTCTTCGCCGGGGTCTTCCTGATGGTGCTGTGCATCGTCTTCGGCCGGGTCGTCTCCGACATCCCCATGGCCGCCCTGGTCGCCGTGATGGTGATGGTGTCCTTCGCGACCTTCGACTGGCACTCCATCGCACCCAAGACCCTCGAGCGGATGCCCGCCGGGGAGATCGCCGTCATGGCCATCACTGTCATCTGCGTGGTCGCCACCGACAACCTCGCCATCGGCGTCGTCGTCGGCTCCCTCACCGCCATGGTCATCTTCGCCAAGCGAGTCGCGCACCTCGCTGAAGTCACCCCCCATGTCGCACCGGACAACAGCAGCGTCCTCTACACCGTGACCGGGGAGCTGTTCTTCGCCTCCTCCAACGACCTCTACGGCCAGTTCCAGTACGCCACCGACCCCGACCGGGTCGTCATCGACCTGTCCGCCGCCCACATCTGGGACGTCTCTTCCGTCGCCGCACTCGACGCCATCGAGACCAAATACGCGCAGCGCGGGAAGAAGGTCGAGATCATCGGCCTCAACACCCCCAGCGCCGACCTCCACAGCAAACTCACCGGCAACCTCACCAGCCACTGACCAGCCGACAGCACGGCACTCCCCGCACCGCCCCCCACAGACGGACGTCCAACGCCGACCACCGCCCCGCCCCCGCCGCTCATCCGCTACGCTCGGCCGCCTTCACCAGCGGCCGGTGAGGACATCTCGTCATCACCGTTCCGGAATCCGGGCAACGGGAGGTTTCCCTCGTGGGAGCCGCTCGCCCCGGCACCTCAGCCGTCCGGTATGTCCAGGAAGGCGCGGATGCGGGCCGCTGTCTCCTGCCACCCTTCGCCGAGCCAGACGAAGTGGCTGCCCGCAGCGCTCTCCCACAGTTGTGCGTGCCGCATTGCGGCGAGGGTTTCGGCATGGGTGAACGGGACCGAGCCGTCGCGCCGGGATGCGATCACCAGCACAGGCACGTCCACCTCTGCCGTGAGATCGGGTACGGGAACGAGTTCGTGGACGAACCCCGCCCCCGACCTCATCCGGGAGAAAAGCCCGAGCAGCTGCTCCCGTTCGTCCGCGCGCAGTCCCGCGACCATGTCCCGGGCGGGCAGGGTGGTCAGGTCGCGCAGCAGCAGCCGCAGCCCTGTACCGGGTGCGACGCGCAGCAGTTGCCGTACGGCGCCCCAGACCGCGCCCTCCACAGCGGGGTGGAACACGATGCGAGCGGCCCGACGAATTCGGGCATCGGGCCAGGGCAGCGGGCCCACCGCGCTCATCAGGACCAGCCGGGACGCGAGACGGGGATGCCGGGCGGCCAGTGCCACCGCAGTGGGCCCTCCCGCGGAGATCCCCACCACCGCCTCCGCCTGGCCGATGCCGAGCCGCCCGCACAGCTCCGCCACGCGGTCGGCGAACCCGGCGGGGGTACCGTCAGCCGGCAGAGGTGTCCCGCCGTAGCCGGGCCGGGAGGGCACCAGCACAGTGCGGTCCCGGTCGGCGAACACCTCCTCACCGAGAGCCAGGCCCGCCCGCATGTGGCCGCCGTGCAGGATCACCACGGTGCGGGGTCCTCGGCGGTCCAGCCGGTACTCCACCGGGCCGCAGCTCAACAGGGCGCGTCGTACGGGAAGTTCGGTGCCGATCCGCAGGGGTTTCACCATGCCTCCTTTGCTCGGGCCGGGGCCCGCAGCGCATCGAGCGCGGGGGCCGCCCCGAATGTCTCACGGACCCGGACGAGCGAGACCGCCGCTCGCTGTCACCGTTCACGCGCGGCCCCGGTGGTGCCGGGTGCCCAGAACAGCTGGGCGGCGGCCCGCACGGCGGCCGGGTGACGCAGCAGACCCGCCTGCTCGTGCAGGCGCAGCACGGCGCACAGAACGGCGGTCGCGTCGTGGTCGTGGATGCCGCGCTCGTCACCCTCGTCGTACGCGGCCTCCGCCGCCTGCCGGACCAGCGCGGGTACGGCGTCCTCCGCCCCCTCCGCCAGCGACTCCCCCACCCGCTTTGCCCCGTGCTCCGCCGGCAGCCGCGCCGCGAGCTACTCCGCCCGGTAGACCAGCGGCGATTCCGAAGCAGGGTCTGCACCCAGTGGGCGCGGGTGGCGGCGAAGACCGGGCCGGTGAACGGTGCACGGTAGTCGGTGCCGGTCAGGGCACGTGGTCAACCGGCCCTGAGCCGTACGCAGTTCGGCACTCCGCCCGACCCGCTCCTCGGCCGTGGCGGGTGCCTCGCCACGCACCTGCCGCACGAGACGGGCGAGGTGGGCGGCGGCATCGAGCGCCTCGGTCGCCTGCCGGGACTGCGCGGTGACGGCCCGGAACTCCTCCAGCACCCGGCCGACGGTGGCCTGTATCTCCGCCAGCCGAGCCCTGAGGTCACCCGCCTCCGGGTCGCCCAGCCAGTGGTACCGGTCAGTGATCCGTGCGCAGGTCGCCACCAGTGCTTCCTCCACCGCGACCGTCGGGGTCGTCGTGGTGGCCTGCCGGGCGACGGTCAGGCAGTCGGAGATGCCACGCACCAGGTCGGCGTTGCCGATGCGGGCGAGCGGCCTCGAGCCGGTGGGCGCGGCCTGGTCTGGGACCTGCACCCCGGGTACGTCCTGCGACCCGAGGACCTGGTGGTGCTGGCGGCAACGCGCAGCGGACTGGCGGAGCTTCTGGACAGGCTGTCGGCCGCCGAAGGGGCAGCGTGGGGCCGCACGTAGGATCCTGGACGGGACAAACCTTCGACCCAGCCCCCGGTGGCTCGCCGTGCCCCGGCCTCCGCTTATCACGAGCAAGAATCGGGTTCAGGTTCGCCGAGTAGATGCGACACCACCCTCGGCCTTGACCAGTTCCTTCCTCAAGGCAAAGATCCTCGCGAGGTGATGCGGGTGCAGGCGAACGTCGTGCGTCGACCATTGTTCACATGGCTCCTGATGACGGCGGGGGTAGGGTTCTATGCCTGTGCGGTGGGGGTCGCGGGCTTCCTACCTGATGCCGGTTACGCGCCACCGTTGGTGATCGCCACGACCACTTTCTTCTTCTGGCTGCTCGGATGGCACTCGGCAATACGGTTCACCGCCACTGAGGTGTCGATCACCAACATCCTTGTGACCTCCACTGTTGCCTGGCAGGACGTGGTACGGGTGACAGTGAGCGATGGCCTGTGCTTCCAACTGCGCGACGGTCGAAAGAGGGGCTCGATCGCCTTTGGCGGGTCGCTGATCGGCGCGCTCACCGGCTATCCGACGTATCAGAGCGCATGCGAGACTCTGCGAGAAGCACGTAAAAAGGCTCCCTATGGAGCCAATCGGGGTGGCCCCGCTGACCTGCGACGGTCAGTGGAGTGGAAGCGGCAACTAGCCGCCGCTGCGATGATCTATGCTCCGCTGTTGATCCTTCTGGCTGCCCGTGGATGATGGGCTGACCCGCCGGAGCTGGGGCCGCCCAGCCCATGGGAGATCGCTCAACGACGACCATGTCGACACCGACTTCCGGTCGTCAGGTTGAGCGACGGCTTATGGCGCGGTCCTGTTTGCGTGAGGACGCTCACCGGCGTTCCCGTGCGGTGAAGTAGCGTCATCTGGCACCAAGGCGCGGTGTGATGACCCGCCCGGGCGCTCGTCCTGAGCCTTCTCCTCGATCACGGGCACCAGGAGTCTGGGACCTGTGGTTCCAGAGGAAACAGCCCCTGGGCAACGCAGCACAGCCACGGTGGCCGAAGGTCAAGGATCCCAGATATCAAGGGAGTTGCGGACCGGAACGCACTTTACTGTGTGCCACTCGCAGCCTATTCTCTGCCGAGGTGTGCCGGGAAGTCTGGTCGGCGTCGTACTGCGTCATGCGCCGACAGCCTCGAACGGAGCACACCTATGAACGCCCTCCCCCGGAACCGGCTCGCCAGGGTGCGACGAGCAGTTTTCGCTCGGCATGCCAACCCCTGGAGCGCATGGACGCGTTGGGCCACCACCCCTCTGGTGCTGTGGCCGGTGTGGACGCGCCGTGGGCCGCATGCGGCGGCGACGGCTGCTTGGTTCGCGCTCAACCCCGTCATCTTCCCGAAACCCGCCGACGACCGGGCCTGGGCCAGCCGTGCAATGCTCGGCGAGGAACAGTGGATCATCGACCGTCCCAGGGATCTGGCGTTGGGTGTCAACGCTGCGGCTTCCCTGGCCTCCGCCTGCGCGGTAGCGGCCGCCTATCGCCGTAGGCCAACGGCCGCAGCCACAGCAACCGCCGCA
The DNA here is from genome assembly GCF_055579625.1 of Streptomyces sp. NPDC032721. Taxonomy (NCBI): domain Bacteria; kingdom Bacillati; phylum Actinomycetota; class Actinomycetes; order Kitasatosporales; family Streptomycetaceae; genus Streptomyces; species Streptomyces sp. NPDC032721. Next base: position 399,391 of record NZ_JBVIMX010000003.1, on the reverse strand, counting down.
CAGATGGCGCTGACCCTCGTGTACTGGGAATTGATGGTCCGCTACCTCGACGCTCACCGCCAGCAGGCCGACTGACGCCTACAGCCCTTCGGTGATCAGATCATGGCAATGGCCTGCTGATGGCCTGCCCCAGGCAACTGCGACGAGAAGAACAACTGCCCGTGATCGCCCGTCCGACCGCATACCTGCCGTTCATGCGGCCGGACGGGAGGGGCGGCAGGGACCTTGGCGGCTCGGCGCTGCGATGCTCGTCGAATGCCGAGCAGATCCTGCTGTTCCAATCCCGGGCGATGATCCCGAAACTTCCCAACTCACCGACTCCGTTGCACAGTTGCCTCGCCACTGGTTCGATTGCGTGGGACTTACCGGACCCTGTTCGGCCGACGGCGACACAGCCAGCCATTTCCGCCAACACCCACCCGGCCCGTCCTGGGGGTCCTCAGTATGTTCAGCCAGCCAGCCGAAAAGTGTGCTGCCTGTGCAGGGGCGCCTCGCGGACGGCCCCTGGCTCGGCAGCTGCGCTGGTGGACGCTGCTGCATCAATGGCAGCCTCCGGGTTACTGCTCTGAGGGTCCGGTTCGCTGGTAATTGTCGGAGACGCCGTCCTGGTCGTCGTCGCGGTTCTCCTCCTCGTAAAGGCGGCGGTAGATTCCGTTGCGGCGCCTGAGGAGAAGTGCGGCACAGGCGACCGCCACGAGGGAGCCGATCAGGACCGCGGTCTTGATGTGCTCGGCCGCAGTGGGGTCGGAGAAGGCGAGCTCGCCGATCAGCAGGGCGACCGTGCAGCCGATTCCGGCGAGTACGGCCAGCCCGAAGACATCTGCCCATGCCAGGTCGGGATTGAGCCGGGCACGGGCGAAGCGGGCTGCGAGGTAGGTTCCGATGAAGATCCCCAGGGTCTTGCCGACCACCAGCCCCAGCACCACGCCGAGCGGTTCCGGCCGGCTGAACACCTCACCCAGCGATGCGGCCGAGACGCTCACCCCGGCGGCGAAAAGGGCGAACAGCGGCACCGCGATCCCCGCGTGACCGGATCCGAGTGTCAGCAGCGAGCTCGGTCGTCGACTGTGGGGAGTGGGGCGGGACGCCATCCCGCCGACGTGGCGTCCCGGGTGTGGGCGGCTCGGGGTTGGTGACGTGGTGCCGCTGCCTGTGAATCCAGGCTTCAAGTTGTCTTCGCGTGTTCTCCGCAGGGCATCGCAGTTGCGGAGTGGGTGCCCGTCTGGAGTACAGGGCCGGCGAACCTGCGGCTGCGCCCCATGAACGTGAGTGGCTGCGATTGCCGGATCTTCCTCGCGAGGCTCGATCTGCGGTCGCCGAGAGCACCGAGGCTGCCGTTCGAAGGGCGGGCGCTCATTGCAACTCGGTTGACCACAGGTGAAGTTGAGTTGAATCGGCCTACCCGGTGGTGGTCAGGGAGTTCAGCGATTCACCTTGGTCTGGCAGGCCCTGCTTCCTGGCTCAGAATCCAGTTCAGCCCGCGAGGTGCTCACCGAGATGAGGGGGGGGCGGACTGTGAGGCCACCAGGGTGATACGAAGGCGCGTCTCTCCCAAATAGTCACAAATACATCACATGATCCGTTTTGCGCACCACGCGAAGATTTCGATGTTCGCACAGATGTGGCACTGCACGGGATGGCTGTCGATCAGGGGGCCGCTCCCAGTGGTTCCGGCGCAAAACCAACAGGCACAGGTATGACGGCCCGTCATGCCCGTTTGCCCGCAGGCCCTGTGAACTTGTCGGCGTAAGCCGGCGTTTCGACTCGAATAGGAAACGAAGGCCCCGAACATGACCAGCTCCTCCCCTCGCCGCAGCCGGGACAGTCGGGCGCAGCACTACCTCGTGACCGCGCTCACCTCCTCCACCCTTGCGGCTGCCGCCCTGGTGGCCGCGCACGGCGGTGCACAGGCCGCAGAATCACCCGACGCACCCTCGCCCGCAGCCAATATGACGGGACGTCAGGAGCATGTCCAAGGCGGAGAGGGGGTCACCCGGACAAGCCCGGCCCTGCGGGAAAAGGACCGCTCGTCACGGGACCCGGATTCGCGCTCCCGACCGCGTGGCGAGGTCGCGGCTTCCGCACCTGCGATGTCGGAGCAGGGCGGAGCCCCTGTTCAGGGTGAGGCGGCCGGTCCGGGCCGGCCGACGACCGAGAAGCCCTCATCGCGGCAGTCCGGTGCAGCACGAACCACTCCCGAAGGGTCGAATACCGCGGTGAGTTCCGGGAGCGGGCAGCCGTCCGCCCCTGATCGCACCCGCCGGCGGACGAGTCCCGCGGCCGTGGGGCTGGTGGATTCCGATGTCACCAGGAAGCAGCCCACCGCTTCCCGCACGCCCGAGCCGGCGACACACAAGTCCGGCAGGGCCGGGGCGGAGACCCGCAAGGCACCGGGGTCCTATTCCGCCGCCCTGTCGCTCACGCGTCAGCGGGCCGGGGGGCCGGTCGCACCGGGTGAGACATTCGAATACACCATCGCCGTGACCAACCACGGCCCGTCGGTGGCCAAGAACGCCAAGGTGAGCGACGACCTGCCCGCGCCGCTTCAGTTCGTGTCGTCCAAGGACGGCTGCACGGCCCAGGGACAGACGGTGACGTGTACCCCGAAGGAGACGCTGGCCGTCGGCGAGAAGGCGACCTGGGTGATCACCGTGCGCCTGGACCCCGACTACGAGGGGGACGGCTCGGACATCGCCAACATCGCCCAGGTGGAATCGGCGACCACGGACCCCAACGGCGGCAACAACACCGGCCCGACCGGGGGTGCGGGGCTGCCAGGGGGTGGGCGGCCGGCCCCCGTGGCCGCCGATGTGGCGGTGACCAAGGTGGCCAAGGGCAACGCGGCGGTCTCGCCCGGGAGCACGTTCGACTACGAGATCGCGGTGACCAACCACGGCCCCTCGACGGCCAAGGGCGTCACGGTCACCGACACGCTGCCCAAGGCGCTGGCATTCGTGTCCTCCGCCGAGGGCTGCACCGGCGAGAAGGGCGTCTACGGCGCCACGGTGACCTGTCCGGACCTGCCCCAGCTGAAGCCGGAAGAGACGAAGACGTTCACGGTCACCGTGCGGCTTTCCCCCTCGTACGACGGTGACGGCACCGACGTGGTCAACACCGCCCGGGTGACCGCGAAGACGGCCGATCCGAAGCCGGAGAACAACACCGCCTCCGCGTCCGGGCTGCCGGGCGGGCCGGGACAGGCGCCCGGCCAGGCCGAGGCCGACCTGGAGGTCCGTGCCCAGGACATCACCGGCCCGGTGGTCCCGGGCACAGCAGCACGCGGGCAGATCACGGTGGTCAACCACGGGCCCTCCAGCACGCGCCGGCCCGCCCAGGTCGACATCACGCTGCCCACGCACGTCACCGTACCGAACACGAGCCTGCCCCCGGGGTGCACCGTTCGCGACGCCGGCAAGGCGCTGCGCTGCACCATCGAAGCGGGCCTGGAAGCCGTACCGCCCACGGACGGCAGGACCACCGGCCGTGCCGCGCACAGCAGGGCCGACTCCTCGGTGACCCTCTCCTACCCGGTGCGGGTCGGCTCGGACGCGCCCGTGGGCACCACGCTGTCGGGCGGCACCGCCAGGGTGACCAGCCCTGAGGACAGCTCCCTGGACAACAACACGGACACCTTCCTGGCGACCACCGCCGCACACGGCAACGCCGACCTGGCCACCAGCAAGACGGCGATCCTGGCGCCCGGCCAGTCCAAGATCCGCCCCGGCGACACCTTCACCTACCGCGTCAAGGTCACCAACAACGGCCCGTCCGACTCGGAGAACGTCAAGGTCACCGACCGGCTCCCGGACGGCCTGCTGTTCCAGCGTGCCTCCTCCGGCTGCACCGCCCAGGGCCAGACGGTCACCTGCCTGGCCGGAACCGTGGCGGCCGGGCGCAGCGCCCAGTTCGACATCGTCGTACGGCTCTCTCCTGCTTACCAGGGCACCGGTGCGGACCTGGACAACATCGCCTCCGCCGGGTCCACCACGCCCGACCCGAACCCGGACAACGACCAGAACCCGCCCGGCACTTCGGGCCCCGGCGGCGGTCCGCTGCACGTCACCAAGCCCAGCTCGAAGCCCACCAACTCGAAGCCGGCCGGTTCGAAGCCGACCACCCAGGCGCCGCAGCTGGCCGAGACCGGCGACGACGTGTCCCCGTGGACACTGTGGGCCGCCGGATTGCTCCTCGCCGGCGCCGGCCTGACGTACGCGGCACGCCGCCGCCGCTCCGGCTGACCCCGGATCGGCCACAAGCCGGGCGAGCGGAGCCCCACTCGCCCGACGCGCCCCGCGCGCAGGCGCGGTCAGCGGTCCGGCAGCGGGCCGCGACGTACACCAGGAAAGGTAACGACAGAACAGTGCAGACCCACAGCTCCCCACCCCGACCTGCTCGACCACGGCCCCCACACGCCCTGCGCGGGCGCCGCGCCGCGGCCCTGACCACCACCGTGCTCACCGTGCTCGCGCTGGCCCCGCTGGCCGCGGCCACACCCCCGCCCGCCCCCGGCGCCCGCGGTGCCGTCCTCCAGCAGGGGCAGCAGCCGCAGGCCGCCCGGCAGGCGGCGCCGGTCACCTTCCCCTACGTCAACGGCTTCGACGGCCCCACCTCGGACACCGTACTGACCGGCAGCGCCAGGTACGACGACAAGGACCCCGACGGCTGGTTGCGCCTGACCACGACGGACAAGGACCAGTCGGGCAGCTGGCAGATGAACGGCGACTTCTCCACCGACCTCGGTGTGGTCGCGGAGTTCACCTACGCCACCTACGGCGGCAACAACCACTGCGTGCTGATCTTGGGGTGCAACGGGTTCGGCGACGGACTGACGATGTACTTCGCCGACGGCACCGCCCCCAACGGTGTCGGCAACGCGGGCGGCGCGCTGGGCTACGTCGGAGTGCCCGGGGCGTTCCTGGGCGTCGGCTTCGACGAGTACGGCAACTTCTCCGGCGAGTACGGCGGCCCCGGCCGGAGGGAGGAGAACATCGTGCTGCGCGGCGGCGGCACCAAGGTCGACGGCAAGATCACCGGCTACAACTACGCGACCGGTGTGAAGGGGCCGGGCGGCACCGTGCAGACCAAGGACAGCCGCAAGCAATTCCGGACGGCAAGGGTCAGCGTGGTGCCCAAGGGGGGCAAGCTGCTGGTTTCGGTCGCCTCCAACACCGGCCCCGGCACCCCGATGCAGCAGATGATCGACAGCTTCGACATCTCCACAGTCACGAACCAGCCCGCGCTGCCGCAGACCCTCAAGCTCGGTTTCTCCGCGGGTTCGGGCGGCGCGACCAACAACCACGAGATCGGCGACCTCAAGGTGGCCCTCCCGGTGGATCTGTCCCTCACCAAGACCGCCCCCGCCACGGCCGAGGGCGGCAAGAAGCTCACCTACAAGCTCACGGTCAAGAACGACGAGGCCAACGACGTGACCGGCGCCCGCATCAGGGACGCCCTCCCGGCCGCGCTGACCGACGTGAGTTGGACCTGCGAGGCATCCGCAGGCAGTTCCTGCGCCACGGCCACGGGCAGCGGCAACAACCTGGACACCACCGCCGACCTCAAGCGTGGCGGCACCGCCGTCTACACCGTCACCGCCACCACACCCCTCCTGCCCCAGGAGGTGACCAACTCGGCCACCGTAGCGGTCCCGGCTCACCTGGTGGATGTCAACCCGGACAACGACCGGGCGCAAGTCACCGTCGGGATCTCCGCGTCCACCACACCGCAGGGTTCGTGCCACACGTACACCTACGCCGCGATCGGCGAGGCCCCGACGAGACTGTTCCGGGTGAACCCGCTCACCGGGAAGTCCGTCGACACCGGGATCACCTACGCGGGCGGATTCGACGCCCTGGGATACAGCACGCACACCGACCGGCTCTACGCGATCACGCGGCAGAAGCCGTTCCGCATGCTGACCATCAACCCGAACACTCCGTCCGGCGACATCAAGGTCCAGGACGTGCCGGGGCTGGAGAACAACGGCTACTGGAGGGAGGGCGACATCGGCGGTGACGGAAAGACGTTCTACGTGGCCGGCGACGCCTTCAACAAGGCCCTGGCCATCGACCTGACCGCCCCCAAGCCGGTAGCCAGAGCGAGCAAGTTCAACGTGGGAGGAGGCAACTGGTACGACTGGGCCCTGCACCCCAAGGACGGGCGCCTGTACATGGCTGACGGCTCCACCCTCAAGCGCGTGGTCTTCGACGGGGACAGGGGGCCGGGAACGGTGGTGGGAAGGAAGATCCCGAACGGCGACTACCTCTCGACGTTCTTCGACGAGATCGGCAACTTCTACGCCATCGACCGTCGCGGCAAGGTCTACCAGATGGACCTGACCAGCTCGACCGCCGAGAACCCGATCCAGGGTGCCCAAGTGCGTGATGCCGTGCTCGCCAGCCAGATCTCCGGCGACAACGACAAGGTCGTGGACGCGGGGGGCTGCGTGATCAACAAGGACTTCGGGGACGCCCCCGACTCCTACCACACCACGGCTGAAAACGGTGGACCCTTCTCCGACGTGGCGGAGGGCTTCTTCCTGGGCCAGGACAAGAGCGTCGAGTCCGATGCCCGCCGTCCCGTCGACGCCGACGGCCAGGCTGCCGACTACAACGGCCTCGGTGACCAGGACGACGCGTTCACCGCGCTCCCGGTCATCAGCGAGCAGACCTACGGGCTCACCGTGCCGCTCACCAACACCGATCCTCAGCGCACCGCCACGGTCGCCGCGTGGATCGACTTCAACCACAACGGCGTCTTCGACTCCGGCGAACGTGCCACCGCCGCCGTTACCGCAGGCGCCACGAGTGCCGAGCTGAGCTGGAACGTGCCCGAGGCAATCGCGCAGGGCAAGACCTTCGCCCGGATCCGCCTGTACGAGGGCGCAGTCGCCGCTCCGCTACCCACCGGTGAGTACAAGATGGCCGGCGAGGTAGAGGACTACCCGGTCACGGTCGAAATCCTCCAGTCGGACCTGGACTTGACCAAGACCTCCTCCTGAGCTTCCGACCGCCGGGCAGGGCGCCACACGGCGCCCTCCTTCCGGTGGCGGACCGCGGCCACCCCCTCCTCGGAGGTGGCCGCTTCACCCCCACGCCATCACCCGAAGGGCACCTATGTGCCCGTGCGGACACATACCCCGAGGGCTGTGGCACGACCGAGAGAGAACAGAAACCGACATGACGATGACCAAGAGACGGTGGCACCTGGCTTCGGCCGCAGTGGTGGCCACGCTGTCCTGCGCAGTGCCCCTGTGCGCCACCCCCGCCGCTCTGGCCCAGGTTACGGCTGTACCCGCCCCCACCGGGGCGGGTACCGACCTCTCCCTCACGGCCGACATGAGCGTTCAGGGGGCGAACCGCTCGGCCGCCGTGCGCGGCCTGGCGCCGGTCCCGCCGGGCGGGATCGTCACCTACACCCTGACCACCAAGAACAACGGCCCCTCCGTCGCCAAGAACGCCAAGGTCACCGACACCCTCCCCACCGGGCTGACCTTCGTCTCGTCCACGGACGGCTGTACGGCCCAGGGCCAGACTGTCACCTGCGGCCCCGTCGCCGAACTGGCGGCCGGTGCCACCAAGACGTGGACCTTCGAGGCCCGCGTCGACTCCGGCTACACCGGCGACGGCACGGACCTCAAGAACAGCGCAGTCATCTCCTCGGACACCAAGGACCCCACGAGCGCGAACAACACGGCCTCGGCCGTACTGCCCGGCGGCGGCAGCGTCGGCAAGCCGAGTGCGGACCTGTCGACGTCGAAGACGGCGGTGGGCTCGGAGAAGGTGTCGCCGGGTGAGGAGTTCGAGTACACCATCACCACGAAGAACGCGGGTCCGTCCGATGCCACGAAGGTCGTGGCGACGGACGACCTGCCGGGGCCGCTGTCGTTCGTGTCTTCGTCCGACAACTGCACGGCCCAGGGCCAGAAGGTCACGTGTACGGCCGACGTCGTCAAGAACGGCGAGTCGAAGTCGTGGACGTTCAAGGTCAAGCTCGACCCGGCGTACACCGGTGACGGCAGCGACCTGAAGAACACCGCCTCTTCAACCTCCGAGGTCGAGGACCCCGATCCCAACAACGGCGGCAGCGAGCCGGTCGACCCGCCCGGCGGCGGCGTCACCGAGCCCCTGGCCGACCTGGAGGTGACGAAGACCGCCTCCTGACCCCGTCTCGGGGGGGGGGGGGGGGGGGGGGGGGGGGGGAAAGGAAGGGGGGGGGGGGGGGGGGGGGGGGGGGTGGGGGGGGGTTGGGGGGGGGGGGGGGGGGGGGGGGGGGGGGGGGGGGGGGAAGGGGGGGGGGGGGGGGGGGGGGGGGGGGGGGGGGGGGGA
>NZ_JBVIMX010000003.1:0-391054 GCF_055579625.1 Streptomyces sp. NPDC032721 | reverse complement strand
AATACACCCTCCTCCTCCTTTTTTTTTTTGTGCCTTCTCTTCGCCCCCCCCCCCCCCCCCCCCCCACGGTGCTACCGGCGCGGCACTGTGCCGTGCGACCGGGCGCCCGCCCGGAAGCCAGCGAGGCAGCAGCTGGCACGCAGCTGCCCGCACGCGTGCGGGCAGCACAACTGCACTGGGAGCGTTCCGCCCTCGTTACTGCCCGGTCGTGTCGCCTTCGGGCCCCTGAGTCGTCTTCGGACCAAGTGTCCGGCTTGGCGCAGCGGAACCCCCTGCCGTGCTTCGGCGGTAGCCCGCCCTGGGGACAGGCCAAGCCGTGCTCCTTGAACGAGAGCTTCGGACAGTGCATCACCCGGTCTGAACGCGTCCGCCCCAGCACCTTGATGCGGAGACCGCCGAGGCGGTAGGGCATGCGCAGGGCGTCGTAGCCTGCAATGAAGAGCAAACCGAGCACACCCGGCAGACCCAGAACCGGCCAAGGTGTGCTCGGTCAGCTGATCTCGTCGGCTGGGCTGCGGTGGGTCGGGGTGCGCCCGCGGCGGTGCCGGGAGGCGGGTCGAGAACCGCCGGGTCACGTCCGTCGATCGCACCCCACAGGCGTGCGGCGACCAGCTCCGACATGACGAGATCGGCAAGGCTGCCATGCCTCAGGACCACCGGAACCGCCACGGTTACCTCGGTGCCACAGTCGCTGGTGACTTAGTGCACACTGATCAAATTCGCAGGTCAGATCCCCTACTCAGCGGCCTCAAGGATCGCGACGCACTCTATGTGATGGGTCGTACGGAACAGCTCCAGGCCCCACACCTCCCCCACTTGACAACGAACATTGGCAACATCCGTAAGTGCAGGGGTATTTCCGAGGCACGATTTCTGTATCACCGAAATAAACGAAACCCTCGCGGGCATTCGCTGCGGTACCGCTCCGACAGGCCCGCACCGGTAACAGCGGCCGGATGGCCACCCACTCCGCGTCCGCCATGGCCGACGGATACCGGCGCACCCGATCGGGATGATCGGCCGCGTTGCCGTACATCTGCGCGAGCCAATCGCACGACCCGGCGGGCGAGTTGAAGTCGCGGACGGGTTCACCGATCCAAAGGTCCCATGTACGCACCGTCCAGTCCTTGCCTGCGCTGACGATGACGGGACGCCCGTCCAACTCGGTGCAGCAGAACGCCATGGCGGGGCCCTCGTGCCCGCTGAACATCTTGCCCTGCTGACGGCCGGCGGCGAGGTCCATCGGATGAGGGTGCCGTCGCGCGAGGCGCTCACCGCGACGGGAAGCCGGGGGAGTTCGGCGCACGTGGTGGCGTACATGAAGCCGTGGTGGCCCGACAGGGACCCCAAAGCCAGGTGTCCGGTCCGCGGGTCCCACACGCAGGACGTAGCGCTCGGACTGCCCGGGCCGGTTGCGCCCGGTCCCCGTGACAACGAGCGGACGCCCGTCCAGCACGGTGCACGCCACGGCCAATACCTCAGCGCTGTGGACGAGGGACTCCGGTACGGGACGCACTGGGGGCCGGGCATGCGGATGAAGCCGGGGATGCTGGACGTCAGCGTTCCGCTCTCGGACCGCTCGCGGGTCGACATCCAACTCCATTACGTGACGGTGTCATTGGTGCCCGGAGAGTCCCGCCGACTGGCGCTGCCCCTGTATCCCTCCGGGGCCCTTGGGCGGCAGCCCCGGCGGAGTCCGCCCCCGGCCGCACGGGGTACGAGCCCGGCCGCGCCGTAGGCCTGCTTGAGGTGCCCCAGGGTGCAGGGCGACCCGTCCCGGCCCGGCACCCAGGCGGGTGGGCGAAAGCGCCGCACTCGGTCAGCGGGACATGTCCGGTGCCGTGAGGTCCATGCGTACGTCCACGATCCCTTCCACTGCCTGGGCCAGCTGTGCGGCCACCGGCACCAAGCGGCGGTCGTGCATGGTGCCGCGGATGGTGACCACGCCGTCCTCGACGGAGGTGCTCACGTCCTGCTGAGGGAAGAGCGGGGCGAGTACCTGGTGTACTTCTGTGGCGAGTTCGGCGTCGGGGCGCAGGAACACCTTGAGCAGGTCGCTTCGGCTGACGACGCCCTGGAGGATGCCGATGCGGTCGATCACCGGCAGCCGTTTGACATCGCGCCGGGCCATGATCCGGGCGGCCTGGGCGAGTGTGGTGTCCGCGTGCACGGTCACGGCGGGTGTGCTCATCAGATCGCCCGCGGTCGTCGCCCCGGCCTTGGCCACTGCGACGAGGCGCTCCACCCTGGTGACAGCCGACTGCGGCTCAGACAGCGAGAGTTGAGGGCCCTCGTCGCGGAACTCCTCCTTGGGCAGCAGGTCGGCCTCCGAGACGACGCCGACCACGCGCCCCTCGCCCTCCAGCACGGGCAGGGCGCTGACTTTCCACTGGTCCATCAGTTCGACGATCTCCTTGAACGATGCATCACGGCCGATGGAGACGACGGTGTGGGTCATGACGTTGCTCACGGTGTGCGGAGAGCTGGGCACGGTGGGTCTCCTTCTGTGCAGTCGGGCGGTGGTGAGGTCAGTGGACACGGGCAGCGCGGGAGGCGCGCAGGGGTGCGAAGGTGCGCCGGGCTCAGCGCCGGACGCCGGTCCCGCTGCCGTAGGGGGCGTACAGGTCCAGCAGCCGGGTGCGGGCGGACTGGAGCCGGTGCGCGAGGACGCGGCCGACCCATTGGCTGAGCGCCGCGCCCAGGGCGGGATCGTCCTCGCACATGCGCCGGACGTCGGGGGCGTCGAACTCGTAGGCCCTCACGGGGCTCTGGGCCTCGGCCCCGAGCTGCCAGACGTACGGGCTGAACAGCCAGGACCATCCGACGAGTTCCCCGTGCCCGAGGGTTTCGATCACGGGAGCGCGCCGACCGGGCACATGTATGTCCAGGGTGACCGAGCCAGTGCGCACGATCCAGAACCTGTCTGCGTGGCCGCCCTCCTCGAAGAGCCGGGCACCGACCGGGAAGGAGACCTCGCGGGCGAGGTTCATGAGACGTTCCCGGTATTCGGCGGGCAGTGCGTTCAATGAGGTGCTCCTGGGGATCATTGTTCCGTCTCTCTTTCCTTGTGCTCGGTTTCCCGAGGGGCGCGGAAACCGGCTGGAGCCGCATTCGTCGCTGCCGCTCCCGTCGGCTGCCGCTCTGTTCGGTTCCAGATTCGGTGGTACGGGAGCGAGAAGGCAGGGCCCGTCCGGCCCTCGTCACGGCCGGACGGCCCCGGTCGGCGGGCTCACGGTGTCAGCCCTTGTTCCTCCTGGGGAGCTGCGAGCAAGCTACGGAGTTCCGTGGCGGTGCCGCGGGCCCAGGCGGTGATACCGGCGAAGTCGCGGAAGTCGCCGCCCTTCCCGGAGTCGACGATCATCCGGGCCATCCGGCCCTTCGCGTCCGCCTTGAGGCAGCCGCCGAAGGTGGTGTGTTCCCGCGCGTCGATCCGGTTCTGGATACGCCGTGCGGCCGGGACCGGCGGGATGTCGCGCTCGGCCGCACTCGCATCGAGCGGGCCGCTGCTGAACAACCACACCGGGCGGGCAGCCAGTGCCGCCTTCTGCCGGGAGGCGAACCGGCGGGCGTCCTTGCGCCACCGGCCCGCGTAGAGCGCGCTGCCGAGCACCACGGCGTCGTACTCGCGTACGTCACCGGCTCGTGCCGCGGGGCGCAGGTCGGCGAGGAAGCCTTCCTTCTCCAGGGTTTGGGCGATGGCCCTGGCCACTTCCTCCATGGATCCGTTCTTCGTCGCGTACACGACGAGCACCTTGATCGTCATCGTGGGCCGTCCCCTCTCAGAGTTTGCGGAGCCAGTCGCCGGCCACGCCCTGCAACGCCTGCTCGGTGGGGCGCAGGTGCGAGTCGTCGGTGCGGTAGGTGAGCTTGTCGACGACGGCGACGACACCGTCGACCTCTCGGGTCATGTACACCGCTATCGGGATCTCGCTGAGGCGCTCCAGCTCGCCCTCCAGGGTCACGACTCCGTCCGTGACCGAGACCTTGACGGACCGCGGGGGCAGCCAGAGGGCGCGTACCAGCACCTCTTCGATCACCTCGTGGCGGATAGCCTCATCCGGGCGCAGGAACACCTGGAGCAGATCGCGGCGGGTGACGATGCCGACGAGCCGGTCTTCCTCGTCGACGACGGGCAGCCGCTCGACCGAGTGCCGGGCCATGATGCGGGCGGCCTCGGCGATGGTGTTCTCGGCGTGGACGATGACAGGGGGCGTGGACATCAGCCCGGTTGCGGTACGCGCCTGCGCCTTGCGGCGTTCGGTGCGGGCGGCGGGAGTGATGCGGGGCGGGTGGAAGCGGGGCGCGGGCTGGTACGGGTCGGGGGCGGCCGCCTCGCGGACCAGGAGGTCCGTCTCGGAGATCACGCCGACCACGTGGTCGTCGGCGTCGACGACGGGCAGTCCGCTGATGCCGTGCTCGGCAAGGAGCCGGGCCACCTGCTTGTACGGGGTGTCGGGCCGGGCGGTGACGACGTCACCGGTCATCACGGAACCGATCTTGCTGTGCTTCATCACGGTTTCCTTTCGGGTTCGACGGCGCGGTGGCCGGGGGTTTCGGTCCGTGCAGTGCGGGGGCTGCCGTTCAGCGCAGTCGGCGCAGGTACGGGTCGTGGGTGGTGCGGGGCAGCAGCCTGATCCGGGCGTCGAGTGCGGTGACGCCGTCCGGCCGTGCCAGTACGGGGTTGAGGTCGGCCTCGGCGAGCTGCGGCAGGTCGCAGGCCATCGCCGACAGCCGTGCCAGGACCTGTTCCAGCCCCTCCAGGTCCACCGGTCCCTCGCCGCCCTCCCCGAACAGCAGCGGGGCGCAGCGCGGTACGGTGATCAGGTCGTGGAGATCCGTGTCGGTGAGCGGAGCGAGGCGGGCGGCCCGGTCGTCCAGTACGTCGGTGGCCGTGCCGCCCAGTCCGAACATCACCAGAGGGCCGAACACGCCGTCCTGGACGACGCCCGCGAACAGTTCGGTGCCGCGCGGGGCCTGCGGCTGGACCACCACCCCGGTCAGCAGCCCCTCGAAGCGGGTCTCCAGGTCCCGGTAGGTGGACCTGATCTGTGTGTCGCCGCGCAGGCCGAGGAGGACGGCGTGCTGGGTGCTCTTGTGCAGCAGGCCCGGCCAGTGCGCCTTGAGGACCACCCGGCCGTCGTCCCCGGCAAGCCGTTCGGCGGCGAGGACGGCCTCGTCCTCGGTCTGCGCCCAGGCCCAGGGGATCTGCGGGATGCCGTAGCAGCCGAGGAGGTCTGCGCAGGCAGCCGGATCCAGCCAGCCGCCCTCGGGGTGTGCGGCCAGCCACGCCTCGGCGACACCGTGCGCACGCGGAGGGTCCACTCCGGTGAGGGCGGGGACGGTGCCTGGCTGCCGGGCCAGCCACCGGGCGCGCAGGGCGGCGTGCGCCAGAGCGCGGGCGGCGGCCTGCGGGTCGGCGTAGGCGGGCACGGAACCGCCGTCTGCGCAGGTCAGGAGGGTGACCTGGGTGTCCTGGTCGAGGCGGACCGCGGCGAGGGTCCGGGAGCGACGGGCCGCGGCCCGGGTCAGGGCCCGGACCGGGTCGTCGCCGGTCGCCGTGGCGACCGCGGTGGGCACCAGCGCCACCAGCACGGCGTCGACGCCCGGGCACTCCGCGAGCAGGTCCACGCATTCCTTCAGCTGCTCCTCGGTGGCCGCCGCGGTGGCGTCCACCGGATTGGCGACCGAGGCGCCCTCGGGCAGTACTGCTGCCAGGCGCTCTCGTACGTCGGGCAGTACTGCTGCCAGGCGCTCTCGTACGTCCGGCCCGAGCTCGGGCACCTGGAGTCCGGCCTCGGCGCAGGCGTCGGCGGCCAGGACGCCCGCCCCTCCCGAGTTGGTGACGATCGCGACGCGAGGTCCGGCGGGCAGCGGCTGGGAGTGGAACAGGGCGGCGGTTCCCAGGAGTTCGCCGATGGTGCGAGTGGCGGTGATGCCGGCCTGGGTGAACAGCGCCTGGCGCGTCACGGTCGGGGCGGCGGCCGCGGCGGTGTGCGAGGCGGCGGCACGGCGTCCGGTTTCGGTGTGGCCCGCGTCCACGGTGAGGACGGGGATGCGCCGCGTCACCCGGCGGGCGGTGCGGGAGAAGGCGCGCGGGTTGCCGAACGACTCCAGGTGCAGCAGGGCCAGGTCGGTGCGCCCGTCCGACTCCCACCACTGGAGCATGTCGTTGCCGCTGACGTCGTACTTGTCGCCCAGTGAGACGAAGCTGGAGGTGCCAAGGCCCAGCCGGGACAGTCCGCTCAGCAGGGCGATGCCGACTCCGCCGGACTGCACGGCCACGCCGACCGTGCCGGGCGTGGGGTGATGGGCGGCGATGGTCGCGTCCAGCGAGATCCCGCGTTCGGTGTTGACGATGCCAAGGCAGTTGGGGCCCGCCAGCCTCATCCCGTAGCTCCGGCACACCGTCAGGAGATCGGCGCCCAGCCGGGCGTCGATGCCGGAGGAGGCCACGACCAGCGCGCGCACTCCACTCTTGCCGCATTCCTCGGCGACGGGCAGCAGGGCGGGTGCGGGCACAGCGAGGACAGCCAGGTCGGGGACCCGGGGCAGCGTGGTGACCGACGGGAAGGAGGGCACGCCCAGCACGGAGTCCACGTGCGGGTTGACCGCGAAGAGCCAGCGGGGAAAGCCGCCGGTGCGCAGGTTGCGCAAGATCGCTCGCCCCACCGAACCGGGCTTGCGCCCCGCGCCGACCACGGCGACGGTGTCCGGCCGCAGCAACGGCTCCAGACTGGCCAAGTCGGCGATGCACCCACGGGTTTCGACTGCGGCGAGGTACGTCTCGTCCTCGTCCAGACGGATGGTGCAGTGCAGTTCGGGTCCGTCCAGCCGCCGGGCGACGGCCAGGCCCAGGTCGGCGAAGACCTCCAGGACCTCGCGGTTCTCGGCAAGCGCGACAGCGGTGAATACGGTGATTCCGTCGGCGCGCGCGGCCGAGACGAGATGCTCCAGCAGAAGCGTGCCGATGCCCCGGTGGTGCAGGCCGTCGGCGACGGTGAGGGAGAGCTCGGCGGTGACGGGCTCCTCGGTGGTCTCGTACTCGGCCAGGCCGATCACCCGGCCCCGGGCCTCGGCGAGCAGCGCGCGGTACCCGGGCCGGGCCGGGCTGCTCGCCCGGTCCGCGGCCTGTTCGGCGGAGCGGCGGCTCGCGGCGAAGAACCGCAGCCTCAAGTGCTCCGGGCGCATGGCCTCGTACATCGCGCGCAGCGCGGCCCGGTCGTCCGGGCGGGCGGGCCGGATGCACGCCGTCGTGCCGTCCGCGAGCAGGGCGTGGGCCGGGGCGCCGGGGCGGGTGCCGTCCGTCATGGTGAGCCTCCCGTGAATGCGTTGACGTTTCGAGCTTCCGGCGGGGCCGATGCTGCGGGGAGGGGCGGCACGGGGTACTGCCGGGGGCCGACCGGCCCTGCCTGGCAAGGCCGGTCGGTTGCTTCCGACGGGCCGGAGAGCGGGTCTCCGGCAGGGCCGGGGGCCGTCGGACTGCGCGCCGAGGGTGGGTGCCGTGCCACGGCGAGGGCTGCGGGACAGACGCCGGCAGGTGCGGCCAGGCAGCACGCACCCCGAAACCCCCGCCACGGAGGAACGGTTCGGGCCCTCCTGGAAGCCGCCCCCGACGCCATGGTGATCGTGGACGCCAGCGGCGTCTTCCGCCTGGCAAACACCCAGACGGAGACGTTGTTCGGATACCGGCATGACGAACTGCTCGGCCGCCCCGCCGAAATCCTGGTGTCCAGCGCTTCGGGGACCAGCACCCGGGCCAGCGGCTGGGATACACAGCCAGCCAGCAGGTCCGTCCCATGGGCGCGAACCTCGAACTGTATGGACTGCGCCGGGACAGTGCGGAGTTCCCGGTCGAGATCAGCCTCAGCCCCTTGGAGACACCCGAGGGCACCCTGGTCTCCCCCGCCATCCGCGACGTCAGCGAATGCAAGGCCGCCGAAGCCCAACTGGCCCAGTTCTACGACGAGCAGGGCTTGTCGCTCTCACACTGCAGCGCAGCCTGATCGGCTCCCCCGCCCCCTGCCTGGCGTGGACGCCTCCAACCGGTACTTCCCCGCGCGGCAGGGCCCGGGGGTGGGCGGGGACTGGTTCGATCTGACCCGGGTCTTCGTACCTCCCGCCTCGGTCCTCGCCCTCTATACCCACGGCCTGGTGGAGACGCCGACCAGCGACATCGAGGAGCAGATCGACGCCCTCGCCATCGCCCTGGAGAAGGCCATCGCCGACACGTCCGTGTCTGGAGGCAGCCGCGGACTCCCTACTCGCCAAACTGCTGCCCGGCCCTCAGGAGTACGCCGACGACGTGACCCTCCTGCTCGCGCGCATCCCCCCTGCGCCGACGACCGTCGTGTCCGGGCTCCTGAAAGCGCAGCCGGTCAGCGTGGCGGACGGCCGCCGCTTCCCGCGCCGCACCCTGCGGGAGGGGGACTGCGAAGAGCTCGTCGACACCGCCTGCCTCCTGGCCTCCGAACTCCTGGCCAACGCAGTGCTCCACGCCTGCGACTGGGGCATCGTGCCGACGCGAGCAGGCAAGACCGTGTGGTTCGCGCTCCCCTTGCCATGCCTTTCCGGGAGCCGGGAACACACCGGAGCGGAAAAGGCCGGGCCCCGCCGGGGCAGCTGACACCTGTCGGCCGGGCGGCACAGGTGTACGGGAGGACAGGAGTCCGGGAAACGGGAGCCACGGGCACCGCGGGGTCGACCGAGAGGGACACGCACCGCTGGCTCCGGGGCCCCGCCCGACGCCGCGCCCTGCGACGGACCACGCGAGAGAGGGCCGAAAGGCCCGGGACAGGGCCGGTTATCCCCTCCCCCGGCCGGCTCTCCGGTGGAAACGTCCGCAGCAGAGCCTCGACCTGGAGGCGTATCGGAAGGCGGTGTCACCGTGCGCAAGCCGCTAGTCGTCGGAGTGGACGGATCGGAACCGAGCCTGGCCGCCCTCGACTGGGCCGCCGACGAGGCGGCCACGCGCGAAGCGCCGCTGCTCGTCGTACACACCCGGCAGTGGGAACCCTATCCAGCCCTGGAACTGGCCCACCGCACCAAACCCCCTTGCCTCCACTCCTCCGCCGACGATATCGCCGCCCGCGCGGTGGAACGCGCGCTGCGCCGTCGACCGGCGGTGGAGGTGACGAGCAAGGTACCCGCCGACGATGCGGCGTACGCGCTCGTCCAGCTCAGCGAACAGGCCGAAGCCGTCGTGGTCGGCAGCCGGGGGCACGGCGAACTCGCCGAACTGCTCCTCGGGTCGGTGAGCCTGGCAGTGTCCGCCCGCGCCGCGTCCCCGGTGATCGTCGTCCGCGGTGCCAAGTGGATGGCGGAGCAGAAAGCACGTCCCCTGCGCACGGTCGCCGTCGGCGTGGACGCTCCCGAAGAGGCATCGTCCGCGCTGGAGTTCGCGCTGCGCGAGGCCCGGCTGCACGGTGCGTCGGTGTCCTTGGTCCACGCGTGGCGCTGCCCCGCCCAGGAGGTCCCGGACTATCCGATGGCTCACTCCGACGACCATCGTCTGCGGGCGGAACGCCAGGTCGCGGCGGCTCTTGAGGCCGCGCTGTCCGCCCATCCGGAGCTCGCCGCCGTCACCGTAGGCAGCAAGGTCGTGGAGGGACCCGCGCGTACCGCGCTGCTGGACGCCTCCCGCACCGCGGACCTGCTGGTGGTCGGCGCCCGACGCCACAAGGGGCTCGTCGGAATGCAGCTCGGCCCCGTCAACCACGGCGTGCTCCACCACGCCGCCTGCCCGGTCGCCGTCGTCCCGCACCCCTGAGCACGTCCGATGGCGCCCGCACCCACACCCACGGAGGTGTCACCATGTTCGACCCGCCTGTCATCACCGTCGGCGTCGACGGTTCACGCGAAAGCCTGGACGCCGCCGACTGGGCCGCCCGCGAAGCCCTGCTCCGCGGACTGCCCCTGCACCTGGTACACGCCGCCGGTCCCCCCGGACCCCCGACGGCCGGCAACGGCACCCGCCGCAGGAGCGGCACTCTCGACCGGGCCGCCGTGCACCTCTCGTTCGCCCACCCCGCACTACGCATCGTCGCGGAACAGGTCCCCGGCCCTCCCGTGGAAGCCCTCACGGACCTGGCCGAGACCTCGGACCTGCTCGTCCTCGGCTCACGAGGGAACAGCGCGCTGACCGGGCTCATGGTCGGGTCAGTGGCCCAGGCCGTCGCCGCGCGTGCCGCATGCCCCGTGGCTCTCGTACGGGCCGGGGAGCAGCCGCAGGATGAACGGCAGGGTGCGCCGGACGCCCCGTACCACCCCGTCCTTCTGGGCGTCGATCTGGACCGCCCCTGCGACGAGTTGCTGGCGTACGCCTTCGAGGCGGCGGCCACCCGGCGCGCCTCTCTCCACGTGGTGCACGCCTGGACACGGCCCCGCACGCCCTCCTCCCTCCTGGAAGACCCGGAAGAGGACAGGAAGCGTCGGCTCGCTGCGGTACTCGCTCCGTGGCAGCACAAGTTCCCCGAGACACAGGTCGTACAGCAGGCGGTTCACGGCCGGGCCGGTCATCATCTGCTGCGGGCATCCGCCCGCGCGAGTCTGCTCGCCGTCGGCCGCCCGGCCGAAGCCGGACCACACCTCGGACCCACCGCTCACTCCGTGATCCACCGCGTCCTGTGCCCCGTGGTCGTGGTGCCGCACGAGTGAACGAGCGAGAGGGGTGTCCTAGCTGCAATCCACGCAGACAGAGCCCGCGAACTGGGGGCACGCATGGTGCCGTTGCCCCCCCCCAGACGGCCCCCCCGGTCTCCCTCCGCGACCCGGAGCGAACGGGCCGCGGTCGTCGCCGGGCGACCCTGCGGAGATGCCGCAGCGGAGGTCGTTCCGCCCCTGAGGGCCCAGCAGCACCTCCTCACGAGCACTGTCCGAGCAGAAGCCAGGAACCGGAAAGAGCATGAGGCCGCCCGGCGCGGGCTGCCCCTGAGGCTCGTCCACGCCTCGCTGTGGGAACGCTATGAGAGCGCCGCCCACAGCTACGACTTCGCGGGCGCGAGCAGGATGAGCGTCGCGGAGCGCACCGTCACCGCTGCGGGCGAGCATGCCCTGAAGCGACAGACCGGCCTTGAGGTGTCCACCGCAGTGGTCCCCGAGGATCCGGAGACGGCCCTCCTGCACGAGGCAGGCGGGGCCACGGCACTGGTCACCGGCTCGCGCGGACTCGGCTCGCTCGCCGAACTCCTCCTGGGCTCGGTGAGCCTGACGGTCGCGGCCCGCGCCCAGTGCCCCGTCGTCGTGGTGCGGGGCAGCAAGGCCAACCGCGACGGGGTCTACGGAAAGGTCCTGCTAGGAGTCGAGCACGCGGCCCCTGCCCCGAGCTCCGTACGATTCGCCCTCGACGAGGCAAAGACCCGCGGCTGTGCACTTGGAGCGGTGACTGCCTGGCGTAGCCCCGCCCAGGACCCGCGCCTCCTCCCATCGGCGTCCGCCCAGTTCGCCCGTACCCACGAACAACAGGCCAGGGCCCGGCTCGACGACGCACTGCGCGCCGCCGACAGCTATCCCGGCATCCGGCTGGACCGCACCACCGTCGAAGGCCCTCCCCACCGGGTACTGCGCGACCTCACCGCCACCGCCGACCTTCTGGTCCTCGGCGCCCACCGCCGGCACAACCGTCTGGGCCTGCAACTCGGCCCGACAGCTCACGCCCTGCTGCACCACTCCCAGTGCCCGGTGGCCATCGTGCCGAGCCAGGACTGACCTGAGCCGCGCACCTCTGACACCGCTGGACCACAACAAGACAAGTGACGAGGAGCACCCCCATGACCGTACGAGTGGGCATCAACGGCTTCGGCCGCGTCGGCCGCAACTACCTGCGCGCCCTCCTGGAGCGCCCGGACATCACCGGGGTGGAGGTGGTGGCGGTCAACGACCTCACCGCGCCCGCCACCCTGGCCCATCTCCTCAGCTACGACTCGACCTACGGCCGGCTGGGCCGCCCCGTCACCCACGACGGCACCTCCCTCACCGTCGACGGCCGGCGCATCGCCGTCACCGCGCAACGCGACCCCGCCTCCCTCGACTGGGCCGCCCACGAGGTCGACATCGTCATCGAGTCCACGGGCCGGTTCCGCGACCGCACGATGGCGGCGCTCCACCTGAAGTCGGGCGCCCGCAAGGTGCTCCTGTCGGCCCCCGGCAAGGCCTCCGACCTGACCGTCGTCATGGGCGTCAACCACGACACGTACCGTCCCCTGGAGCACCACGTGGTCTCGGGCGCCTCCTGCACCACCAACTGCGTCGTCCCCATGGCCACCGTTCTGCACGAGCGCTTCGGCATCGCCCGCGGCCTGATGACGACCATCCACGGTTACACCAACGACCAGGCCCTCCTCGACGGCCCGCACACGGACCTCCGCCGGGCCCGCTCGGCAGCCGTCAGCATCATCCCCACCAGCACCGGAGCCGCCCGCGCCGTGGGCCTGGTCGTCCCCGAACTCGCCGGCGTCCTCGACGGTCTGGCCGTGCGCGTCCCCGTCGAGGACGGCTCCCTCACCGACCTCACCGTGGTGCTGGAACGCGAGACCGACACCAACGAGATCAACGCGGCGTTCGCCGAAGCCGCAGCAGGCACCCTGCACGGGATCCTGCGCGTCGCCGACGCCCCGATCGTCTCCCGCGACGTCATCAAGGACCCTGCGTCCTGTCTCTTCGACCCCGGCCTCACCCAGGCACAAGGCAACCTGGTCAAGGTCTTCGGCTGGTACGACAACGAGTGGGCCTACAGCAACCGCCTCCTCGACCTCACCGCCTACGTCGCCGAACGGTTGTAGGCACGAGGTCAGACGATGCCGAGGACGTCCCGCACGGGCCGGTGGGGCGTCGCGGGTCCGGGCGGGCCGTAGCTCAGACGCAGCACCATCTGGACCTGTCCGCTGCCCAACACCGGTTCCCTGGCCGGTGCGCGCAGCTCGGGCACGTCCAAGCCGTGAGGGGTCAGCGAGGTCGCCAGATCGCCGGGGTGGCCTCCGGCAGGACGCGCTCCAGTGCCTGCCCGGCGTGCAGCCAGTCGGCAGGACCGTCGCCGCGCGTGCTGAGCAGGGCGACGTGCGGGTGGAACTCGAAGGCGGTGGTGCCACGGTCTGCCACCGGGGCGCCGTCCGGCGAAGTCCTGTACGGGGGCGTTGCCGTCACGTTTCTGTGGGCCGAAGGCGTACTCGGGAACACCGTCGACAGGGGTGTTCGCCTCCGGTCCCAGCCGGGTCCAGCGCAGCAGGTCCTCGTGGGCGCCCGGATCCGTGAGGCCGCGTCTCTCCGCGTCGTGCACCAGGTCGAGAAGGGTCTCGGCATGCCAGGGACCGGGAAACGACAGGGAGGCTCCCTCCTGTGCGGTGGCGCCCCGCAGAGCGGCCCGCACCTCGTCGGGGCGGTCCTTCTCTGCGAAGGGGTAGCGGCTCGTGCGCCGCTGCCGGATCGCCGGGTGCAGCCTCGCCAGGCACTCGTCGCGCGCTCCGTCGGCCGGGCCGCTCCGGTGGACGGCCGCGGGCAGGGAAGGGTCGTCGGCTTCGGCCACCAGTGTGGTCACC
Organism: Streptomyces sp. NPDC032721; assembly: GCF_055579625.1. Classification (NCBI taxonomy): domain Bacteria; kingdom Bacillati; phylum Actinomycetota; class Actinomycetes; order Kitasatosporales; family Streptomycetaceae; genus Streptomyces; species Streptomyces sp. NPDC032721. The sequence goes on along the minus strand of NZ_JBVIMX010000003.1, from coordinate 377,525 downwards.
GTCTTGTCGTCGAGCGTTCGCGACACCACGGTTTCCTCCTTGCCAACCACCGGGCAGCACAGACCTGGACCACCGTGCACCCCGCAGGGCTGATGCGGACCCCACGGAGTTCGGTTCACCCGCTGTTCGTCGGCGAACCTCGGAGCGACAGGCGGCACGCGCCTTGCCCGTGGCCTGTTCGGGCGACGGGCAAGGCGGGCGCAGGCCCCCCGGAGGCCGGTGCGGTCGCTCCTTCGAGGCATCACTCGGCTCTCAGAGCAGCCAGCGGTTCCGCCCGACGAACGGCAGCCGCGCCCACGTCCTGCCCAGTCCCCAGGTGGCGCCGGCGCCCGCGACGGCCAGGGCGATCAGGACGACCGCGTAGAGGAGGTGGTAGTCGGCGAACGGGTTGGTCGACATGCTCGGTGCGCCGTCGGAGAGGTACCTGGCAGGCGGCCATTCGGCGACCCACATCAGCGCCATCATGGCGGTGCCCGCGACGGCGGCGAGGCGCAGGCCGATGCCCGCGGTCAGGGCGAGACCGACGCCGAGCAGACCGAGCATGAACAGCCAGTCCGCCCAGCCGGCTCCGGCCCAGTCGTGGAACGTGGACTCCATCGGCCCGACCGCCACGCCACCGAGGAAACCCTTGGTGGGCGAGCCGCCGTCGATCCAGCCCCGGCCGGAGGCAGTCGCGTACCCGAGGCCGAAGGTCTTGTCCAGGAACGCCCACAGGAAGACGAACCCGGTCAGAAGCCGCAACCCCGCGAACACGCGCGCCCGGGTCGCCGTCGCGGCGGCAGTCGTCACGTCGGCGGGGGCGGACGCAGGTGCCGTGGTGGCCTTGTGCAGGGACGGGAGACGGAAGCCGCGGTGCCGGTGGGGGTGGGGGTGCACTGCCATGATGCTCATCCCTTTCGAGGAGTACGACGCGCAGGAGGTGAAGTGCTTTCGTTGCGCCTTCAATGTCCCGCGTCGCCGGTGTCCGTCGGAGAGGCTGCAGGGCCCGGCCAGAGGGCCGAACGGCCCCCGGGCCGGGCCCACTTGGCAGAGGTCAGCCGTCCCACGTCCAATCGGCGACCTCCGGCAGGTCGGTGCCGTGGACGCGGATCCATTCGTGGTGACGCAGCCGGGCGTCGTCCATGAGCTGTCGTACGGCCGCGGCGCGCACCGCGAGGCCCGGGACGCGGTCGATGACGTCCATGACCAGGCGGTAGCGGTCGAGGTCGTTGCGCACGACCATGTCGAAGGGGGTGGTCGTGGTGCCGATCTCCTTGTAGCCGCGCACGTGCAGGTGCTGGTGGCCGTGGCGGCGGTAGGCGAGGCGGTGGATCAGCCAGGGATAGCCGTGGTAGGCAAAGATGACCGGCTTGTCCGGGGTGAACAGGCCGTCGTACTCGAAGTCGTTCATCCCGTGAGGGTGTTCCTCGGCGGGCAGTAGCCGGGCGATGTCGACCACGTTGACGACCCGTACCGACAGCTCCGGGAGGTGGGTGCGCAGCAACTGGGCGGCGGCCAGGACCTCCTGGGTGGGTACGTCACCGGCAGCGGCGAGCACCACGTCCGGTTCCCGCTCGCTGTTCTCCGTGCCGGCCCATTCCCAGATCCCGGCGCCGCGTGCGCAGTGGACCTTCGCCTGCTCCATCGACAGCCAGTCGAAGCAGGGCTGTTTTCCGGCCACGATCACGTTCACGTAGTCGCGGCTGCGCAGTGCGTGGTCCGCCACCGACAGGAGGGTGTTGGCGTCCGGTGCCAGGTAGACCCGTACGACCTCGGGGCTCTTGTTGAGGACGTGGTCCACGAAGCCGGGGTCCTGGTGGGAGAAGCCGTTGTGGTCCTGGCGCCAGACGTGCGAGGTCAGCAGGTAGTTCAGGGAGGCGATGGGGGCACGCCAGGGCAATCGGCGGGTGACGCGCAGCCATTTGATGTGCTGGTTGACCATCGAGTCGACGATGTGGACGAACGCCTCGTAGCAGGAGAAGAGGCCGTGGCGGCCGGACAGCAGGTAGCCCTCCAGCCAGCCCTGGCAGGTGTGTTCGGAGAGGATCTCCATCACCCGGCCGTGCCGGTCCAGGTGTTCGTCGACCGGCAGGGTCTGTGCCTGCCACGCCTTGCCGCTGGCGTCGAAGACGGCCTGCAACCTGTTGGACGCGGTTTCGTCCGGGCCCACGATCCGGAAGTCGCGGCTGGCGCGGGTGGCGTGCATGACGTGTTCCAGCATGTCGCCGAGGACCCGGGTGGGCTCGTGCAGGGTCGCGCCGGGCTTGTCGACGGGGACGGCGTACTGCTCCAGTGCGGGCAGGGGGAGTTCGCGCAGCAGGAGTCCGCCGTTGGCGTGCGGGGTGGCCCCCAGCCGGCGGGTTCCCCCAGGGACGCAGGCCAGTACCTGTTCACGGGGGCGGCCCTCGACGTCGAAGAGCTCTTCGGGCTTGTACGAGCGCAACCATGTCTCCAGCTGTCGCAGGTGCTGCGGGTTGTCACGTACACCGGACAGCGGGACCTGATGGGCGCGCCAGGTCCCCTCCACCGGCACCCCGTCGACCTCCTCGGGCCCGGTCCAGCCCTTCGGTGTGCGCAGTACGATCATGGGCCAGGGAGGCCGCTCGGAGACACCCTCCTCGCGTGCCTCGCTCTGGATGAGGGCGATGCGGTCCAACGCTTCGTCCATTGCGGCGGCCATCGCCCGGTGCACGCTCATCGGGTCGTCGCCGGTGACGTGGATCGGGAAGTGGCCGTATCCCCGCAGCAGGGCGTCGAGTTCTTCCTCGGGGAGCCGTGCCAGCACGGTCGGGTTGGCGATCTTGTAGCCGTTGAGGTGGAGGATCGGCAGGACGGCCCCGTCGTGCACGGGGTCGAGGAACTTGTTGGAGTGCCAGGAGGCGGCCAGCGGGCCCGTCTCCGCCTCGCCGTCCCCGATCACACAGGCGACCAGCAGGTCAGGGTTGTCCAGGGCGGCCCCGTAGGCGTGCGAGAGCGCGTAACCCAGCTCGCCTCCCTCGTGGATCGAGCCGGGCGTCTCGGGGGCGACGTGGCTCGGTACGCCGCCGGGGAAGGAGAACTGCCGGAACAGCTTCTCCATGCCGGCCGCGTCGCGTGACACGTCGGGATAGGTGTCGCTGTAGGTGCCCTCAAGCCAGGAGTTGGCGAGGACGGCGGGGCCTCCGTGACCGGGGCCCCAGATACACAGGGCGTCCTGACTGCGGGCCTTGATGACGCGGTTGAGGTGGGTGTGCACCAGGTTCAGCCCGGGTGAGGTGCCCCAGTGGCCGAGCAGCCGCGGTTTGACGTGCTCGGGGCGCAGCGGTTCGGTCAGCAGGGGGTTGGCCATGAGGTAGATCTGACCGACGGCCAGGTAGTTCGCGGCACGCCAGTGGGCGTCCAGCGTCCTCAGTTCGTCGTCGGTGGGCGGCACGGCTGCCTGCTGTGGGGCGACGGACATCTCGGAGTTCCTTCCGGTTCGGTTGCTGTCGAAGGTGCGTAGGGGCCCGTGTACCCACCCTTCCCCGGCTGCCGGGGACGCGACAGGGCCGACCGGGCCATTCGGCACGTCGCCGGGCGCTGTTTCAGGTCGTCGGCAGCCGCGGCGGTGGAGGTCGCGTCCGCTCCGCACGCGCGGTGCGCGGTGGGGTGGCGGCGCACTCGGGGCCGTGACCAGGCGGACGAGCATGTACGCATGACCTGTTCGGCCGGGCACCGGTCTCAGGGAACGGCGCAGGTCCGTCCACTGCCGCGCCTGGTGCGGCAGGGAGGCCCGCACCCCGTGCGCCGTGGCGAGGAACCACACGTGCTGGAGCGTCTGTCCGGCCCGCGGCCAGTCGGCGGGACGGTCGTGCTCGGTGAGCCGCACAGCGAGGGTGGGCACGGCCGGGCGGTGAGCCACCCGGCGTGCTGTTCGGCGGTGAAGTCCCGCAAGGGAAGGAGCCCGCGTACGTTCCAGGTCCCGAGCACCGTGGGCGGCATGCCCGCCTCGGCGCCCGCTCAGATCTCGGTGCAGGCAGCAATTGCTCTCCGCCGCACGTCATGTGGCGGGCAGTCGCGGGTCTCGGCCGCCGCCGACCGGCTACGAACGCCCGCCGCGCGACCTGCGGACCTACGTCCCCGATCACACGGCGGGCCCCTGAGCTCCCGTCGCCCCGCCCCGCACCTGGTGCGGGGCGACGGCGAGCAGGCGGGTGTGGTGGCGGAGTACCGCACGAGCGGCGCCGTCGAGCCGGAGCCCGCAGGCCCGGCGCGTGGCGCTCCGACGACCGGGCAGGTCCCCTTCGTGCTCAGCCGTGCGCGACGACGGCGACGGGGGCAGTGGCGTGGTGCAGTACCGCGTGCGTGACAGGACCGATGCGGGAGCCGACCGGGCTGCGGCGGATCCTGCGGCCGACGACGACCAGCGACGCGTCGTGTGACGCGTCCACGACGTGGAGGGCTGCAGCGCCGGGCCTGGTCGCCTCGACGACATTTACGTCCGGATACTTCTGCCGCCAGGGGCGCAGCACTCCGGCCAGCACGGCGGCTTCCCGCCGGCCCAGTTCGGCGTTGAGTTCGAGGTCGGCAGGCAGCCCGTAGGCGAAGTAGGGCGGCAGCCTCCAGCCGTGCACGGCCCTCAGCTCGGCGCCCCGGCGGGCGGCCGCCTCGAACGCGAAGCCGATCACCGTGTCGTCGGGGCGGTGGGGGTCCAGCGCGAGGACCACGGGCCGGTGCGCGGTGGCGGCCGACGGGATGCCCGCCGGGGCGGCCTGTCGCTCGTCGGCGGCCTGCTCGCTTGCACGCACGAGGACGACGGGGATCTCGGAGTGTGCGATCACGTGCATGCCGACGGATCCGACGAGGAATCCCCCGATGCCGCTCAGTCCGCGCGAGCCGAGTACCAGCAGTTCGGCGTCGGTCGCTGTCCGGGGCAGTACGTCCATCGGCCTGCCGGGGAGCAGTTCCACGTCCACGTGCACGCCGGGATGGCGCTGGCGCAGACGTTCGGCGACCTCGCGCGGAAAGCGCTCGCTCCAGTGCCGCTGCGTCTCGGCACCCACGAGCGGGGCCTGCGCCAGGGGTTCCGGGACGGGTTCCCGGACGTGTACGAGCCGCAGCGGCAATCCGCGCAGGCCGGCTTCCCGCGCCGCCCACTCGGCAGCGGCGCGGCTCTCGGGCGAGCCGTCGAGGCCCATGGCGATGTTGCGGGACATGTCGTCCACCTCCTGGTCGGGTGATGGCTCCAGGATGGTCGCCCAGGAAAACGCGGCACAGGGACCGCAGGGACCTGGCCGGGGGCCGACCGGCCCTGGTGGGGGCCCCTTTCCTCTGCGTGTGCAGCGTCGAGCGGCCGACCGGGGCTCCGGACGCCGACGAAGGACCTCGGCCTGCGGGAGCTCAGTCGCGGTGCCCGGCCGCGGCCGACCACACACCGAAGCCGTGTCCGGGTAAGGCACGGCGGCGAAGCCTCGGGCGGTCCGGCGGGCTCGCTCCGCGTACGTCTTGTCGGGCGCTCGGGCGGGGCCTGACGGTAGGGCGCCGACACTGGCGGACAGGGCCGAGGGGCCTTCTTCACAGTGCCGTTCGGCCCTGTGTCGGGGCGGTCCGCGCAGCCGGTGTTCCTCAACCGGCGGGCCGTCCGGCCCTTCTTCGCCCAGCACCGCCCCTCACCACGGTCACACGGCCCGCCGACTGCTACACAGCAGGGTGCCGTCCTTCCGATGCAAGTCGGCCCTTGATCCCCCTCCGTCCATCCCCTGCCCGGGAGGCTTCATGCTGTCCGCAGAATCCGCTGCCGTCGTCCGTGCCACCCTGCCCACCGTCGCCGGAGCGCTCGACGCGATCACGACGCGCTTCTACTCCACGATGTTCCGCGACCGGCCGGAACTGCTCGACGGGATGTTCAACCGCGGCAACCAGGCCGGCGGAACCCAGCGCCGCGCGCTGGCAGGTGCGATCGCCGGGTTCGCCACGGCGCTGCTGGCGGACCCGGACAGCCGTGCGGACACTCTGCTGGATCGGATCGCCCACAAGCACGCCGCGGTCGGCGTCACCGAGGACCAGTACGCGACCGTGCACAAGTACCTGTTCGGCGCGATCGCGGAGGTGCTCGGCGACGCGGTGACTCCGGAGGTGGCCGCCGCCTGGGACGAGGTGTACTGGCTGATGGCCGGTGCGCTGATCGGCCGCGAGGCCCGGCTGTACCAGGACGCCGGAGTGGAGCCCGGCAAGGTGTGGCGGCAGTGGACGGTCGTCGAGCGGCGCGCCGAGACACCGGACGTGACGTCCTTCGTCCTGCGCCCGGCCGACGGCGAGCCGGCCCCGCGGGCGCGTGCGGGCCAGTACGTGAGCGTACGGGTCGACACGGCCGACGGCATACGTCAGCTGCGCCAGTACAGCCTCTCCTGCGCCCCGGACACGGAGCTGCGGCGCATCACCGTCAAACGGATCACCGGCACGGACGGGGCACCCGACGGCGAGGTCTCCCACCTGCTGCACGAGCAGGTCCACGAAGGTGACGAACTGACGCTCTCCGCTCCTTTCGGCGACGTCTTCCTCGACGACCCGGCGGATGCCTCCACTCCGGTTGTCCTGGTCTCCGCCGGTATCGGCGGCACTCCCATGAACGGCATCCTGGCCCATCTCGCGGCCCTCGGTGCGACCCGCCCCGTGCTGGTCCTGCACGCCGACCGCTCCCCCGCCGACCACGCCCTGCGCACCGAGACGAACGAGCTGACCGGACGACTTCCCGGTGCCCGGGCCGTCTTCTGGTACGAGCGCCCCGGCCCGGAAGAACCCGGAGCCCGCGAGGGCCTGATGGACCTCGGCAGGGTCGAACTGCCCAAGGGCGCGACGGTGTTCCTGTGCGGTCCGCTGCCGTTCATGCGCGAGGTACGCGCCCAGCTGCTGCGCGCCGGGGTTCCGGCGCAGCGCATCCGCTACGAGGTCTTCGGGCCCGACCTGTGGTTGCCGTAGCCCCCTCGGTCCGAGTCGCACCAGGGACTCCACGCAGGCACACCGGAGCGGAAGGCGTACGAGCCCCCGTCGCGTCGCGCTCCGAGCGGGGGCCGTAGTCGCCGTCCGATTCCGCGTCGCCCACCCGGCCGCTACGCTTGCCGTGGGCATCGGATGACCGACGACGGAAGCGGGGCTGGTAGGGGTGGGCGAGTCGTTGTCGCGCATGCCGCAGATGCGGCTGGACGAGCTGCTGGAGGAGCTCCAAGCGCGGATCAACGCCGCCCGGGGCACCCGCGACCGCGTCCACAGCCTGCTGGAGGCGGTCGTCTCGGTGGGCAGGGAGCTGGACCTCTCCCAGGTGCTGCGGCGCATCGTCGAAGCCGCCGCGCTGCTGGTCGACGCGCAGTACGCGGCGCTGGGAGTGATCGGCCCGGACGGAAAGTCGCTGTCGCAGTTCCTCACCGTCGGGCTGACGGAGGAGGAGATCTCCGGGATCGGGCCGCTGCCCGCCGGACACGGGCTCCTGGGGGAAATCATCCGCAATCCCACGCCACTGCGGCTCACCGACCTCGGCAAGCACGAGGCGTCCTACGGCTTCCCCGCCCACCACCCGCCCATGCGCACCTTCCTCGGAGTGCCCATCCGGGTACGCGACGAGGTCTTCGGCAACCTCTACCTCACCGACAAGCACGGCGGCCAGGACTTCGACGCCGAGGACGAATCGGTGATCTCCACCCTGTCCGTGGCGGCCGGCGTCGCGATCGACAACGCCCGGCTGTACGAGGCTTCGCAGCGCCAGCAGCGCTGGTCGCAGGCGAACGCGGAAATCACCAGCAGCCTCCTGTCGGGCGACCCCCGCCAAGCGGTCCTGGAACTGATCGCCCGCCGCGCGCAGGAGATCACCCATTCCCACCTCGCGGACGTGTCGGTGCCCGTCGCGGGAACCGGTGACCTCGTCGTGGAGCTGGCCCTCGGCGCCGACGGCGGCACCCGGCGCGGACTGGTGATCCCTGTCGCCGGTACCCTGTCCGGCGCTGCCTACGAGCAGAGTGCCCCCGTGGCCACGCGGGCGCTCGCCCAGGACGACCGCTACACCGCGGGGCCGCGGCGCTTCGAGGGCCTGGGTCCGGCGGTCGCCGTCCCGCTGGGGACCGAGGCCCAGGACACCCGGGGTGTGCTCCTGCTGGCCCGCGCCACCGGTGAGCCCGTGTTCACGGACGCGGAGCTGCAGCCGCTGCTGGTGTTCACCGGGCAGGCCTCCCTCGCCCTGGAACTGGCAGAGCGCCGCAGCGACGCCGAGCAGCTCGCGCTGCTGGAGGACCGTGACCGTATCGCCAGGGACCTGCACGACCTCGCGATCCAGCGGCTGTTCGCCACGGGCATGACCTTGCAGAGCGCCGGACGTCTTGTCCAGCACGAGGGGGCCGCCGAGCGCATCTCGCGCGCCGTCGGAGACCTGGACGAAACGATCAAGATAATCCGGTCGACGATCTTCGGTCTGCGCGCACGCGACGAGGAATCCGCACCGAGCCTGCGGTCCCGGGTCGCCCGAGTGGTGGGCGAGACGGCGACCACCCTCGGATTCCCGCCCCGCCTGAGCATGGAAGGCCTGCTCGACACGGACGTGCCGCCGCAGGTGGCCGACCATGTCATGGCCGCACTGACCGAACTGCTCAGCAACGCCGCTCGCCACTCCCACGCCACCCGCGTCGAAGTCGCCCTGCAGGCCACCTCCGACGAGGTGGTCCTCACCGTGGCGGACAACGGCCGGGGCATCCCCGCCGACGGCAGACGCAGCGGTCTGAACAACCTCCGGGAACGCGCTCACGGGGTGGGCGGAACCCTGACCGTCGAACGCCCGGACGGGGGCGGCAGCCGCCTCGTGTGGCGGGCGCCGATCACCGCAGACCGCACCGGATGACCACCGCGCATGCCGCACCCGTCAGGCGACTCCCGAGCTCCTACGCGGTGAGCCTCATGCCGGTCACCAGGTCCGGCCGGATGCGCAGCGCGGCGTTCATGGTGGAGTGGTCCACCCACGGGCGCGAGTGGGCGGCGTAGCGTTCGAGGTCATCGGCGCTGACGACCCGGTGCGCGTAACCGGTGACCACCACGCTCCAGCCGATATGTGTCTCGGGGTCGATGATGTCCGCCTCGTAGGCCACCACCACCCCGGTCGCGCTCGTGGGCGCCACGATGGACATGAGGGCGGCACCCTCGTGCGACTGGACGATGATGTCCTCTCCGTCCATCAGGTGGTTGACCGGGCGGACCGCGGGCAGGGCCTGCTGGGTGAAGACGATGCGGCCCAGGGAAACGGTGCCGAGCAGCCGCAGGGCCTCGGCACGGTCGAGCGGACTGATTTGCCGGGGCGCCGGCCCGCCATGATGGGCCGCCACCGTCTGCTGCGCGGCTTTGTCCTTCATCGTGCCCTCTTCCTGCTTCGGCCCGGTTCTCCGTCGGGTGGCTCGGTCCAGCGTCCCTCGGTGTCCGCCGCCCGCCATAGGGCCGAACGGTCCCCCATCGGCCAGGGCGGACGACCCTGCCCCGGCGGCGGACGCCCCCGGGCCGGAGTCGCCGGTCAGGAGAGCCGTCGCAGGGCAAGGGAAAGTCAGGCGAAGCTGCAGGGCACGGCCCGGTCCACGCCCAGGGCGCGGATGACCCGTGCGGGAAGCCGCTGGACCTGACGCAGGCGCAGGCGCACTCCGGCATCGGCACAACGCCGGTGTGTGCGGAGCAGGAACGCGGCACCTGAGCTGTCGCAGAAAGTGAGGTCCACGAGATCGAGCAGCAGCTCGTTCTGCGCGCCGCTGGTGAGACGCGTCAAGGCCGGCTCGATGCGCTCGACGGTGTCGATGTCGAGTTCCCCGGCGAGGGCGACGGCCGTCGTGCTCACGCCCAGCGGGAGAACGGTCAGGCTGATCGGGGTCGTCATGGCGGTGGCCTCTCTGCATACGGGCGGGCCCGGAAACCTGGTCGTCTCTGCCGTGTCGGCCCGTGAAGTCGACCAGGCAACGTGCACGGTCGCCAGGCCCCGCCGGTCCCTGTCGGCAGGGCCGAAGGTCCCTCCCCAGGAAGACCCGTGGCGTACCGGTCGCATGGCGCCCATCGGTCCCGGGCACCCGCTTCCCGTGGACGGGCTCGCACCAGGGCCGGTCGGCCCTGGTCAAAGGTCCCGTCCGCACGGCACGATGCAGATGGATTCCGCCGGTGGCGGAGGAACTCGGCAAACACGGAGTGTGCGATGACGGACAGCAGTGGCGGCCCCACCGAGAAGGAGCCGTTCAGGGTCTTCCTCCTCGACGATCACGAGGTGGTGCGCCGCGGGGTGCACGACCTGCTGGACGCCGAACCCGACCTGACCGTCGTCGGGGAGGCCGGCACCGCCGAGCAGGCGCTCGTGCGGGTTCCCGCGCTGCGCCCCCACGTCGCCGTTCTCGACGTACGCCTCCCGGACGGCGACGGGGTGAGCGTGTGCCGTGAGCTGCGCTCGCGGATGCCCGACCTGGCCTGCCTGATGCTGACCTCCTTCGACGACGAGGAGGCCCTGCTCGACGCGATCATGGCCGGTGCCTCCGGCTACGTGTTGAAGCAGATCACCGGAACCGACCTCGTCCACGCCGTTCGGACGGTTGCCGCGGGCCAGTCCCTGCTGGACCCGGGTGCCACCGCCCGCGTCATGGCCCGCCTGCGCGGCGCGGACGCACCGAAGGAACAGCACCAGGGACTTCCCAGCCTCTCCGACCGCGAACGCGAGATCCTCGCCCTGGTCGGCGAGGGACTGACCAACCGCGAGATCGGCAAGCAGCTTTACCTGGCGGAGAAGACCGTCAAGAACAACATCTCCCGGCTGCTCGCCAAACTGGGCGTGGAACGCCGCGTGCAGGCCGCGGTCATCGCCACCCAGGCGCAAGCCGCGCAGGAGGGAAGGAGCAGTTCGGCAGCGGGACGCGAGAGCGGCTCCCGGAACTGAGCGGAACCCTCACTGCACGAACGACCGCCACTGCACGAACACGGCGGATCCGCGGCCGGTAACAGCCCTGGCCCGGCGCCCTGGGCAGGGCACCGGGCCAGGGCTCTCGGCTGCACATCGCCGCCGGGCCGGGCGTCCGGGGCGGAACAGCGGCGCGGCGGTGATTCCGCTGCATGACGGCTCGTCACATCACGTCGTCGGGCGGTGTTCAGTCGTGAGGCACGACCGCCACGGGGCAGCGCGCGTGGTGCAGCGCGGCGTGCGCGACCGACCCGATGCGGGCACCCACGGGGGTCCGGCGGGCCCTGCGGCCGACCACGAGCAACCGGGCCTGCGACGCGGCCGACAGCAATACCTGTCCGGCGCCGCCGATTTCCACGTGTTCGGTCACCGGGACGCCGGGGAACCGCTCGCGCCAGGGGGCGAGTGCCGCAGACAGTGCCTTCTCCTCGAACGGCACCAGTCCTCCCGCCTCGTCGGCGAGGAGCATCGAACCGGGGCTGTAGGCGAAGACCGGCGGGAGGCTCCAGGCGCGCACCGCGCGCAGGGCAGCGCCACGCGCGGCGGCGGCCTCGAAGGCGAAGCCGAGCACCGCCGCGCTGTCCTCCGGCGTGCCCTGCTGGCCGACCACGACCTCGCCGCCCTCCTCCCGGGGCTCCTGCCCGTCACGTGCGCGTACCGACACCACAGGTCGCGGGGAGGCGGCGATCACCTGCTGCCCGTACGAACCGAGGAGGAACCCGAGGAACGCACCGTGCCCCTGGGAGCCGAGCACCAGCAACTCCGAGCGTGCTGCCTCCCTCAGGAGCGCGGCGACCGCCGTGTCCTCCACCGCTTCGGCGGCCACCGCGAGACCCGGGTGCCGTTCGGAGACTCGATTCTCTGCCTCGCGCAATACCGCGACGGCGGCCCCGGCCTGCGTCTCCCTGTCCTGTGGGACGGGCAGGTCCTGCGGCTGCCAGAGCCAGGCGTGCACGAGGCGCAACGGCACCCCGCGGAGGACGGCTTCACGGGCCGCCCAGTCGGCCGCCACCAGGCTGGCGGGCGATCCGTCGATCCCTGCGGTGATGGTGCGGGCCATGGGAACTCCTTGAGAAGAACATAGGGGCATGGGGGCACGCAGTCGTTGGACGTGTGCGATGGGTGGGGCGGCCGGAGCCGCGTCGCCGACGACGCGGCTCCGGCCTTGTCCTCCCGGCCTGACATGTGCCGGAGTGAACTCCCGCGCACCCCGGAGGCCGGTGAGGACGGCGTGGTCGAGGACACCGTGGCGGGACGGCCGAACGCCTTGACCGCCGCCTCCGCGCCTCGCCCTGCTTGTGGGTCCCGCCGCGTCAGTCGTGTGCGACGACGGCGACGGGCGCGGCGGCGTGGTGCAGCACCGCGTGCGCGACGGCACCGAGGTGGGTGCCGAAGCCGTGGCGTCGTACCCGCCGTCCCACGACGACGAGGGAGGCATTGCGGGACGCCTCGATCAGCTGCCGGGCAGGGCTGCCGAGACGGGACGCCTCGACGACCCCGACGTCCGGGTGCTTCTCGCGCCAGGGCCGCAGAGTCTCGGTGAGTTCGGCAGCCCGCTGCCGGGCGATGTCCTCACCCAGGTCGAATCCTGCGGCCAGGCTGTACGCGTAGTACGGCGGCAGACTCCAGCCCTGGACGGCGTACAACTCCGCCTCGCGCCGCCGCGCTTCCTCGAAGGCGAAACCGATCACCGCGTCGTCGGCGCTTTCGCTGTCGACACCGAGCACGACGGGCCGGAACACGGTGGCGGCAGACGGAATCCCGGCAGAATCCATGACGTGTTCGTCGGCGGCCTGCTCCCCGGCCCGCACGAGAACCACGGGCACCTCGGTCCTGGCGACCACGGACTGTCCGACCGTCCCGGGCAGGAACCCGCCGAAAGCACTCACCGCACCGGACCCGATGACCAGCAGTTCCGCTTCACAGGCGGCTTCCACCAGGGCATCGGAGGCCGTACCGACAGCCTGCTCGATACTCACCTCGACCCCGGGATGACGCAGCCTCAGCCCCTCGGCTGCCTCACGAGGCATCCGCTCGGACCAGTGCCGCAGGGTCTCCGCGCCGAGAACCGGTGCCTGGGCCATCCGCTGCGGCACCGGCTGCCCCACGTGAACAAGCCTGACCGGCAGGTCCCGCAGCGCCGCTTCGCGGGCCGCCCACTCAGCGGCTGCCTGACTTGCCGGCGACCCGTCGAGTCCGACGGTGATGGTGCGGGGCATGGTGCCCTCCTCCTGAGTCGTATGAACCGCCGTCAGCGTCTCGCTCGTCGCCGCGCGCTCCCAGGGGCCGACCGGCCCCCGCCGACGGCCGACCGGCCTCTGCGGCGGGTCTGAGCTGCGGGCCGACCGGGGCCCGCCGCACGGGTGGCGTCCGGCACGGCAGTTGCACTCCGGGGCGTACCGGCGACGCGCGCACCCTGGCGATGCCGACCAGCAGGTACCGGGCACGCACGCGCTACCGGGACCCCACCACGTGAGACCCGGGCCGACCGGCCCTCCGGGCAGGACTCCCGGCACCTCGCAACCGGCCGCCGGCGTGCCGAAGCTGAGACCACCAAACCCCCTGTCCGAGGAGCGCAGCTTCATGGCTCGATACGTTTACGACTTCGCCGAAGGCGGCCGGGACATGGCCGCCCTGCTCGGCGGAAAGGGCTCGAACCTGGCCGAGATGACCCGGCTCGGATTGCCGGTGCCGCCCGGTTTCACCCTCACCACCGAAGCATGCCGGGCATTCCTCGACACCGGCAGCGCACCCGCGGGCCTGTGGGAGGAGGTCGCGGAGCACCTGGCGGCCGTCGAGGAGGCCGCGGGCCGACGGCTCGGACAGTCGGACGGGCCGCTGTTGCTGTCCGTGCGTTCCGGAGCCAAGTTCTCCATGCCCGGGATGATGGAGACGATCCTCGACATCGGTCTGCATGACGAATCCGTCCTGGGGCTGGCCGAGGACTCCGGAGACGAGCGCTTCGCCTGGGACTCCTACCGCCGTCTCATCCAGATGTTCGGCAGTACGGTCATGGGCGTCGCTCCCGTCCGGTTCGAGCAGATCCTCGCCTCGCTCAAGGAGGAGCGCGGTGTTCCGGACGACGTACAACTGGACACCCGCGACCTCGTTCAACTGGTGAAAAACTACAAGGACTTGATTCGCCGGGAGACCGACGAGCAGTTCCCGCAGTCCCCCACCGAACAGCTGCGCCGAGCCGTCCTGGCCGTCTTCGGGTCCTGGCAGGGCGAACGCGCCCGCCTGTACCGGCGGCGCGAACACATTCCCGACGATCTCGGCACCGCCGTCAACGTGCAGCGCATGGTGTTCGGCAACCTCGGCTCGGACTCCGGCAGCGGCGTCGCCTTCACCCGGGACCCGGCCACAGGCCGCCCCGGCCTGTACGGCGACTACCTTCCCGACGCGCAGGGCGAGGACGTCGTCGCCGGTATCCGCAACACCGTGCCCCTGGCCACGCTGCAGCGCCTGGATCCAGAGTCGTACGCCCAACTGCGGGCCCACACGCAGACCCTGGAACGGCACTACCGGGACCTGTGCGACATCGAGTTCACCATTGAGCGCGGCACGCTGTGGATGCTCCAGACGCGTGTCGGCAAGCGCACCGCCGACGCCGCTTTCGTCATCGCCGCCGAACTGGCCGACGAGGGGCTCATCACCTCTGAGGAGAGTCTCGCCCGGGTGCGCGGCGAACAACTGGCCCGGCTGATGTTCCCGCGCTTCGACACCTCCACCGCCCGGACTCCCCTGACGCACGGCCTTCCGGCCTCTCCCGGTGCCGCCGTCGGCGCGGCCGTCTTCCGTTCGGCCGAGGCGGTCCGACGGGCCGCGGCCGGTGAGCAGGTGATCCTGGTCCGCCAGGAGACGGCCCCCGACGACCTGCCCGGCATGATTGCCGCACAGGCGGTGCTCACCGGCCGGGGCGGCAAGACCAGTCACGCGGCGGTGGTGGCCCGCGGCATGGGCAAGGTGTGCGTGTGCGGCGCCGAAGAGCTGACCGTGGACGTGGAGTCCGGCCTCTTCACCGCCCCGGACGGAACCGTGGTCAAGGAAGGCACAGTGATCTCCGTGGACGGCTCCTCCGGAGCCGTGTACGCGGGAGCGTTGCCCCTGGCGGACTCGGAGGTCATGCGAATCCTGGAGAGCGGGAGCACCAACGGCAGGACGGTCGGCGCCGCCGGGGTGGAAGCGGCCCAGCCCGCCAGGGCCGTAACCCGCTTGCTGGCCAAGGCAGATGCCGTACGACGACTGGAGGTTCGGGCCAACGCCGACACGCCCGAGGACGCCGCGCGCGCACGCCGGTTCGGGGCCCAGGGAATCGGGCTCTGCCGCACCGAGCACATGTTCCTGGGCGAGCGCCGCAAGCTGGTCGAGGAAATGATCCTGGCCCGTACCGATGCCGGGCGGGACCGGGCCCTGGCGGCGCTCCTGCCGCTCCAGCGGCAGGACTTCACCGGCATTCTGGAGGCGATGGACGGCCTCCCGGTCACCATCCGCCTCCTCGACCCACCGCTGCACGAATTCCTGCCCGACCGGACCGACCTCGCGGTCAGCCTGGCCGCAGCCGAGGCACTCGGCGAGCCGCTCCCCGCGCACGACGTCGAGCTCCTGGCAGCGGTGACCCGGATGCACGAGGAAAATCCGATGCTCGGCCTGCGCGGTGTGCGGCTGGGCCTGGTGGTTCCCGGCCTGGTCGCCATGCAGGTACGGGCTGTGGGAGAGGCCGTCGCCCATCGTGTCCTGGCCGGGGGCGCGCCCCGGGCGGAGATCATGGTTCCGCTCGTCGGGGACGTCCGCGAGCTGCGGATCGTGCGCGACGAGGTGCGACGGGTCCTGGAAGAGGTCTCCGCCGCGACCGGCGTCCGCGTCGACTGCCCCGTCGGGACCATGATCGAGCTGCCCCGGGCCGCGTTGACGGCGGGCCCGATCGCCGAGGCGGCCGAGTTCTTCTCCTTCGGCACCAACGACCTCACCCAGACAACCTGGGGCTTCTCCCGCGACGACGTCGAGGCCGAGTTCTTCGCCGCCTATCTCGACAAGGGCGTCTTCCCCGTCTCCCCGTTCGAGACGCTCGACCGGGACGGCGTGGGCCGGCTGGTGCAGATCGCCGTCGCCGAAGGCCGCGCCGCCCGGCCGGACCTGAAGATCGGGGTGTGCGGCGAGCACGGCGGCGACCCCGACTCTGTGCACTTCTTCCACACCGCCGGACTGGACTACGTGTCCTGCTCACCGTTCCGGGTCCCCGTGGCCCGGCTGGAAGCAGGCCGGGCGGCACTGGAGGCCACCGACGGGAGTGACAGCAGGTGACGGGCCCGCCCGGCCCCCGGGCACGGAAGAGCCCACTGGACACCCATGAACCGGCACCAGCACGAGGAGTGAGATCAATGACAGTCAGGAACGTCGGTGACCACGCCGCAGCCGTACACCTCCGAGTCGAAGGCGAGGTGGACGAGGAGTCCCTCGCGTACTTCCGCGAGAAGATCGACGCGGCGCTCGTCCGCCCCGAACTCCCGGACGTCACCGGCGAGGTGCGGGTCGCCAAAGCGGCGGCCCACCACGTCGAGCCGCCCTGGTCGGCCGGCGCCGAGATCAAGGTGGCCGGCACCCTCGTCGTCGTGCACGCCCGCGAGGCGACCGCCAGGGAACTCGCCGACCGGCTCCACGACCGGTTGCGCCACCGCACCGAACGGGCCGTCCACCTCCGCACCGCCGACCGCAGGACAGCCTCTCCTCCCCCGTGGCGCGGCGGAACGCAGCAGTAGGGACGGCGGCAGGTTCGCGCATGGTGCGGAGCGGCGCCCGGCCGAGCGGCCATCGCTCCCCACCGTGCCGTCCCCAGAGGCTGCCGAATCGCCGCACACTACGGCCGAGTGAAGGCCAGCGACGTCGTCCACGCCCCGAGTCACGACACTGATCCTCAGCCCAGCGTCGGCCACAGCAGCGGCGGGCCGCCCGTGGTCGACGAGGTGGTCGGTCTCCCCGGTATCGCCATGTGCCGGTGTCGCGACCTGCTCCGGCTGCTCCTGCGTACGGACGACAGCAATCGCCGCCACGCAACCGGCCTCTCTCCGGATCGTTGCCGCCACCTCCGACGCCGATACCTCCTCGCACCGGCCTTGTTGGCCCGCAATCGACCCCACGCGGCATTCGGCCGGGGCCCGAAGGGCCCGACAGGCCCTGCCGCCCGGGCCGCACGGTCCCCGAAAGGGCCTTTCGGCGCCCGCGAACCCGGCGAGTCCCCCGGGACAGTGGAGCCGAGGAGCAGGGCCGCCCGTGGACCGCTCCCTTGGAGTGCCGCTGGGCGTTCGGCGGCCCCTGACCATGGAGGCACACCGAAATGACCCGCCAGGAACCGCAGATCGGAGCCACCGCCGGTGCTCCGGCCCCGTCCGACGTCGCAGTTTCCGTGGACCGTCTGGTCACGGCCGGCCTCAAGGCGCTCGCCGACTACGAGGACTTCACCCAGGACCGGATCGACCACATTGTGAAGAAGGCGTCGGTCGCCGCACTCGACCAGCACACCGCACTGGCCCGCCTGGCGGTGGACGAAACCGGCCGGGGTGTCTTCGAGGACAAGGCGGCCAAGAACATGTTCGCCTGCGAGCACGTCACGCACAGCATGGGGCCGATGAAGACCGTGGGGGTCGTAGCCCGCGACGACATCGAGGACATGGTCGAGATCGCGGAACCTGTGGGGGTGGTGTGCGCCGTCACGCCCGTCACCAATCCGACGTCCACCACGGTCTTCAAGGCCCTGATGGCATTGAAGACCCGCAACCCGGTCGTGTTCGCCTTCCACCCCTCGGCCCAGCGGTGCAGCGCGGAAGCAGCCCGGATCGTACGGGACGCGGCTGTCGCGGCGGGAGCACCGGAGCACTGTGTGCAGTGGATCGAGTCCCCCTCGGTCGAGGCGACCGACGCCCTGATGCGGCACCCGGGTGTCTCGCTGATCCTCGCCACGGGAGGCAACGCCATGGTGAAGGCCGCCTATTCGGCGGGCAAGCCCGCCATGGGCGTAGGCGCGGGCAACGTCCCCGCCTATGTGCACAGGAGCGCGAAGCTGCGCCGGGCCGTCCATGACCTGGTGCTGTCCAAGTCGTTCGACAACGGAATGATCTGCGCCTCCGAGCAGGCCGTCGTGCTCGACACGGAAATCTACGGCGCGGCGTTGACCGAGTTCCAGGCGCTGCACGCCCATCTGGCCTCGGCCGGGGAGAAGGCGAAACTGGAGGCATTCCTGTTCCCGGCATCCGACGCGGCAGGCGGCGGCGAACCCAAGGTCAACGCGGCGGCCGTCGGGCAGAGCCCGGCGTGGATCGCCCGGCAGGCCGGCTTCTCCGTGCCCGAGCACACGTCGATCATTCTGGCCGAAGTAGAACGGGTGGGACCGGACGAGCCGTTGACCCGCGAGAAGCTCTGCCCTGTCCTGGCCGTCCTCCGGGCCGACGACGAGCGTCACGGCTTCGACCTGGCTGCGGACATGGTCGCCTTCCACGGCCAGGGGCACAGCGCCGTGATCCACACCGAGGACCGCACGGTGGCGGAGGCGTACGGCAGGCGGATGAAGACGGTACGGGTCATCGTCAACGCCCCCGCCTCCCAGGGCGCGATCGGCGGCATCTACAACCACCTGCTGCCGTCCCTCACCCTCGGTTGCGGATCGTGGGGCAGTACATCGGTGTCCAACAACGTCTCCGCCGCGCAACTGCTGAACGTCAAGCGCGTCTCCACCCGCCGCAACAACCTGCAGTGGTTCAAGGTTCCGCCCAAGATCTACTTCGAGCCGCAGGCCATCCGCTACCTGGCCGCCATGCCGGACGTGCACCGCGTCACGATCGTCACCGACGCGACGATGACCCGCCTCGGCTTCGTCGACCGCATCACACGGGTCCTACGACGGCGCCCCGAGCCGGTCACCATACAGATCATCGACAACGTCCAGCCCGAGCCCAGCATCGACTCCGTGCAGCGCGGCGCGCGCCTGATGCGGGACTTCCGACCCGACACGATCATCGCGCTGGGCGGTGGTTCACCCATGGACGCGGCGAAGGTGATGTGGCTGCTGTACGAGCAGCCCGACATCGACTTCTCGGACATGCGGCAGAAGTTCTCCGACATCCGCAAGCGAGCCTTCCGCTTCCCCACCCTGGGAGCCCTCGCCCGCCTGGTGTGCGTGCCCACCACCTCCGGCACCGGTGCCGAGGTCACGCCCTTCGCGGTCATCTCCGACCCGGCGAGCGGCAAGAAGTACCCGCTGGCCGACTACGCGCTCACCCCCAGCGTGGCCATCATCGACCCGCTGCTGACCACCGAGCTGCCCCCGGCGCTGGCGGCCGACAGCGGTTTCGACGCCCTCACCCACGCCATCGAGGCGTACGTCTCCGTCTACGCCAACGACTTCACCGACGGCCTCGCCCTGCACGCGATCCGTCTGATCTTCGACAGCATCGAGCCGGCGGTGAACGACCGCGCGGGCAGCGAGCGGGCGCGCGAGAAGATGCACAACGCCGGCACGCTCGCGGGCATGGCCTTCGGCAACGCCTTCCTCGGCATCGTCCACGCCATGTCCCACACCCTGGGCGCCACCTTCCACCTCGCGCACGGCCGCACGAACGCGGTCCTGCTGCCGCACGTCATCCGCTACAACGGCAGCGTCCCCACGAAGCTGACAGGCTGGCCCAAGTACGAGAACTACCAGGCCCCCGAACGCTTCCAGGACATCGCCCGCCACCTCGGGCTTCCCGCCGCCACCCCGCAGGAAGGCGTGAACTCGCTCGCCTCGGCCGTGGAACACCTGCGCGACGCCGTCGGCATCGAGCCGACGTTCCAACGCCTCGGAGTCGACGAGCAGGCCTTCCTCGACGCGCTGCCGCAACAGGCCCTCAACGCCTACGAGGACCAGTGCGCACCCGCCAACCCCCGCATGCCCATGCTCGATGACATGCGGGAGATCATGCGCACTGCCTACTACGGCTGAGCGACGACCGCTCACGGGGCGGGAGCCGCACCTTGAGCACACCGGTGTCCGGGGCGGCGAAGACGTCGTACGCCCTCTCCATCTCGCCCAGACGGTAGTGATGGTGACGTTGCGAATCCACAGGTCTTCCAGGTGGAGAGGGGCCGGACGACCGTGCACCCCCACGTTCGCGACCCTCCCACCTGGCCGAACCACTCGCGCTCACAGCTCGAACGTCTCCGGCAGGCCCAGCCACGATCGCCGTGTCCGCCCCCGGACCGTCAGAGACGTCGTGGAGGCGCGCCTCCACGTCGCCGGGTGCCACCTGACCGTTGAGCACGCCCACCTCGTACGCCGTGGGCAGGATGCCCGCCAGGAGCAACGCCGGTTCGCTGCTCACCCGCTCGGGCAGCACATGGGTGGACGTGTCCGCGAAAGGCACCCGCACGAACTCCGCCTGCACCCCGTCGATCTGATGACGGAGTATCCAGCCGCCTCCACCTGGGCACTGCCCGTACTGGGCCCGCCGACAGTGCGGGCACCGCCCGCACCCGGAGATGCCGGAGAGCAGCACCCGGCCCCCGGCTGCACCGAGGTATCCGCGGCCCCCGAATCCTGCGTCGTACCCACCGCCTCGTACCCCAACACCCGGCCCGGCTTCACCGTGGGAACGTGGCCTTGGAGAATGTGCAAGTCAGTACCGCAGATCGTCGCCGCGTCGACACGCACGACCGCGTCCGTCGGCTCCTGCACCACCGGATCGGGCACGTCGTCCAGCTGCGCCTGCCCGTACCGTGAAATACCAGCGCCTTCATGCGCCGCCTTCCTCTGCCGTCGGGCAACAGCACCGCCCACCCCTGGGTCGGCGCCACGCCGAGTCGGCGTCACCGCGATACTGCGGCGCCACGGGAACCCGGCCCGGCGGGACGAAACCCGCCGAGCGCGGAAGTCGCGGGGCTCGTGGAGACATGCGCAATCGGGGGTTGAGAAGTGCCACGCGTCACCGCCTCGGGTGCGGTCCTGAGCGGTCCTGTGAGGCCGCCGCCGATGTCGGCGGCGGCCTCTGTGCGGGACACGGGCGGCTTCCCCCTTCCGCGAGGTCCTCGCACCGGTTGTCCTCACCGGCTCCGGGGTGTGCGGGAGTTCACCCCGGTTTGGAACGGGCCGGGAGGACAGGCCGGGCCGCGGTGTCGGCGACACGGCTCCGGCCGCCTTCGACCCGGGGGCTGGGGGCCAAGCGCGGGCTCCGTGCATCCGCTGCTGGCCCAACGGAATCGATGCCCTGACAGGAGAATATACGGACGGTGATGCTGCAAGAACCCTGCGTGGTGCGAATCGCGCCCGGCCCCGCGGTGACCGCGCAGGCCACGCCACGGCTCTGCCGTCCGGAAGACACCGAGGTCACGTCAGTACCGCACCCTTTCTGATCTTCCGGATCCGGATTCTGGGGTTGGCCGAAAGTTCCGAGTACCCACAGAGCGACAGAGCTGCCGGCGTACGGAGGCCGCGTCCTGCAAGGTCGGTAACAGTGCTTCAGGTCGGACGGGGACCGAACCGGGTCCGTGCGGCCCGCCAGATGTGCTCGGTCAACAGAACGGTGGAGGCCGTGGCGGCGCAGGTCGCCCACTGGGCCGCATCGAGGGAGACGGTGTCGAAGACCCCTTGTGCCACGGGCATCTGTACAGCGGCGATCTGGAGGATCAGCACGGCGGCCAGACAGATCCACAAGGTGCGGTTGTGCAGTTGGTGACGTCCGAAGACGGGTCCGTCCTCGTTGCGCGCGGCCAGCGCGTTGCAGAGCTGGAAGAGGACGAAGGTGGTGAAGGCCATCGTGGCGGCGGTCGCGGTGTCCGCGAAGTGTCGGGCGCCGAGGAAGACGGCCAGGGTGCCCGCGGCCATGACGGCGCCGGACCGGGTGATGGCGGCCATCCGCTGGAGGTTCAGGATGCGTTCCTCCGGAGAGCGGGGCGGACGCCGCATCACGTTGTTCCGCGCCGGGTCGACGGCGAGGGCCATGGCGGGCGGGCCGTCCATGATGATGTTGACCCACAGCAGTTGGATCGCGGACAGCGGGGCCGGCAGTCCGGCCAGCACGGTGGCGAGCAGGGTGAGGATGGCGCCGATGTTGGTGGACAGTTGGAAGCGGACGAAGGTAACGATGTTGTCGTAGATGGACCGGCCTTCGCGGACCGCGCGGACGATGGTGGAGAAGTCGTCGTCGGTGAGCACCACGTCCGCGGCCTCTTTGGCCACGTCTGTTCCGGTGACCCCCATGGCAATGCCTATGTGGGCGGCGCGGAGGGCGGCGGCGTCGTTGACGCCGTCCCCGGTCATGGCCACGATGTGCCCCTGTTCGGCGAGCGCGCGCACGATGGTCACTTTGTGCTCCGGCGCGACGCGGGCGAAGACCCCGATGTCGTCGATCCGGTCCGCGAGCTCCGTGCCGCTCATCCGGGCCAGCTCGGTGCCGGAGACGACGTCTCCGGTGATGCCCAGTTCCCGGGCGATGGCGGCTGCGGTGTCGGCATGGTCGCCCGTGATCATCTTGACGGTCACACCCGCCGCCCCGGCCAGGGCGACAGCGTCACGGGCCTGGGGCCTGGGAGGATCGGCGATCCCGGCGACGGCGGTCAAGGTCAGCCCCGTCACCTCTTCGGGGTGGGGCCGGTCGGTGATGGCGGTGGCGGCACCGAGGACGCGCAGGCCCTGACTACCCATTCCCCGGACGATGTCGGTGATCTCCCGGCGGCGCCCGGCCTCAAGGGGCGCCGGGCCGTGGTCGGTCAGGACGTGGGTGCAGCGGTCGAGCAGGACGTCGACGGCTCCCTTGGCGTGGACGCGGATGCGGCCGTCGTCGTCGTGGAAGGTGGCCATGTACTTCGCGGCCGGGTCGAAGGGCACTTCGCCCGTCCGCGGCAGGCGCGTGCGCTCGTCGGGGCCGACGCCGGCTTTGGCGGCGAGGACGAGCAGAGCGGCCTCGGTGGGGTCACCGATGACACCTTCCGCGGTGAGGCGGGCGTCGTTGCACAACGCGAACGGCAGCACCGCGTCGTGCAGGTCCTCTGCACTCCGACCGTGAATGGCAACGACGGTGCCGTCGGTGTCGTACCCCTCGCCGGTCACCTCGTAGCGGCGCCCGGCGGCCCACAGAGTGCGGGCGGTCATCTCGTTCAGGGTCAAGGTGCCGGTCTTGTCGCTGCACACCACGGTCGCCGAGCCGAGCGCCTCGACGGACGCCAGGCGCTTGACGATGGCACCGCGGCGGGCCATGCGGTGGACGCCCAGAGCCAGGGTGAGCGCGAGGACCGCGGGAAGCCCCTCGGGGATCGCGGCCACGGCGAGGGCCACGGCGCGCAGGGCGAGCTCGGCAAGTTCCTCGCCGCGCAGAAGCGCCACCAGCGCGTAGGCGACCACGGCGACGCCGCTGATCAGGGCCAGGCGTCGGCCCAGGCTGTCCATCTGGACCTGGAGCGGGCTGGGCGGTTCCCCGCCGGTGCGCAGTGCCTCGGCGATCGTGCCGACCTGGGTCTGCATCCCGGTCGCGGTGACGATCATCTCGGCGCGCCCACGGGTCAGCGCGGTGTTCATGAAGAGCATGCCGGTGCGCTCGGCGACGGGGACGGGCTCGTCGCCGCGGTCCTCGGTGGGTGCGGTCGACTTGGCGACGGGTTGCGACTCACCGGTCAGGGCCGCTTCGGCGGCCTCGACCGACTCGGCGACCACGAGGCGCCCGTCTGCCGGGACGCGGTCACCGGCTTCCAGAAGAACAACGTCGCCGGGTACCAGAGTGCGGGCCGGGATCTCTTTCTCCCGGCCGTCCCGGCGCACGCGCGCGGTGGGGACGAGCATCTGGCGCAGGGCTTCCAGGCTCCGCTCGGCGCGACGCTCCTGGAGGTATCCGATGGTGGCGTTGATGAGCAGCACGGCTGCGATGACGAGGGCATCCTTGACCTCACCGATGATTCCGGCGAGGACGGCTGCGGCGAGCAGAATGCCGATCAGCCAGCTGCGGAACTGGTCCAGCAGGCGCAGCCACTGCGGTCGGCGGGCCGGTTCGGCCAGTTCGTTGGCGCCCAGGTCGGCGGCTCGCCGTTCGGCGTCGGCCGTGGTCAGGCCCACGGCGGGCACCACGGTCAGCCGGGCCGCCACGTGGGCGGCGTCGTGCCGGTAGGCGTCCGGTTGCGGGGACGCCTGCCTGGGCATGGGGCGGTTCTCCGGTGCGGTCTGCTTGGTCACGGTCACTCCTTGCCGCGCACGACGATGACGGGGCAGTGGGCGTGGTGCAGCAGGGCCTGGCTCACGGAGCCGAGCAGCAGGCCGGTGAAGCCGCCGTGCCCCCGGGCTCCGATCACCACCAGTTGGGCTCCGCGGCTCGCGTCGATCAGGGCGGGGCGGATCCGGGAGCGCACCAGGCGCCTTTCCACCGCGACCTGAGGGAAAGACTTCTGTGCGGCGGCCACCGTTTCGTCCAGCAGACGCTGTTCGGCCTCGCGGACCTGTTCGACGTCCGCCACCACGGCGTTCAAAGGGTCGCCCGGACCTTCGTAGGCGTGCTCGTTCCAGGTGTTCCACACGTGCAGGGCCACCAGCGGTGCACCGCGCAGGGCTGCCTCGGCGAACGCGAACTCCACCGCCGCCTCCCCGGCGTCGGACCCGTCCACGGCGAGCACCACCGCACCGGCCGGATCGGGGCGGCCCCGCACCACCATCAGCGGGCAGCGGCCGTGCGCGGCCAGCTGCACCGCCGTCGAACCCAGTAGCAGCCCCGCGAAACCGTTCAGGCCCCGGCTCCCGACCACGGCCAGCGAAGCCGACCGTGACTCGACCTCCAGCACCTCAAGGGCCTCCCCCGCCACCACCGACCGGGTGATGACCGTGCCCGGTGCGCACGCGTGTGCCCGCTCCTCCGCCCGGGCCAGGACTCCCCGGACCATCGACTCCAGACCGTGGGCAGCCCCGTGGTGCACCAACCCGCCCACCGGCCCGCTTCCAGGGGTACGGCCGAAGGCGTGCACGATCCGCAGGGGGGCACCCCGCAGGTGCGCCTCACGGGCCGCGAAGTCGACCGCCTCAAGGCTGGAGGCGGAACCGTCCACCCCTACGATCACCGGATCAGTCACTGGAATCTCCCGTTCCAAACGCCGCCGATACGCGGCTCATGAGATCCCCAGCCTCGTGGGAACCCACACCGCGCGCCTAGGGCCCTCCAGGCCGTCCCGAGGGGCCACTCGGCCCTGCCGGATCTCACCGGCCCGCCAGGACACTGGTCACGGCCGGGCGAGTTGTACACCCGCTGCACAGGAAGCAGCTCGGGCCCCGGGCGTTTCGCGGCACCTGTCGAGAACCTGCGCACACCAGGGCGGGGCCACGGGCCGCACGACGAACCCTTACTCACGGTCTTCAGGGAGATCCACATGGACGTCAACGAAGTGCTGCTGCCCGGAGTCGGGCTGCGCTACGAGTTCGTCAACCACGAGGGCGACCGGATCGGGGTCGTCGCCCAGCGCTCGGGCGACTTCGAGGTGGTGGTCTACCCCGGCGACGACCCCGACGACGCCCGGCCGGCGTTCCGGCTCACCGCCCAGGAGGCCGACACCGTCGCCGAGATCCTGGGCGCCCCGCGCATCGCGGAACGGTTCGCCGATCTGACCCGCGAGGTGCCCGGCCTGAGCTCCGGTCAGATCACCGTGGGGCCGGAAAGCCCGTTCGCCGGACGTGTCCTGGGGGACACGCGGGCCCGGACCCGGACCGGCGCGTCGATCGTCGCCGTCGTCCGCGGCGAGGACGTAGTCGCCTCCCCCGGACCCGGCCAGTCGCTGTGCGCCGGTGACGTCCTGGTCGTGATCGGCACCCGCCGGGGCATCGCCGACGTACAGCGCATCGTGCAGGGCTGAGCCGTGCACACACCCATTGCCCTGCTGCTGGAACTGGGCGTCATCCTGACCGTGCTGAGCCTGCTGGGCACGGTCGCACGCCGCTTCGCCCTTTCCCCGGTGCCGCTGTACCTCCTGGCAGGCCTGGCCCTGGGCGAGGGCGGTCTCGCCCCGGTTCCCGCCGCTCGGGAATTCGTGGACATGGGCGCCGCGATCGGCGTGATTCTCCTGCTGCTCGTCCTCGGACTGGACTTCACCGTCCGGGAGTTCACCGTCAGCGTCCGACGCCACAGGTCCTCCGCCGTCGTCGATCTCGTCCTGAACGCCGTCCCCGGCGCCGTGGCCGGCTGGCTGCTCGGCCTGGACGCGGGCGGCGTCCTCGCGCTCGCAGGTGCCACGTACGTTTCCTCCTCGGGCATCATCGCCCGCCTGCTCCGCGACCTGCGCCGCCTGGGCAACCGGGAGACCCCCGCGGTGCTGTCGGTGCTGGTGGTGGAGGACTTCGTGATGGCCGCCTATCTGCCGCTGCTCGCCGTCGTCGTCTCCGGCGGCACCTGGTGGCAGGCGCTGCTCGCCGTCACGGCGGCGATGGCGGCCGTCTCCGCAGCCATCGCCGTGTCCTGGCGCTGGGGCCACCATGTCGGCCGGATCCTGGCCCACCCCGACCCCGAACAGATACTGCTCCGGGTCCTCGGCATCACCCTGGTGGTCGCCGCGCTGGCCGAGCTCATCCACGTCTCGGCCGCCGTCGGAGCCTTCCTGATCGGGCTCACCCTGACCGGAGCCGCCGCCGACCGGGCCCGCGCCGTGCTCAGCCCGCTGCGCGACCTGTTCGCGGCGGTGTTCTTCCTGGCCCTGGGCCTGTCCGTCAATCCCGGCGACCTGCTGCCGATGCTGCCCGTCGCCGCGGCGCTTGCGCTGGCCACCGCGGGCACCAAGCTGGCCACCGGCTGGTACGCGGCCCGCCGCGACGGCGTGGGCCACCGCGGCCGGCTGCGGGCGGGAACCGCACTCATCGCCCGGGGCGAGTTCTCCGTCGTCATCATCGGTCTTGCCGCTCCGGCACAGGGCGGCCTCGCGGCCCTGGTCACCGCATACGTGATGATGCTCGCCGTCTGCGGTCCCGTCCTCACCCGCTTCGCACCCACCCGGGCAGCAACCCGCCGCCCACCCGCCCCCCGGGGCCGGACGGCGGGCCCGGCGACGGCTGCGGTCAACCGGAGGCGCCCGCTCCCCGCACCACCGCGACCGGGCAGTGGGCGTGGCGCAGCAGCGCCTGACTGACCGAGCCGAGCAACAGCCCGGCAAACCCGCCTCGCCCGCGGGCACCGACCACCAGCAGCCGCGCGGACCGGCTCGCCTCGATCAGCGTCTCGCGCGTACGACCGCGTACCACCCGCTGCTCCACCACCACGCCCGGGTGCCGCGCCCGGTGACCGGCGAGCGCCTCGGACAGCAGGCACTCCTCCTCCCCAGCGAGAGCACCCGGCTGGTTCGCGTACGGAACCGACGCGTCCTGGGGTGCGGGCATCGGCGCGTTCCAGTTCGACCAGATGTGCAGCGCCACCAGCGGCGCCTTCCTCGACTCGGCTTCGATGAACGCGAATTCCACTGCACTCTCACCCCCGGGTGACCCGTCGACTCCCAGCACGACCGGGCCTTCCGCGCGCACCTGCTCACGGACCACCAGCACCGGACACCGGGCGTGGGCCGTCAGGTGCACCGCCGTCGACCCGACCAGCAGCCCGGTGAACGCGCTCATCCCCCGCGACCCCACCACCACGAGCTCGGCCGCTCGCGACTGCGCCTCCAGGACTGTCAGGGGATCGCCCGCCACCACTGCATGGCCGATCTCGACCTCCGGTGCCGTCGCCCGAGCCCGCTCGACCGCCTCGGCCAGCACGGGATCAGCCAGCTTCAGCAGTTCACTCCCAGGGGGCTCCGGCGGCGTGCCCGGCACCACATGCAGGGCCGGCCAGACGAACGCGTGCACCACCCGCAGGGCCGCTCCACGCGACCGCGCCTCTTGTGCCGCCGCCTCCACGGCAGCAAGGCTCGCCTTCGATCCGTCCACACCCACGACCACCAGACCGCTCATCATTCCTCCTCCGTTCGGGGCCCCAGGCCCTCTGCTGCCAACCCACCCGGCCCACGCCGCTGTTGCAGGGCCTCGCGGTCGTCTGCGGGGGCCGAGCACACCGGCCCCCTGTTGTCAGTCGTGCGGCACGACCGCCACGGGGGCGGCCGCATGGTGCAAAACCGCATGAGTCACCGGTCCGAGACGTCGCAGTCCCTCTTCGCGCCGACGCCGCCCGACGACCACGAGGCTCGCGCCGTCGCTGTGGGACAGCAGGATCTGGGAGGCCGAACCGATCTCGAACTGCTCGACGACTTCCACCTGCGGGTACTTCTCCCGCCACGGCGTGAGGATCTCGGTCAGGATCTCCTTGTTGACCTGGGCCAGACCGTTCGTCGCCTCCGCCAAATACACCGCACTGGGACTCCAGGCGAGGGCTGCCGGGACGCTCCAGGCGTGTACGACCCGCAGAGACGCCCCGAGTTCCGACGCGGCCGTGAAGGCGAACTCCAGGACCGGGTCCCCCACGTGCCCGAGCTCCTGGACCCCGACCACTACTTCGGAGGCATGCGGCGTCACGGCGACCTTCGGCTCCCTCACCATGACGACCGGCCCGGCCGCCTGGCGCAGCACGTGCAGCGAGACGGAGCCGACCAGATAGCCAGTCAGCGTGCCGTAGCCGCGTGACCCCAGCACCAGCATCTCGGCGCGCGCGGATTCGGCGAGGAGGGTAGGCACCGGGTCCTCGACGAGCAGCTCCGTAATGACGTCCAGGTCCGGGTGGTCCCTGGCCACGCGGGCCCGGGCTTCGTCGAGCACGTTGCGTACCCAGCGCTCCTCCACCTGGCGGTCTCCGACGTACCCCACGTCGGTGGGGCGCCAGACCCAGGCATGTACCAGCCTCAGGCCCGCGCCCCGGCGCGCAGCCTCCTCGGCCGCCCAGTCCGCTGCTGCCAGGGCGTGATCGGTTCCGTCCACTCCCACGGTGATGGTTCCAGACATGTTGCCTCCCGATACTGCCGCTGCGCACGGTGACTCCAGCGGACCTACTGACGTGACGATGCGAGCCTCACAGGGGTTCGGTGGTGCAGGCTGGGGCCATTCGTCCCTGATGGGTGCCCTGTAGTCCCTACCTGGGACCCCTGGTGGTGGGAAGGTCGGCCCCCACTCCGCCTCCCCGCCACGCAGCCTGGTTGACCGCGCCAGATCGTTTGCAGAGGTCGGTCGAACTGCTTCCGCAGGTCGACCACTGAGGTTTTCTCAGGGATCATTCCCAGGCGTTGTTCAGGACGAGGGCGGCTTGGGTGATGGCGCCGATCCGGCTGGGGCTGAGGGTGACGTGCTGGAGAGTGCGCCAGCGTCGTTTGAGTACGGCCATGGCACGTTCGCCGGGAAGCGCAGGCCACGGAGAATCTTGTTGGAGCTTCGGTTGCCGAGTCCGATGTCTCCGGGCAGGGCCAGGGTGCCTGCGGAAGGGAACGTGGATGCCGCCGCCCGCGCCGAGGTACCCGATGTCGGCCAGGGTGGGCAGGCCGTGGCGGGCTGCCCGGTAGAGGTCGGAGCGCATGGATGCGGGCCGCTGCCAGGTCGTGAGTACTGCCGGGCTCGACATTGGAGACCCACAGGGGTGTTCCGTCGGGCGCGGCCAGGAACTGCACGTTGCCGGCGAAGTGTTTGATCCGGATCGCGTACCAGAGATCGGTGCCGCGCTCTGTTTCTCCCGCTACGCGATCACATCGGACGAGAGTGCCGTCCAGGACTACGAACGGGAGTCCCTCGTACCGGCACCGTTCCAGGACTTGCGCCAGTTCCGGTGCCTGCGCCGCCAGGACGTTGATGCCTTCGTGAAGGTACCGGTAGCCAGTGGCCTGGGAGATGCCCGCTTCGCGGGCCAGGCAGTGGACACATGCGTGGTCGCGGAACCAGCGCAGCACGAACACCGCCTTCCGGAACGGACCCAGTGCCCGTGCTCCGGCACGAGTGCCGATCATTCGCCGGCGCCCGGCAAGCAGACGCGCAAGGTACTCGACCACGGGACGCGGGACATCGGGCATGTCACGATGAGAGACCACGTGGAGCCTCCTGGGACGGGCAGGATCTATCGCAAGTCCCGTCCTACCAGGGGCTTCACGTGCTGTTCAGGCGGCATACAAGCCGTCCGACCGAACCACTTCACTCGCTTGCTGAGAAAACCTCACTGCTTTCGATGCCACGCCCGAGATTCACCTGGCACGGGACGAACGCGCGCAGCGCGGAGAGCACGCCCGTCTCGCGCTTGACGGATTCTCTCTCCGACGCGTCGTCCCCTATTCGCTTATTCGCTCACCACACCCGGAGGTGTCCGGCGGACGGCGCCGCGGCCGCTCGATGACGCCGTTCGTCTCACCGCAGGACGTCCATCTCGCGGTACCGGTCGTGAGGGTTCTCGAAGAGGGCGGTGGGCCGTTCCTTCAGATGGAGGTCGAAGAAGGCGGACATCGCGGCCCGTTGGGCCGCCAGAGACCCTCGGGGGTCGATGCTGCCGATGAGTTCGGGGGCCGCAGGGATCTCCATGTGACCGGTGAGCTGCGGGAGTATGACCTGGAGGTCGCTGTACGAGCCGTGTTGGGCCTTGCGCAGGGTCAGTGCGCGCTGCCAGCCCGTCGAGACGGTCCGGAAGGATTTCCAATTCGCCTTGTCCTCCAGGGAGGTCGCGCCGGACGCCATCAGCAGGAACGGTTTGGTGACGCCGGTGCGGGCGACCGGGCCGACGAACTCGCCGTCGAGATTGGCCGCCGAGCTGATGCGCGGGTCGTCGTGGGCGAGCTGGGCAGCCACGGAACCGCCCAGGGAGTGGCCGAACATGCCCATGCGGGAAAGGTCCATCGCCGCGGCCAGTCCGGCCGGGACGGCATTCCCCCCGGCGTCGGGTTCGCACCCGTGTGCCAGAGCCTCGATCTGCCGCAGGACGAACTCTGCGTCCGCGACGCGTGCGCGGGAGTGCTTCTCCAGGAGAGCCGCGACGATCTTCGGGGTGAGCTTCTCGGGCAGCGGAACGGCCCGTTCGACGCGGCCGCCGGGAAACTCGACCTGGTCCGCCTCGTAGGTGGAATCGATGGCGACCACGACGTAGTCGCGGCTGGCCAGTTCCTCGACCAAGGTGGTGCCGAGTGCACGGCTGCCGCCGTCGCCGGAGGAGAACAGCACCACGGGCAGGGCCCCGGCCGAGCGGGCGGCCGGCGCGCCCATCCGCGCGTGCGTACGGATTCCCCGCCAGTCCACCGCTCCGGACTTGAGGGTCAGCAAGGGGACGGAGTTCCTGTCCCAGTCGGCCGCGGCCGCTGGGGACAGCCACGGCGCGACCGGGAACCTCCCACTCCTGTCCGCCGGGTACCACACACCGACCATCAGCTCCCGGAAGGGCTTCGACGGTTCGAGGGGGTCGCGGCGCGTCCGGTCGATCAGATGCAGGGCGACGGTGCCGATCGGCCGGTTCCCGGTGGGTGCGGGCAGGGACACCGTATGAGCCCTCGGCTGCGCGCCGGGGTCCGAGTCCGGCTTGTCGGCGCTCCCCCTCGGGGAGCCGGTCCTGGAGCAGGCGGTGCTCGCTGCGGCGAGGGCGGTAACCGCCCCCAGCTTCATCAGCGTTCGGCGGCTGGGACGTGGCATCGGACAGCTCCTCGCGGGGTGCGGGCAGGACTGCCAGAAGCCTGTCAACGGAGCGACGGCACCTGCGCCGTGCTGCGGAACGATCCGCACGGGATACGCCGGTCCCGCTGGAACCGCATCCCTCCTCCTGAGGGAGGAGGGATGCGAAGCCACCACGATCGCCCTGCCGGAACCGTGCCGACGGTGCCGGGCAGCCCCTTACCCTCGGGGGACGAGGCACTGCATCCTGGGGACGCACACCGCCCCTGCCGGGGGGGGGAGACGTTCCCGGCCCGCCGCCCCGGCGCAGGCAGGCCCGGGAATACGCCCGCCGGGAACGAAGACACTGCGAGGACGGACACGATGGCCGAAGCCGCGCTCGGAGAGCGTCGCGGCCCTCTCCGTACGCCGGGGCGCCAGGCGAAGCGCCTGCTCGTACGCGCTCACGTGCCGCCCGGCGTACAGGACGCGGCACTGGCGGCGGCACTCTTCGCGGTGACCCTCGGGCCGGGGCGGCTGGAGGGTGCCACGGGGCCGGTTCTGCAGGCGGCGCTCGTGCTGCCGCTGGTGTGGCGGCGCCGGGCCCCTCTCACCGTGTTCGGCGTGATCGCCGCCGTCGCGTTCGCCCAATGGCTGTGGGGTGTCCAGTTGCCTGCCGATGCCGCGCTGCTGGTCGCGCTCGGCACGGTCACCGCCCGCTCCTCCTGGTGGCACGCGCTCCTGGCCGGGGGCATCCTGCAGATCGGCGTCGTGATGGCGGCGGCGCGCTGGGCGCCCGAGGGCCGGTTCCTCGCCTCCGCCGCCGTGATGACCACCGCGGCCGCCGCCTGTGCCCTCCTCGGGGCAAACATGCGGATCAGGCGTGCCGCGCACGCGGACCACGTAGCCCACCTGGAGCGCGAGCGCGACCAGCAGGCGCGGCTCGCAGCGGCCACGGAGCGGGCCCGTATCGCCCGGGAGATGCACGACAGCGTCACGCACAACCTGTCCGTCGTCGTCGCCCTCGCCGACGCTCTCGTGCACACCCGCCCCGACGACACGCTCGCAGTGACGGGCCGGATCGCCGAGACCGGGCGGCAGGCACTGACCGACATGCGGCGTTCGCTGGGAATCCTCCAGGACGGCGAACCCGAGGCCGAACGCCATCCACTGCCCGGCATCGCACAGCTTGAACTCCTGTGCGACCAGCTGTGCAACGCAGGGCAGCCGACCCGTCTTCGGGTGCACGGCGACGCCGTCCGTGTCCCGGCCGCAGCACAGCTGACCGCCTACCGGATCGTGCAGGAGTCCTTGACCAACACGCTCCGACACACACCGCCAGGCACCCGCGCCGAGGTCCGCCTCTCCTGCTCCCCGCAGGCCGTCACGGTCGAAGTGACCGACGACGGTCCCCTCGCACCGGTTGCTGGGGCCGGGCGTGGCATCGCCGGGATGCGGGAACGCACGACCGCCTACGGCGGGAAGCTGGACGCCGGCCCCCTCCCCGGTGGGGGCTGGCAGGTCTCCGCACGCCTCGAACTGGGCGGTGCCCCCTGAATATCCGAGTCCTTCTCGCCGACGACGAGGAACTCCTGCGCGTGGCGTTCACCATGATCCTGCGCGCCGAACCCGACATGGAGCCGGTCGGTGAGGCGGCGGACGGTGACGCGGCCCTGTCCCTGACGCGCCAACTGCGCCCGGACGTCGTCCTGATGGACGTACGCATGCCGGGCACCGATGGCATCGAGGCAACCCGCAGGCTGGTCCGGGAGTCGCCGCAGACCCGCGTGCTCATCCTCACCACCTTCGACCTCGACGAGTACGCCTTCGAGGCGCTCCAGGCCGGGGCGTCGGGATTCCTGCTCAAGAACACCAGGCCCGAAGAACTGCTCTCCGCGCTCCGCGACGTCGCCCGGGGCGACGCGGTGGTCTCTCCCCGCATCACCCGGCGCCTGCTGGAGCGCTTCGCCCACCACCTCGCCCCCACCTTCGGCGGCACCGGAGACGACGAACGCCTGGATCTGCTCACCCCCCGCGAACGCGAGGTCTTCGTCAATGTGGCCCGCGGCCTGACCAACCCCGAAATCGGCTCCGCCATGCGCCTGGCGGAGCCCACGGTGAAAGCCCATGTCGGCCGGATCCTGGCCAAGCTGAAGCTGCGCGACCGCGTGCAGGCCGTGATCTTCGCGTACGAGACCGGACTCGTCCGCCCGCCCTGAGAACCTCCGACATGACATGGTCCAGCGTGATGTGGTCCAGCCCTGCTGAGGCCGACGAACAATGGCTGACCACATTGATCACGGCGGACTGGGCGGACCGATACGGGCGTCTGGCCTTCTACCACCGACTTCCCGAGGGGAAAGCGGCCCTGCAGGAGTACGTATTGCAGGTCGGCGCGGACGGGCAGGAACTGCTGACGGCCGTCTTCGCCGACGATGCGCCGCCGAGGCTGCGCGCGCTGCCGCAGGCGGAACTACTGCGGCAGGTCTGGGTCCAGCAGTAGTGGCAGAACAGGTCGGGCCGGCTGCGCTGGCGAGATCCGAAGTCCCACAGAGACCGTCTGAGCAGGCGCAACAAGAGGTGCCCCCCCCCGGCGGTGTGGACACGCTGACAATGGATCTTGTAGATCCGAGGGACGGTGCCCTGGTGGGACGGAAGTCTCCGTATCCGGAGGAGTTCAGGAACGATGCGGTGGCGTTGTACCGCGCGGCGGGCGGGAAGCGCACGTACGCGGCGGTCGCTGCGGATGTCGGGGTGACCGGCGAGGCCCTGCGGAGCTGTGTGCGCCAGGCCGACGAGCAAGCGGGCCGTGGTCACGGCCGCGACGGTCAGACCGGGGAGAGCCGGGATGAGGAACTGGCCCGGCTGCGGGCGGAGAGCGGCCGGCTGCGCAAGGCGGAGAAGGAGTGGGTGAGGTGTCCCCCACCGGGTCGTCCTGGCTGAACCTGGTCGAGCGGTGGCTCGCCGAGCTCACCTGCAAGAAGCTCCAACGCAGCGTGCACCGCTCCGTCCCGGCACCGGAACGCGACATCCTCGCCTGGATCAAGGACTGGAACACCCACCCCCGCCCGTACGCATGGCACAAAACCGCCGACCAGATCCTCAACAGCCTCTCCAACTACTGCCGACGCATCAACGACTCAAGTCACTGGTCATGAATCTTGCGAGACCCAATCTCGGACGGCTGAGGGCGGCAACCCGCACGAGGTAGCCGTTGGGCGGTTTCGGGCAAGCGAGTTCGGGAGGCTGGAAGCCGAGGGGTCTACTCGTGAGTGCGGTACGTACGCGGCGGGATGTGACAGGTGGCCGCTGCAGCGGGCGGAGTCGACTGGCTGGAGAGGGCGTTCAGGCGTCGCGTATGCGCAGCAGCAGGCCGCCGACCAGCATCGCCGCGGTCGCCCACCCGGCGCTCACGCCGAGGCCCGCCCAGGGGCTGATGGGCAGGCTGGGAAGATCGATGGTGGTTTGGATGGCGAGCCCGGCGCTCATCGGCGCGATCTTCTGGAGCAGGCGCTGCCAGTCTGGGTCACCGATGGTCTGGGAGACGATGGGGACGATGTAGAGCAGGCCGAGGACGACCCCGATGCTGGTGGCCGAGTTCCGCACTGCGGTCGCGACACCAAGGCTCAGAAGACCGATGAGGACCAGGTAGAGGGCCGTCCCGCAGACCGCGCGCAGCGTCGGCCCGTTGGACAGGGACGTGGCCTGGTTGGCGAGGTCGGGCAGGATGAGCCGCCCGGCGAGCATCGACCCGAGGGCGGCGACAGTTCCGCCGACGGCCACCACGCCGGTGAGAGTGATGGCTTTGGCCGCGAAGGCGGTGGTTCGCCGCGGCATCGCCGTCAGGGTGGTGCGGATCATGCCCGTGCTGTACTCGCCGCTGGCGATCAGCACTGCCAGGATGGCGACCAGTGCCTGGCCGAGGTAGACGCCCGTCAGGGTGAGTTTGGTCGTGTCGCCGCCGCAGCCACTGGCCGTGCAGTTCACCACCGAGGTCGCCACGGTGCTCAGGGCCACCGTGGTCGCGACGGTACCGAGCAGCAGCCATAGGGGGCTGGCGACGGTCCGTATCTTCGTCCATTCCGCATGCAGTGCCGGTCTCATGCGTCCCTCCGGTCGAGAAGGACGGCGGCCACGGCCAGGCTCGCCACCGCGTAGCCGACCAGGACGGCGAACCCGGCCCATGGCGCCAGCGGGTAATAGCCGTAGTACGGCGTGTAATTGCTTGCGACCTGGTCATAGGGCACAAGCGTCTGCTGGACGGCGAAAGCCGCGCCCGGTGTCACCGTGGCCATTGCCTTCGACACGCTTGCGGGCACGAACGGGATGGCGATCAGAATGTAAGGCAGCACGATGGCCACGATGACGGTGGTGACCGCGCCCGTACTGTGCCGGAAGACGACACTGACGGAGAGGGCCAGGACCGAGGCGGTCGCGAGCAGCGCGGCAGTCCCGAGCGTCACCCGCAGTTCGGTCGAGGACGGCACCGGGAAGATGGAGACGCCGTTGCCCCGGGCGAGCCGCTCACCGAGCGGAGTCGCGAGGATCGCCCCCACCAACCCGGCGACGAAGGTGACGGCCCACAACACGATGGCTTTGGCCACCAGCACCTTGCTCCGCCTAGGACTTGCGGCCAGGGTGAGGTGGATCATCTTGGTCCGGTACTCCTCGGTGATGAACAGCGCCCCCACAACGATCACTGCGATCAGCGCGGCGAACGTGCCGGTGAGGATGTCCCGGAGGTGGCCGCCGGTCGGCAGGCTGTCGCGGACGGCGGGCGCTATGTCGCCGGCGCCGGTCACCGTGAACCGGGATTCGGATCCCGTGAACGAACCCGCCCCGTTCTCCGGGTAGCCGGCGAAGCTGGGGGATTTGGCACCCACTTGACCGCCTGCCCAGTTGCCACCGGCCCAGCCCCCTCGGGTACGAAGATCCCCGAAGGTGGCCGTGGAGACACTGCTGGACGTGCCCCCGCCGCCCACGGCGGGCGGAGAGGCGACGAACAGCCCGACCTGCGCGGTCGATCCGAGTCCGCTCACCTGCACGGTGCCCACCTTGGTCCATTGCGTACCGTTGGTGGAGGCATAGCCGGTGATCGTGTCGCCCGAGCGGTCCAGCCGCAGCCAGCGGGGGGAATCTGCGGAGACCGGACCGGAGGGACCGGCCGTGTCGTTGACGTAGTTGTCCTGCATCCGCACGCCCTGGCTGCCGGTGGCCATGATCGCCGCGTAAGGGGAGCCCTGTCGGGTGCTCTCCTTGATGATGAGCCCGGCCTTCGCCCACGGCACCATGCCGGGCCGCAGGTCCCCAGGCCTCTTCGGGATGCTGCTGTTGAGCGCGGAGACGGAGGCGGAGATGCTGCCGTTTCCGGCGAGCGGCTGGTGCACGAAGTAGAAGCTGTCAGTCACCGGCTCGCCGCCCGGTCCGATCGGAACTGGTGGTGAGCCCTGCTGGTTGTCGCTGACTCCGGCGAGCAGGGCGAACAGCACCACCATCAGCGCCGCTGCCACCATGCCGGTCATCCAGCCGCGGACGGTTCGGAACTTGGTCCACTCCGCGTGCAGTACCTGGACAAATTCGTTGCGCCCGGCCCGCTTCCCGGAACGGGACAGCATAAACGTGGAGGTCACCGCGAGACCTCCGCGGGCGTCGCGGTGCGGAACTCGACCGCCCCGCCGGTGAGCTCCAGGTAGACATCCTCAAGGGTGGCGCGGTGTGCTGATATCTCGGAGAACGGCACCGTGCTCTGGCTCAGGAGCGTCACGATCCGTTCTGCGGGCAGGCCGGAGACGGTCATGGTGTCGCAGCCCGTGGTCACCACGCTCGCGCCGGCATGCGCGAGCACCCTCATCGCATGCGCCGCGGCCGTGGTCCGCAGGGCCACCCGGTTCTTGGAGGCAGCCGCGATCAGGTCGGCCATGTCGGCGTCCGCGAGGGCTTTGCCGCGCCCGACCACCACGAGATGGTCAGCCGTGTCCTGCACCTCACTCATCAGGTGGCTGGAGACCAGCACGGCGCGACCCCGAGCAGCCAACGACCGCAGGAATCTGCGCATCCAGATGATGCCGTCGGGGTCCATGCCGTTGAACGGCTCATCGAGCATGATGATCGGCGGGTCACCCAGCAGGGCCGCGGCGATCCCGAGCCGCTGCCGCATACCGAGCGAGTAGCCGCCGGCCTTGCGCCGGGCCGCAGGGGTCAGACCGACCAACTCAATCACCTGGTCCACCCGCCGCGCGGCCACGCCCTGCGCGTGCGCCAGCCACAGCAGGTGGTTACGCCCGCTGCGGCCGGGGTGCAGCGCCGCGGCGTCCAGCAGTGAACCGACATGACTCAGCGGATGTCGCAGGCTGTGGTACGGCATGCCCTCGATGAGCGCGGTTCCCTCATCGACCGCGTTCAGGCCGAGGATCACCCGCATCGTGGTGGATTTCCCGGCCCCGTTCGGACCCACGAGACCGGTCACCACACCCGGACGAACGGTAAAGGACATGCCATCGAGGGCCAGGGTCGCCCCGTATCGCTTGCGCAGTCCGGCGACAACAA
This sequence comes from Streptomyces sp. NPDC032721, assembly GCF_055579625.1. Classification (NCBI taxonomy): domain Bacteria; kingdom Bacillati; phylum Actinomycetota; class Actinomycetes; order Kitasatosporales; family Streptomycetaceae; genus Streptomyces; species Streptomyces sp. NPDC032721. The sequence goes on along the minus strand of NZ_JBVIMX010000003.1, from coordinate 339,579 downwards.
TCCCCGGGGCGCTCATCGCTGCGGACTCACAGTTCGAAATGCACTCATGCCGACGGTTGTACGCGGCACCCGGTTCCACCCCGGTCGCGGCCCCTGCGACCCGGCTGAGACCTGGGATCTGGCATCGTTGCCGCATGCCACCTCAATCCGCGGGCCGGTTCGGCCGCCCCGCTCGCACGACGACCGGCGGTGAGGGGCTGTGAGGGTCCTCGTCGTCGAGGACTTCGAAGTCCTCGCCCGCTCCATCGGCACCGGCCTGCGCCACGAGGGCATGGCCGTCGACGTCGTCCTGGACGGAACCGCCGCCCTCGACCACCTGGCTGTCACCCGCTACGACGTGGTGGTCCTCGACCGCGACCTGCCCGGTGTCCACGGGGACGAGATCTGCCGTCAACTCGCCCACGGCCGCCGCGAGACCCGGGTACTGATGCTCACCGCGTCCGACACGATTGAGGACCGTGTCGACGGGCTCAGCCTCGGTGCCGACGACTACCTGCCCAAGCCGTTCGCGTTCGCCGAACTGGTCGCCCGCGTACGTGCCCTGGCCCGCCGCGCCACCCCACCGCTACCGCCCACCCTGACATGCGGGGACATCGCCCTCGATCCGGCCCGCCGCGTTGCGTTCCGGGCAGGCAGGCGCCTTGAGCTGAGCCCCAAGGAGTTCGCCCTGCTCGAATGCCTGCTCGCCGCACCCGGCCTGGTCATATCCGCCGAGGAGCTGCTCGAACGAGTCTGGGACGCGGCTGCCGATCCCTTCAGCAGCGCCGTCAAGCACACCGTGCACCGGTTGCGGGCCAAGCTCGGCGCCCCGCCCGTGATCGAGACCATCCGCGAAGGCGGCTACCGCATCGGACCGTCATGACCCCCCAGCAGCCTGCCAGAAGATCCCTGCGCACACGGCTCGCGCTCGCCTACGCGGCAGGCATCTACGCCGCCGGGGTCCTTGTCCTCGTCCTCGTCCTGGTTCCGCTCGCCAGCGTCGACGCGGCCACGCCCAAAGGCAACCCCGCATCGAGCGTGACCTCCGGAGCCGGGCGCGGGGTCAGCCTGCCCCACCTCCTCACGGGATCCGCCGTCGCCCTGGTCATTCTGATTCCCGTAGCCCTGGCACTCGGCTGGTTCGTCGCCGGCCGGTTCCTGCGCCCGCTACGCGCCATCACCGCCACCGCCAGAAGCATCTCCGCCGGCGACCTCCACCGGCGCCTCGACCTCGGTGTGCCCACGGACGAGCTGACCGAACTGGGCCATACCCTCGACAACCTGTTCGCCCGCCTTCAAGCCTCCTTCGACGCCCAACGCCACTTCGTTGCCAACGCCTCCCACGAACTACGCACGCCCCTCGCCGGCCTGCGCACTCTCCTCGAAGTCGCCCTCGCCAACCCCGACGCCGACACTGACACCCTGCGCTCGGCCTGCCGGGAGGCCCTTTGCCTCGGCGAATACCAGGAACGGCTCGTCAAGGCGCTTCTCGTCCTTGCCACCAGCGAGCGCGGAATCTCTCATCGGGACACCCTCGACCTCGCGCAAGTCGTCGAAGGAGTGCTCGCCTCCCGTCGCGGCCAAGCAACGGACAGAGGCATCGACCTGGCCGAACACCTGACGCCCTCAGTGACGGCCGGGGATCCACGGCTGGTCGAAAGCCTCGTCGCCAACCTCGTCGACAATGCCATTCGCCACAACCACCCAGGCGGGCACGTGTCGGTCATCACCCAGCACTCCGGCACCCAGGTGACCCTTACGGTCACCAACAGCGGGCCGGTCGTCCCCGGCAGCCAGATCCAGCGACTCTTTCACCCCTTCCAGAGACTGGCGCCTGATCGCAACGGCCACCGCGAGGGCTACGGTCTCGGCCTCGCCATCGTCAACGCCGTCACTCAAGCCCACGACGCCAGCCTCACCACCACCGCGCCCCCCGAAGGCGGCCTGTCCATCACTGTAGGGTTCGCGCACACATCTCATCCACCGGGACGGCTCGTTCGAGCCGAAGATTGAGCTGTTTCCAACCTCACGTTGATGCGTGGGGGAGGACGAGGGCCCTCACGACGTCGGTGATCCGGTTGGTGCTGCGGCGGACCTTTCAGAGCAGTCGCCAGCCATTCAGGGCGGCCATGGACGTCTCGCCGACACAGCGGATCTTGACGTGAGTGGTGTTGTGCCAGCGCTTCCAGCACTTCACCTCGGCCTCGGTGAGTGCACCACAGAAGCCGTACGAACGGTTCGGTCAGGACTTGGACGTTATTGCCATGGCGCCGGTGCTTTCCCGAGTAGTGCGGGGTATCGGCGGCGATGGGGTCGATGGGACACAGAGGGCCGTCGAGGATGACGAACGCCTTCTCGCGGATGGTCGTCAGACGCCGCTACCGCGTCCCGATCTCCTGCCGTCGAGCACGGAGGCACTCACGCCAGTCCCCATCAACCCCGTTTCTCTCAGGGGTGGTTGAAAGCAGCTACGTTCCCACACGGCAATGCCCCAGCGCTTCGTTCAGCACAGCATCAGCCATAAACTGTGCCCGAACCAAGGTTGCCGACAACGCAGGAGACCAACTGGAGGAGGCGCGCCGTCTGCACTGTCGCGACGCTGGTCGAGGTGTGCTCCGTAGGGGGCCCGAAGGTCCTGTACGCCAAGCAGGCGGCCGGGGAGATTCGGGGCTGTCCCGGGTGGACGACCTCTGCAAGGCGCCCGTCGGCCCCGATCTGCGCATCGAGTCGCACACGCAGTCCGTGCAGGAGTCCGCAGCGGCGCTGCACGCGCTGCTCACCGAGAGGGGTCTGGCGTGACGGCCACTGCCGCAACCACCGGAGAGGGCTCTGCCGACGACGAGAGTCTCGGCAGCCCGTTCGCGCTCAGCCACCTGGACTCGCTGGAGTCCGAGGCGGTGCACATCTTCCGCGAGGTGGCGGGTGAGTTCGAGCGGCCGGTGATCCTCTTCTCCGGCGGCAAGGACTCGATCGTCATGCTGCACCTGGCGCTGAAGGCGTTTACGCCCGCACCAATTCCCTTCTGCCTGCTGCATGTTGACACCGGGCACAACTTCCCCGAGGTCCTGGAGTACCGGGACCGGGCGGTGGCGCGGCACGGGCTGCGGCTGCACGTCGCCTCCGTGCAGGACTACATCGACCGGGGTGTGCTGCGCGAGCGGCCCGACGGGACGCGCAATCCGCTGCAGACGCTGCCACTGACGGAAAAGATCCAGGCGGAGCGGTTCGACGCGGTGTTCGGCGGCGGGCGCCGCGACGAGGAGAAGGCGCGCGCGAAGGAGCGGGTGTTCTCGCTGCGTGACGAGTTCTCGCAGTGGGACCCGCGCCGCCAGCGCCCCGAGCTGTGGCAGCTTTACAACGGCCGCCACGCCCCCGGCGAGCACGTCCGCGTCTTCCCGCTCTCCAACTGGACCGAGCTCGACGTGTGGCAGTACATCGAGCGGGAGAAGATCGAACTCCCGGAGATCTACTACGCGCACGAGCGCGAGGTGTTCGCGCGCAACGGCATGTGGCTGACGGCGGGCGAGTGGGGCGGACCCAAGGAGTCGGAGACCGTCGAGACCCGGCGGATCCGCTACCGCACCGTCGGGGACATGTCCTGCACCGGCGCGGTGGACTCCGACGCCGTGACGCGGGAGCAGGTCATCGCCGAGATCGCCGCGTCCCGGCTCACCGAGCGGGGCGCCACGAGGGCCGACGACAAGATGTCCGAGGCGGCGATGGAAGACCGCAAGCGCGAAGGGTACTTCTGAATGACCACCACGGAGCAGTCGAGCACCACCCTTCTTCGCTTCGCGACCGCGGGTTCCGTGGACGACGGCAAGTCGACCCTGGTGGGGCGGCTGCTGCACGACTCGAAGTCGGTGCTGACCGACCAGCTGGAGGCCGTCGAGCAGGCGTCGCTGAGCCGGGGCCAGGACGCGCCGGACCTGGCGCTGCTGACCGACGGATTGCGGGCCGAGCGGGAGCAGGGCATCACCATCGACGTGGCGTACCGCTACTTCGCGACGGCCCGGCGCCGTTTCATCCTGGCCGATACCCCCGGGCACGTGCAGTACACCCGGAACATGGTGACCGGCGCGTCCACCGCCGAGCTGGCCGTGGTGCTGGTCGACGCCCGCAACGGGGTCGTCGAGCAGACCCGCCGGCACGCCGCGGTGGCCGCCCTGCTGCGCGTCCCGCACGTGGTGCTGGCCGTCAACAAGATGGACCTGGTCGACTACGCGGAGCCCGTCTTCGCCGAGATCGCCCGTGATTTCACCGCGTACGCCAGCGAGTTGGGCGTTCCGGAGATCACCGCGATCCCGATCTCGGCGCTCGCCGGGGACAATGTCGTCGAGCCGTCGGCGCACATGGACTGGTACGGCGGTCCGACCGTCCTGGAGCACCTGGAGACGGTGCCGGTCGCCCACGACCTCACCGCCTGCCACGCCCGGTTCCCGGTCCAGTACGTGATCCGGCCGCAGTCCGCCGAGCACCCCGACTACCGGGGTTACGCGGGCCAGATCGCGGCCGGCGCGTTCCGGGTCGGCGAGCAAGTGACCGTCCTGCCGTCGGGCCGTACGAGCACCATCGAGGGCATCGACGCACTGGGCCGGTCCGTGGACATCGCCTGGGCGCCGCAGTCGGTGACGCTGCGCCTGGCGGACGACATCGACGTCTCGCGCGGTGATCTGATCGCGCCGAGCTCGGACGCCCCGGCGCCGACGCAGGACGTCGAGGCGACCGTCTGCCACGTCGCCGACCAGCCGCTCTCGGTGGGCCAGCGGGTGCTGCTCAAGCACACCACCCGCACCGTCAAGGCGATCGTCAAGGACATCCCGTCCCGGCTCACCCTGGACGACCTCTCCCAGCACCCGGCCCCCGGGCAGCTGGTCGCCAACGACATCGGCCGGGTCGTCGTACGGACCGCGGAGCCGCTCGCACTGGACGCATACGTGGACTCCCGGCGCACCGGCTCCTTCCTCCTGATCGACCCGGCGGACGGCACGACGCTCGCCGCGGGCATGGCGGGCGAGTCCTTCGCGGCCCACGCCGTCACCCACTCCGTGCCGGACGAAGAAGGCTGGGACTTCTGATGTCCATGGTCGAGGACACATTCCGGGTCGCGGTCGTTGGTGCCGGAGCGGCCGGAACAATGGTGACCGCCCGGCTGCTCGACTCTGCGGTACAAGCCGACACTCGGATGTCGATTGATCTGATCGACCCTGCGCCCCGGTCAGGACCGGGGCTGGCATACGCCACGGAAGATCCGCGGCATCTGCTGAACGTCCCGGCCGGGCGGATGAGCACTCTTCCCGACGACGCGGACGACTTCGTTCGCTGGCTCACGCATCACGAGCACCGACCAGTCGATCCCGGAGAGTTCGTCTCGCGCGGAGCGTACGGCACCTATCTGCAGTACACCCTGGCTCGGTCGGTTGAGGCGGCCGGCGGCTTCGCTGCTGTCCGGCGGCGGCACGCGCGGGTGGTCGCGGCGGACCGGTCGGCCGTGGGTAACGAGCGCATCCGCCTGTGCCTGGACGAGGGCGGGCCACTCGACGCGGACGCAGTGGTCCTTGCGCTGGGTAACCTCGCTCCGAGTTGCGGATGGGTGCCCGAGGGCCTCCGGCAGTCGCCACGCTTCGTAGCCGATCCGTGGCGGGTCGGCGCTCTCGACGGCATCGTTGCCGACCAGGACGTACTGCTTGTGGGAACCGGGCTGACGATGTGCGATGTCGCCCACACCCTGGGCAACCCGAGCCGGACGGTGCATGCGGTATCCCGGAACGGCCTGATGCCGCAGCCTCACACAGCGGCATTCTCTCCGAACGCAGCGTTGAACCGTCCCGGCCCAATTCCGGCCTCGCGTGACCTGGCACGGCTGCGTCGGCAGGTCTTGCACCGGGCGGCGTGGTATCGGCGGCATCACGGGGACTGGAGACCAGCAATCGATGAATTGCGCCCGCACGTCTCTGAAATGTGGCAGCAACTCTCCTTGTCCGACCGCGAATTTTTCCTCTCGGGGATGTTCCGCGAGTGGGAGGTGAGCAGGCACCGGTTGGCACCGGCGACCAGCCGGGCTCTGACGGAATCCCTGCAGTCCGGACTGCTCGCAGTGGGCGTGGCCGAAGTTGTTGCCACTCACACAAGTGAGGACAGACGCAGCGACATCGTGCACCTGTCCGACGGCCGGTCGATCAAGGTCGGTGCCGTCGTGAATTGCGCGGGTGCCGAGAACCGGATCAGTTCGCTGTCCGATCCGCTCGTCCGCCGTCTCTTGAAGTCCGGGATCGCGACTCCGGGACCCCATGGTCTCGGCTTCGACACCACGATCGAAGGACAGCTCGTACCGGCGAAGGTCCACACGATGGCCCCCGTGTGGACTCTCGGCCAACTGCGACGCGGAAACCTGTGGGAGACGACAGCCATTCCAGAGATCAGTGTCCAGGCTGCGACGTTGGCCGACCGGATCTTGGGCTGCACTCCCGCGTCGCTTCCTCCCTGACACGCTCAGCAGTGATGGCCGGCGAACGCCGGACCGCGGGGCGCCATGTCACTCGCCCCCGGCGGCGGCCAGTCTCACTGGACCATGCGTAGGAATTAGGAATACCGAGCCGAACGCCTTCGACATCACCTTCGACGGCCGACTTTCCTCAGGTGCCCGCTGTCGGGCAGTCGTTGGAGTCCGGTGAAATCAACTGGACCGCATGTGTTCTCAGCGGGCGGGTATGGGCGGGCCGTCCCGGAGACAGTATGAGGGCCCGCCTCACAGGAGGTAATACCCCCGTCCAGCACCGACAGCTCGAAGCCGTCGCTCTCATCGCCCCTGGGACCGATCCTCGGCATGGCAGCGACGGAGACATAGACGAGAGAGCCTGGGTTCGCTGCGGGCCAGGGAACGCGCAGGCCAAAGCCGTGAACCAATGCCCAGTGCGGAGGTGTTGGACAGCCAGAGCGTGAAAGCCACTGAGCGGGGTGGCCCGCGCGGGTACGACGGGGCAAGAAGGTGCTCGGGATCAAGCGCCATCTTCTGGTCGGCACGCTCGGCCCGGTGCTGGCGGTCTGCGTCAGTGTGGTTCCAGCAAGAGGGGGGCTTCTTGGAGACCACGGTCCAGCCCGCGTCCGGGCTGGGGAGATAGGGGTCGATGTAGACGGGGTAGACGTCTCCGGTGCGTCAGCAGGTCCGGTCGGGGGGGGGGAGAGAGAACCAGCTCGCAGCCGCCCACCTGGGCCGGCATGCGGGACTTTCTGCGTCGGCTGGAAGAAGTCGGAGACTCGGCAGCGGTCAACGCGCATAAGGCACGTTGGTCTCGCCCGCGATCTCGTCGAAGGCGCGCAGGGCGGCTTCGGACATCTCCTCACGCCAGCGCAGGTCCAGCACGATCGCGGGTGGGTGGCCGAGGTAGTAGGCGCGTTTGGTGTGCTTCAGATGGACGGACCGGTCCGTGGCCCGTGCGGCGCGTTCCCGCGCCACGATGTACTGAGTGCCCGCGTTCCCGCCCAACGGATGCTGGACGCTGAGCCAGGGGTCGAGCATCGCGGGAAGGAAGGAGAGGCCCAGTGTTGCGCTCAGGTGGGACAGGGCGTCTTCAGGGGCGGTGGCGACGTCCTCGTAATGCACCCGGCTGACGATGCCGGGCCAGCGGGCCGCGAGATCCTCCGTCCGGCGCATCTGGGCGACCCACCCCGCGGCCAGCTCCGCGGGGCGGGCGTCGGGGTACTTGCGCAGGAGGGAGTTGACCACCGCCCGGCCATCACGGACCAGCACCACCAGATGACGGTGGACTGCGCCGGGCAGCAGTGCCGCCTGCTGATCGATCCAGCCGACCGCTTTCGTGGAGTCCACGACGAAGGGGCGGCCGGAGCGACGGGCCAGCACCTCGTAGAGGTCGGGACCGGTGCTCGGCAGCGGGTCGCCCCACACGGGACAACCGTCGGTGCAGAAGTTGCAGCCGACGGTCCGCCCCTGTGCGTTGGTGGTGCCGAGGCGGGTGCTGTTCCACGCCTCGCCGGCGAAGCACACCGCCGGATGCGCACCCAGCATCAGCCCGAGCAGCGTGGTACCGGAGTGCCCGGCCCCCATGATGAAGATCACCGTCCTGTTGCGCCGCTCACTGTTCACTTCGCAGCACCTCCGTCGTCGGGGTCGAGGAACCGTCACCGGTCCTGTGACAGCTTGTGCAGTTCCGCGAACAACTCGCCTCGATCGAGGAGTTCATCGAAGGTTCCCTCCTCTGCGATGCGCCCCCCGGCCAGCACGACGATGCGGTCGGCGACGCGGGTGTTGGTGAGGTTGTGCGTGACGAACACGGCGGTCCGGCCTTCGGCCAGCGTCCTGAAGCGGCTGATCACCCGGTGTTCGGCACGCGGATCCATCGCGGAAGTGGGCTCGTCGAGGACCAGGACGGCGGCCTCTCGGTAGCAGGCGCGGGCGACGGCGAGGCGCTGCCACTGGCCGCCCGAGAGATCGTGCCCGCCCCAGAACGACTTGGCCAGCAGTGTGTCGAGACCGTTCGGCAGTCCGGCCAGCACGCTGTCCGCGCCGGCCTCGCGAGCGGCGGCGTGCACGAGGCTGTCCCCGCCGCGGGCCTGACCGAGCGTGATGTTCTCCCTCGCGGCCATCGGCCACTTGGTGTAGTCCTGGGGCACCAGACCGACGCGCGACCAGACCGAGTGCGGTTCCGCCTGGGCCAGATCGATGCCGTCCCAGCTGACCGTGCCGTGGGTGGGCAGGTAGAGGCCGGTGAGGAGGTGGACGAGAGTGGTCTTGCCGGAACCGTTCTCACCCACCAGGGCGACGACTTCACCGCTGCGCAGGGTCAGGCTGATGTCGTGCACCGCAAAGTCGTTCACCGGGCTGCCGGGGTGCCGGTAGGACACGCGGTGGGCGCGGATCTCCCGGGGCCCTGCCGAGTCGATCGTCAGCGGTCCACGCGTGGCGCGCAGGGTGTCGGCCAGGGCCAGGAAGTCCCGCCAGTCCTGGAGGTGGAGCGAGGTGCGGAACAGCCGGGCGCTCGCCCCCACCAGGGAGTTGAGCGCGCCGGTGGAGGAGCGGACGGCGACCACGGCCGTGACGGCGACCGCGAGCGCGAGAGTGCCGTTCATCGTCAGCAGCCCGACGGTGAGCCAGGTGAGGGTGAGCATGATGCCGGTCCCGGCCGCTCCGCCGAGTGTCACCAGCAGCACTCTGGGTGCGGCCGCCCGGTGCCTGGTCCTGATACGCGTGGCGACTTGGGCGTACCACTGGCGCAGGAACGCGGCCATGGTGCCGGCCCTGACCTCGGCGGCCGTCCGGCGGTCCGTGCTGTGCTGGCGCAGGATGTAGCGCAGCCGGTTGTCGGCGAGGCTGGTGTGAGCGGTGTGATAGGCGATACGAGCCGCGCCCAGAGCGGCCGCCCCCTTGGGAAGCATCGCGAGAACCAGCAGCGGCAGCAGCAGGGGGTTCAGCAGGGTGAGGACGGTCGCCGCGGCCGTCAACTGCGCCACCGCGGAGATCAATTGCTGGGCGTCGGCGATCAGGTCCTGCGTGGCCATCGCCCCCAGCCCGGCGGCCTGGAGCGAGTCGTTGAACTCCGGCTGGTCGTACGCGGTCAGCTCGACCTCCGGGGTCTTGGCGAGGATGTGTTCCTCGGCGAGGGCCATCACCTCCGGTCCCAGTTTCACCGCCGCGTACTGGGAGACCGCGTCCGACGCCGCCCGGGTCGCGGCCGCCCCCGCCGCGATGAGCAGAGCCGGCACCGCGGCGTGCAGCCGCTCGGTGGCCTGGCCCTGCCCGACAAGGGCTCCGATCACCTGGGCGGTCGCGGCCAGGACCACCGCGGCGGAGGCAGCCGCGAGCAGCTGGGCCACCAGCAGTTGGAGGGCCGCCCACCGGTCGGCGGCCCAGCTCAACCGGGCGGCGGCGGCGATCGTGGCGGGCAGCCGGGCCGCCATCTGCGCCAGACCCGCCGCCGCTACGTGGTCGTGATGCGGGTCGTCCCAACCCAGGCGCAGTTCGGGCTGTTGAGCGGAGGTCGGGGGAGCATGAGTCGGCACCCGTGTCATCCTGCCGTCACTCCTGGTGCCGCACGGTGACACCGCTCCGGGCCGCACCTCTCCGGGCGCGGAAACCCCACGTGCGGATGGAAGTGCGGATGACAGTACGGATGACAGCGCGGCGGAGGATTTCACACTCTCGGGAACGGGCCTGGTGGAACCGGCCGACCGAGAAAAGGGGCGAGCTTCTCCCAGCCCTCGCCCGCGCCGATGTCCAATATCAGCAGATCCCCGGGGCGCCGGGCGAAGTGACGCTGTACGCGGGCGAGTTGTTCCTGGTAGACCCGGGCCAATCGAACCGGGTCGAAGGTCTCCCCGCCACAGATCCGCGTACGGAACAGATACGCCGCCTCCCTGTGGGCGGCCCGCTCGACTGCGGGCGCCCTCGCCGGCCAGTCCGTGTCCCAGATCCGTTCGACCGCACGCAACCAGCTCTCCGTCTCCCGTACGGTGACGACGAACCGTGCCCGCGGGTACCGCGCGTCCAGTGCCGTCAGGGATGCGAGCGCGAAGACGCTCGTCAGGCCGTCGTAGTGCCGCAGCGCCGGAAAGTCACCGTCCCCGCGGCGCAGGGCCGCCAGGTCCGCCGCGCCCAGGGGGTAGTGGGCGAGGTCGAAACCGAGCAGGTGGAGGGCCTCGACCAGGCTCCGGGTCGCCGTACCGGGCAGGCCGAGGGAAAACACCTTGGGCCGGTCGGCGGCGGGGCCAAGGGTCTGCGGGGCGCGGGCCACGGCCTTCCGGACCTTGGCCATGGTCAGCCGAGGACGGCTGGGCAGGCGCAGCTCCCCGACCACGCGGGCCGCCAGTTCGGGCAGGCCGTCGAGGTACTGGCCCAGCGCGTGCGGGGTGACATCCGCAGGTACCACCGAGCGGCTGTGCCGTATCGCCTTTCCGGCGACCACGAAGTCCGGGTCGTCCCCCCAGCGCAGCCGGGCCGACTCCAGCACCGCGTGTGCGCTTTCGGTACGGCTGCGTACCTCGCGCAGCGCGTACTTGGCGAAGATGTCGTGATAGTGCTGGAAGTGGTCGTGCAGGATGTGGAAGCCCTTCAGCTGCACATCGGGCTGGAGATGGCGTCGGGCGAGGTGCCGCCGGAACGCCTCGGGCCGCAGCATCGGCCCGCGCCCCGCCGCTGGTGCCTCCGCTTCGACATCCACCTCCCGCATCGCCCGGACCAGGTCGGTCCGGGTGATGTGCACCCCGCAGTGGACCCGGCCGCGGAACCGGTCGTGCACGAAGGAGTCGACGTACGCCAGGTCGTTGGCGTCGAGGAAGGGCCTCATGTCCTCAAGGACCAGGCAGTCGGCGTCGAGGTGGACGACGTGCGAGGCGTCGCCGTGGTCGATGTACACCTGGCGGTCCACGGCACGGGCGAGCGGCCGGATGTTCTCCGCGATGTGAACCCGGCGTGGGCGGATGTGCCGGATCGCGAGGCCGAGAGCGAGGTGGGTGGTGCGCTCACCGACCGTGCGGAGCACCAGGTCGACCGGACGGCCGGCGGGCGGTGACCAGTCACCGGGAAGGGTGCGGATCGCGCCGCTCACGGCCGGTCCCGGGCGGGCGAGGGCCGGTTGACGTTCGGGAAGGGGCCGTCGGGGACCTCCCTGCCCAGGAAGGGGGCCAGCCGTTCATAGCCCTCGCCCCCGGCGATGTCGAGGACGAGCAGGTCGTCGTCCCGGCCTGCGAAGTGGCGCAGCACCTGCTCGACGTGGCGGCGGTGGACGCGGGCGAAACGGTCCGGGTTGAACTCGAGACACCCGTAGACGGCAGCGCGCAGGAAGCGCTGCATGTCCCGATACCCCTCGCCACGGTCGGTCTTGCTGTCCACCGGTCGTGCCCAGTGCGTCGCGCACGAGCGCAGCCAGGCCTGCTCCTCCCGGACCGTCAGGATGAATTTGGCTCCGGGCCAGTCGAGGTCGAGTTCCTCGTAGTACGGAACCACGCTGATGTCGGTGATCCCGTCATGGTCCGCCAGCAGCGGAAAGCGCCCGGTGCCCGCGAGCAGGGTCCGGTAGGTGGCGGGGTCGGAGGGGTAGTGCACGATGTCGAAACTCAGGGTGCGCAGCGCGGCGGTCAGCGAGCGGGTGCCGGTGCGCGAGAGGCCGATGCCGAAGACCTTGGGACCAGGACGGGAGCGGTGCGGTGCGGCAAGGGGAATACCACCGGTCACGTGACACCCCTCCACGGAGCTCGCGGGCCAATACCTCCGGACTCGGGCCGATGCGCCAGATCGATGGCGGTCCGGTCGGCCATCGCCGCCAGACCCTCATCCAGCTCCGTGCGGGGCCGGTATCCGAACGCCCGCGCCGCCAGGGCGATGTCGGCCGCGGTGTGCCGGGCCTCGCCACGGCCGCCGGGCCGTGGCTCCAGGTTCACCGGGCCGACGAGACGCTCGACGGCCGCGATGGCGTGCTTCATGGACACCGGGGCGTCACCGCCGAGGTTGGCCACGCCGGTGAAGGAGGAACCGGCCGCGTCCCGCATCGCGGTGACGACATCGTGCACGTAGGTGAAGTCGCGGATCTGCTCGCCGTTCCCGTAGAGCGGGAAGGGCCCGCCGGTCAGGGCCGCTTCGATCAGCCGGGCCAGGGCCATGTCGGGCCTCTGCCGTGGGCCGTACACGCTGAACAGGCGCAGTGACACCGCGGGCAGGCCAAAGGTGATGCGATAGACCTCGCACAGATGTTCCGCCGACAGTTTGGTCACGCCGTACGGCGTGAGCGGCCGGGGGCACACCGACTCGTCCGTGGGAATGACCGGGGCGTCGCCGTACACGGAGGAACTGGAGGCGTAGACGAACTTGTGCAGCGGTCGGTCCTTCACCGCTTCCAGGAGTCTGTGCGAGGCGAGCACATTGTGACGGGCATACAGCTCGAAGTCCTTTCCCCATGAAGGCCGTACGCCTGGTTGACCGGCCAGGTGGTAGACGACGTCCGCTCCGTCGACGAGGGGTTCGAGAGCGGCTTCCAGCAGGTCCACGCGGTGGAAGGCGAAGGACGGGTGCGGGATCAGGTCGCGCAGGTTTCGTTCCTTGAGTGCCGGGTCGTAGTAGTCGGTGAGCAAGTCGATACCGAGGACGCTGTCACCGGCCGCGAGCAGGTGAGCGCAGAGGTGGGAGCCGATGAAGCCGGCGGCGCCGGTCACCACGGCCCGCGTCAAGGCCGCGACCCGGTGGTGTCGCCGAGCCCGGCCAGCACCCGGTCGGCCCGGATCCGCCAGGTGTGCCGGTCGTGGAGCTGCCGTCGTGCCTCGCCGCCCAGGGTGGCGCGCAGCTGTACGTCACCGACGAGCCTCTTGACCGCGGCCGCCCAGGCCTCGGCGGAATCCGGCGGGCAGAGCAGGCAGTTGACTCCGTCGGTCAGAATCTCCCGGAGTACCGGCAGATCCGAGGCGATGACGGCCTTGCCGTAGGACATGTACTCGAACAGCTTCATCGGCGATACCCAACGGCTGATCTCGCCCACGCCCCCGGCACAGTACGTCCTGCGCTGGTAGGGCGCCAGGACGATGTCGAACGCACGCTGGTAGGGGGCCAGCTCGGCAGGCGGGAGATGCCCGTGGAAGTGGACGTTGGAGCGTGTGCAGCGGCTCTCCCAGTGGGCCTGGTCGGCCGCGGTGCCGCCGACCAGGTGGAAGTCGGCCTCGGGTACGCGGGCGGCGAGTTCGAGAATGACGTCGGTGCCGCGCCCCGGGTACAGATGACCGACGTAGCCGATCTTCGGTGCCTCCGGGCGGCCCGGCAGGTCTGCCACCGGCCCGTCGGCCGGGGCGGGGTCGGCACAGTCATGAGCCGTCACCAGATCCGCCCACCGCGACGAGTCGAGCTCCGGAAAGGCGCGACGGTAGTCGTCGGCGAGCGCCTGGGACACAAAAACCACGCGTCGCAGGTTCCTTCTGCGAAACAGGACGCCCTCGATCCTCCGGACGATCCGCTGCGGCCACATCAGATGGGTCTCGTACACCAGAGGGGCCAGGCCCGACGAGACGAGCAGGGCGCGCAGGTCTCGTCCGTACAGCAGATCGGGGGTACCTCTTCGGTGCAGGTCGGCACGGATCCGCCAGGCACGGATCCATACGCCCGGGCCCGGTAACGCGGGCTGGGCGATGCTCCGCACCTCGAAACGGTTACGGGTGCCGTAGTAGCGGTGCACGTCATCGACGGGCACGGTCCCCGGCAGCGCGTAGAGGACCACCTCGTGCCCCGCGTCGGTCAAGGCATCGCACATCCGCATGACATGGACGCCATTCGCGTAGACGGAGGGGATACTGCCGGAGTGGAGATAGGCGATCCGCATGACTGGATGGGCCTCCGGGGTGCTGGTGAGGGACAGCCATGCTGCGCAGCACGGCCTCGCCCGCACAATGCCCGCCCACCGGGCGGCGGTGGCATGCGGGGGCGCACAGCAGCGCACGGTCGGGCCCGGCCCCGCTCGTCCCAGCCAGATTTGGCGCTCCGACAGAGTGCCTGCCGCCCCACGCGTCACTTGCGCATCGGCAAGAGCCGGTCACCGGAACGCCGTTCGCCTGTTCGAGGCTGTTGCGGGCGGACCGGAGCACGGAAATCCGAGGCTGTCCGGTTCCCGCACCGGCCGTGCCTCCGCCTGTGGTGTGCCGTCCCCTCGCCGTGCGGTACTTCTGAGCGGGGCGTCATCCGACGCTGCCGGGCCCGAGCACAGCCATGGAGGACATCGTGGAGAACGAGGACATCGAGCAGGTCACCGAGGAGCTCCCCGAGTACGCGCTCATGATCGACATTCCGAAGGAGGACTGAGCGGTCCGGACAGGTCGCACCCGCCCGTCGTGCCGGTGCTCCTGCTGGCGAGGTTCGTTCCGTCGGAGCCCCCGCGCGCTCACCGCACCGACCCACGGCCCGGCGGTTTCACCGTGCGGGTTGCCGGCCGCCCGGCGCGCGGGGCGCTGTCCCCCGGAGGGCCGGCCCTGTCGGACACGGCACCAGTCCTCACCCGGGCAAGGAGCTGAAACGCGTGGAGGTGAGCAGTTGCTGCGAGTAGCACCCGACACGCACGAGGCGGTGCGAGATGAGGGAGCGGTCCATCGAGTGGTCTGTTCCGTCCTGACGGCGGCGGGACTCCCTGCGCCGCCGCAGGCGCATCCCGCCGTGGTGGCCGCCGCTTTCACCCTTCAGAAGGAGCCAGGACTCGCTCCTCAGGCGATCCTGCGCAGCATGCGTGACGCCAAGGCCCGCGAGAGCCTGGCGTCCGCGGAGCCGTCCCCCCACCTCGTCCGATCGGTGACCCGCGCGCTGTCCGCACTGCCGGCCGGATCCGACGCCCCCGAGGGCTCCCGCGTGGCGTCCTGGCAGCAACAGGAACGGGCCGTGCTCGACGAGAGCACCGCGCGACTGGCGGCCACCTGGCCGCTGATGCTGAGCGAACTGCGCATCGGGGTCGCGCAAGTGGCTCTCCTGGAAGGCCCGGCGATCGACGGCTTCACCGACTTCGCCACTCATGGCGCGATCTACGTCAACCGGTCGCGGCTGCGCACCAGCCCCCGCGGGCTGCCCGGTCCGGTGCGGTGCGCGGAGGCACTGGTGCACGAAGGCACCCACACCCGCTGCAACGCCGCCCAGCTGAGCGCTCCGTTCCTCACCCCGGCCGCGGACTCCGCACATACCGTCCGCACCCCCCTGCGCGCCGATCCCCGGCCCGTGGCGGGGCTGTTCCAGCAAATGGTCGTCCTGGCCCGCAGCAGCGCGCTCTACGCGCTGCTGCTCGGCGGCGACACCACGGCCGCGGACGCGCTGGACGCCCGCCGGGCCCTGCTGGTGCAGCAGGCGCGGCAGGCCATCGGCACCCTGCGGGACCGTTCATCACTGCTCTCCGGACACGGGCTGACCGTGCTGGAGGAGTGTGCCGCCCTGCTGAGGACCACAGCCGTCTGACCCGACACCCCGGAGCCACGCCGATGCCACAGCCCGCAGCTCCCTCCATACCCACCTCTTGGGAGCCTCAGGTCTTCGCACCGTTCCCCAGCGAACCCGCGGTGCTCTTCGGGCGGGTCGCCGCCCGCAGCGCGCTGTTCGCCGCCACGGACAGCGCCGGAGGTGACCACGTCCTGATCGGCAGCGCGTCGGGGACACACCCCGACGACGTCGCCCTGCGGGCCCGCGGCGAGCTGCTGGAGCGCCTGGGCAACGTGCTGGCGGCCCGCGCCGCCGAGGAGTCCTGTGCTCTCGTCGCCGATCACGCCGAGTTGGTCCGTCGAGGCGCTCCCGCCCTGGACCCCGCGCCCTGGTCCGGGCCGGCCACCCGGAGCGTGCGCCAGCTGTGGGTCACCGGGCGCTCCCTGCTCTCCGGTTCGGAAGTACTGGTCCCGGCAGGTCTGGCCTTCCTGCAGCACCGTCCGCCCACGGGTTGCGCGGCGCCCGACCGGGCCGGCTCCACGGGCCTCGCGGCCCACCCCGACCCGGGCACCGCCGTCGAGCATGCCGCCTGGGAGACACTCGAACGCGATCTGCTCCGCCTGAGCTGGCAGGATCCGGCACTGCATCCGCCCCGCCACCGTCCCGTACACGACGAACTGCCCCTCCCCCTGCGCCGCGTGTGCGAGCACCTCGGACTGCGGGCGACCGCCTTCACCCTGCCCGCGCCCGGCTGCCACGCCGTCGCGGTCTGTCTGCACACGCCCGAGCACAACGAGCAGACCTTCGGTGCTCGTTGCGGCCCTCCGGGGCAGGATGCGGAGCTCATCGCCCGCGCGGCCCACGAGGCGCTCATGGTGCGCTGGAGCATGAGCACGTCGGCGGCCCGACGGGTCCGTGTACGGTCCCTGCCCGGCGACAGGCCGGTCTCCGCGGTCGAGCACGCGGTGTGGACGTATCTCGGCTGCCAGGACGCGATGGCGCGCTGGCTGCCGCACACCACGGCGGACCGGTGCCCGACACGGCCCGGGCCGGTGGACCCCGTGCGCCTGCTCTCCGAGCACACCGGCCAGGACGTGGTCGCGGTCGACACGACCCCCATCGCGTTCGCCGCATCCGGGCAGGCCGTCGTCCGGCTGATCGCCCCCGGCGCCCTGCCGCTGCCGTCCGCCTCTCCCCTCGGCTCGCGCATTCCGCCGCACCCCTTCGGCTGAACCACTCACAGAGGAGCAGCATGCCCCCGAGTCCCGATTACGCCGTGGACCTGGCCGACCACTACGACGACTGGTTCACCCCACCAGCGGCCACCACCGACGCGACGGTGTCCCTGCTCGACCGGCTGGCGGCGACCGCACCGGCAGGGCCCATACTCGAACTGGGCATCGGCACAGGGCGGATAGCCCTTCCGCTCGCCGCGCTCGGGCACGACCTCCACGGTATCGATGCCGCGAAGGCCATGGTCGAACAACTCCGCGCCAAGTCCGGGGGAACCGACATCGCTATCAGCATCGGCGACTTCTCCGATGTGGACCACGACGGCCGGTTCGGGGTGATCTACGTGGTCAACGGCACGTTCTGCGAGCTGACTTCCCAGGAAGCGCAGATCCGCTGCCTGACCCGGGCCGCGGCGCGGTTGCTCCCGGGCGGGCTCTTCGTCCTGGACGCGCATCTCCCGGAGGTCCTGGCCGCCGAAGCCGGGGACGATGCCCAGCCCGTCGAGGCGGCCGGCGGCGACCCGGTCACGCGTATCCGCCGGATCCACCCGGCGACCCAGCGCTACACCTCCGACTACAAGGTCGTCCACGACGGCGAGGTCCGGCACGTCCGGGTGGCCTTCCGCTACGCCTCCGCGGGCGAACTCGACCTGATGGCCGCCGTGGCCGGCCTGCGACTGCGACAGCGGTTCGGCGGCTGGTCCGGGGTCCCGTTCACCGACAGCAGCGACTACCACGTCAGCGTGTACGAGCTGCCCGTATGAGCGCGGCGGACCTGCCCCGTGGGGGTCGTGACCCAGAGGCGTACCTG
This sequence comes from Streptomyces sp. NPDC032721, assembly GCF_055579625.1. Taxonomy (NCBI): domain Bacteria; kingdom Bacillati; phylum Actinomycetota; class Actinomycetes; order Kitasatosporales; family Streptomycetaceae; genus Streptomyces; species Streptomyces sp. NPDC032721. The sequence goes on along the minus strand of NZ_JBVIMX010000003.1, from coordinate 321,677 downwards.
CGCCAGAATCGTGAACTGTGGCGCCAGTGGACGCCGTTGAAGGCCGCGTCGACCCAGTACGACCTGGCCGGTTTCCGGACCGGCGGTTCACGGATGCGCGCACTTGAGCGTGCCGAGGTCGGCGAGGTGCGCGGCCGCTCGCTGCTGCACCTGCAGTGCCATGTCGGCATCGACACACTCTCCTGGGCGCGGCTGGGTGCCCGGGTGACCGGTGTCGACTTCGCCGCCGAGGGCGTGGCGACGGCGCGTTCCTTGGCCGCCGACATCGACCCGACGGCGGTCTTCGTGGAGGCGGATGTCCTGGCGCTGCCCGACCATCTGGACGGCCATTTCGACATCGTGTACACCTCCCACGGTGTGCTGGGCTGGCTGCCCGATCTGCGCCGCTGGGCCGAGGTCGTCGCCCACTTCATCGCACCGGGCGGCTTCGTCTACGTCTTCGAGTCCCATCCCGCGGCCTGGATGCTCGACAACCGGCTCGACACGGCCGAATTAGGCCTCCGCTACTCGTATTTCGGTGAGCCGGAGCCTCTTGCCTTCGAGTACCGCAGTCCGACAGCTGTACCGGACCGGGAGGTGCCGGGAGTCGAATACGCCTGGGGACACTCACTCGGCGAGATCGTCAGTGGCCTGGCGTCCGCGGGACTGACCGTCGAGTTCCTTCACGAATGGCCCTTCGTGGCTTGGCGGATGCTCCCCTGCATGGTGGAGCACGACGACTACTGGTGGCGGCTGCCGGACGGTCTGCCGTCCATGCCTCTGTCCTTCTCTCTCCGTGCTTCCAAGCCGCCCGCCTGACGTCAGGCCGCCCGCCTGACATCAGGCCTGAGACAGGGAGAAGCAGCTTGCCCGCCGTGACCTCACCCCGCTCACTCGACGAGCTCGATCTCCGCCACGTCCTCGACGGCCGGCTCGTGGTCGTCCGGGACGGTCTCGCACAGCTCACCTCCACGGGATCATGGACCCGGGAAGCACTGGGGGCCATCGCCTCCGCCGTCTCGCCGGAGGCCGCCGAGCAGGTGTCGGAGCGAGGGTTGGAGCACATCCACACCGTCGCCGACATCGATCAGTTGCGCGCCGTCCGCGACGACCTCGACCGTCGCCTCAGGCCCTCCGCACATCATCTGCTGCTGCGCTTCGCCGGCCTGCTCCCGCCGCAGAGCCGCAAGGTGTACGTCAGCGACCACCTGGGGGTACGGATCATGCCCCCGAGGACCACTGTCCACGGCCGGGAAGAAGAACTGGGTGGATACACCGGCTTCATGATCCCGACCGGCGCCCACGTGGACTCGTGGTTCAACACCGCCGTCAACTCCGTCAACCTCTGGATGGCTCTCAGCCGGGTCCGCCGGGACAACGGCCTGCTCATCTGGCCCGGGGCGTATCGGCGCTCGCTGCTCCACGAGGGGGTACGGCTGCTCCCCGGCCAAGCGGTCGGCGAACCGGTGGAAGTCCAGCTCAACCCGGGTGACCTACTGCTCTTCGCAGGCGACCATCTTCATGCCACTCGTCCCAACAGTGGGCCGGAGACCCGGTGGGTGGTCACCAAACGCATCTGCCTCGGCCCACCCCGTTACCACCCGCGCGCCACCGGCTGGGTCCCGTACCTCGACCCGCGCCTGCTCGGCACACCGCTTCGCCCCCTGGCACCGCTGCGGTCGGTCCTGACCGCCGGACGCGCCCGCCAACTCGTTCGTCAGACCCGCCGCCGTCTCAACTCGCGCGATACTTGAGCACCGGCGCAGCAGCCCGAGCGCAGGAGAATACCTCCCAAGTCGGCTGATTATGACGGCGCCTTGATGTTCCGTCAGCCTTCTATGTCATGCCTGGTGGACGCCCTCTCGCTGGCGGTACGGTCGGCTCAGGCAGGGCGGAACGTTGTCGGCCCTGCCAATTCTCACGTCAGAAGAGGGCGTTCATCGCTACGCGGGGGGCCGTGCCCGTCCGGTCGTTCCTCGGCCGTTCGGGCACTTTCTGATACTCATGCGGGTAGCCCCGAGGCTATCTCGTCGAAACTTTCGTTCCCCTGCGGGCAACATGATCGGTCGTAAGGTGGCGGCGGTCTACCCGGACCAAGCCGTAGACCCGTCATGACCCTTATCGCTCTGGACTTGCCACACGCGCTTCTAGTGATATCCGTGCGGGCACTCTGGGCAGCGGCTACAACGGGACTCGGCTTGCCAACGGCTACGCGAGCCGGCTGCCCCTCAGGGCACGTGGGGAACAGGGGCGGCTTCACGCACCGCCCCAGGCAACGCAGTTGGGCATGGATGCGCGGCACCCCGTAGGTATGGCGGGAGGCAACATGGAGGACGGTGATCTCGTGCACCAGAGCTTGGCCAGCTGCCCGGCTGGCGGTCCGGGACTTCGCCGCCGACCGCCAGGCCTAGAAAGAAGAACGGGCCACCTGCAGCAGCCGGCAGAGGAAAGCGACGCCGTGAGTGGTCTTCGCCGCCTCGATGAACGCGCACGTATCGTTCACCAATCGCTCTCCTTCGCGAAGAAGACCGCGGCTTTTCGCAGGACCTCGATGGTCTTGGCCTGCTCGGCGGCAAGCTTGCGCAGCCGCTTGAGCTCCTCCCCCTCGACCGTGGTGAGCTCGCCGGGCCGACCCTCACCTCGGTCTGCCTTGGCCTGGCGGTGCCGGCCGCGCAGGGACTCCGAGCTGATGCCCAGATCCCGGGCCACGGCGGTGACCGTCTTACCCGAGGAATCGACGAGCGCGATCGCCTCCCGCTTAAACTCCTCGGTGTACCGCTTCGTGTACTTGCTTCCCACCTGGCGCTTCTTCCTCTGGAACCTCGGTTCCCAGTCTCCAGGTGTCCACGATCAAGGGGAAGGCTCAGCTGCGTCGGCAAGTCGCCTCAGCGGCCAGGTGATCGCTCGACAGGAACGGGGATCCAGCGCTATGCAGGGGAAGTTAGAGAAGGGAAACACCGTCCCACATCCGCCCTGCTGAGGTCACCTTGGGGGCCTTCTTGGTGGCCTGGGCCTTGGTCAGGCCCTGGTGCATGAGGTGGTTGCGGCCGGCGCGCCAGCGTTCGTAGGCGGCGACCTTCATGCCGAGGGCGAAGTTGAAGCCGCAGCGGGAGGCGTTTCCGTAGGGGTGGAGGATCTCGGTCTGGGCGGGGGTGGGGTCCAGGGCGTACCGGTGGGCCTTGATGATCGTTTCAGTCATGCGGGGATCATCAAGGCCGCCTGACAGCCGGAGCCGGTTTTCGGGCCGGGTCCGGGGCCGGAGACGGGGGTGCCCTGACTGCCGTTCACGGCCTGGATGGCGAATCCCTCATCGGGGAGCGGGATTTGGGCTTCCGGGCACTGCCGTGAAAATCTCCACCCATTCGTGATCTTAAGGGCCTCGGGACGTCAGGGGCTACGGGGTGCTGTCCGCCCCGCCGTCGGGCACGGTGGCGAGCCCCGCGCGGTGGGCGATGAGCGCGGCGTGGAGGCGGCGCTGGACGTTCAGTTTGCGGAGGATGGTGCTCACGTGGTCCTTGACGGTGGCCGGGCTCAGGTGGGTGGCGAGGGCGATCTCGGGTTCGAGCGGCCGTCCGCGAGCAGTGCCAGCACCTGGCGTTCGCGTGTGGTCAAGGATCTGAGTTCCTCCTGCGCGTGGTCCTGGCCGTGGCCGGTGAGGAATCTCCCTGTCAGTGCGTTGCTGACCGGGGGCGAGGTCATGGTCCAGCCCGCTGCCACGAACCTGACGAGCGGCGCGAACTGCTCGGCGGGCGTGCTCTTCAGGACATAGCCGCGGGCCCCGGCGGCGAGGGCGACGGCGACGTACTCCTCGTCGGGGAAGCGGGAGAGCACGCACACGTGCGGGGGGTGGTCCATGCTGCCGAAACCCGCGGACAGCATCGGTGCGTCCTGCGTACAGCTGTCGAGGAGTACCACGTGGGGCTCTTGCCGCTGAACGGCGGCGACGGCTTCCCGCACCTTCACGGCGCCGGTGACGTCGATGTCGTCCGCCGGGGCGAGGGCCGACTGGATGCCGATGCGGGTCAGGGGTTCGTCGTCCACGATCACCACGCTGATCACGCCGTCACCTTCGTCCGGTCACCCCACCCGCTCACTCGGTGTTCCCCTGACTCAGTTTAGCCGGGTGACCGCGCGGGCGGGCTGGTGCCCGCCCCCGCCGGTCGGCGGGGGTGAAGTTCCACTGGTCGGCGGATACCTTCTGACCTGCATGTATTTGATGATCATGACAACCGGGGCGGCACTTTTCAGCCCGGCCCGGGATGAGCATGAGGGATGCAGTGAAGAAGATCAGATTCATGTCCGCGCTGGTGCTGGCCTCGATCGTGTCCGGGGCGGCACCCGCGCACGCGGTGGACGTACGGCAGGAGTACAACATCGCCAACTGCTACTTCGACAAGAGCAAGTCGGGCAAGGACCGGGCGAAGTACTGCAAGGCCCTGGAGGGCAAGCCCATGACGAAGACCGCGAAGGACTGCCTGGTACGGGCGGGCGTCGGGGGCGCGGTGGCCCTCGTGGTGGGGCGGGTCAACAAGAAGGCGGCCCGTGAGATCGCCGTGAACGTGGCCGGAGCCGGCGCCGCCGCCTGCCTCTCGTCCCTCCTGAAGTGAAAGGGGCCCCGACCGTGCCGCCGCTTGTCACGAAGATCCTGATCCTGATCGCCTACACCGCCGTCCTGGCCGTCGGCTGCAACTGGCTGATCACACCGCTATGGGGCCAGATCCTGTTCACCGCCGCCTCGGCGGCCGTGCTCGCCTGGGCACTCGGGAAGACCGACAGCCACACCTGAAGTCCGCGATGCCGCACCCCAACCGGCTGGACGACGCCGCCGTCTACACCGAAGAGGACTGCGCAGGCACGCAGACGATTGTTCCCGCGAACACCAAGGTCGGGCCCGAGGTCAAGTTCAAGTCGGTGCTCGTCGACAGGCACGTCGACTGAGCCACCCACTGCGCCCCGGTACGAGCCCCCACGGCCCGCACCGGGGCGCAGCCGCGTCACGGCGAGCAGCAGATGAACTCCCCTGGGCGTGGCGGGACTTACGGCCGCACGAGGGAGGCGGGCCGCGTCACGCACATCGGGAACGGTCCGCATCGTTCCGGCAGCGATGAACACCGGGGCCAATCCGACGGACGAAACGTGACCCCACCCGTTGTCCCAGGCCAGCCTTACGGCCGTCCCCGCGCGGAGCAGCCCGCCCAGGAGGTGCCGGGCACGGGCCCGGTCGGCGGGGTCACGGGCAGGATCAGGGGGCTGGCTCCCAGCAGGAGTCCCGCCAGCGCGGCAGGCGGCTCTGTCGGGCGCGGTGTCAGACGACCAGCTTTCGATCTTCATCCGAACGAGGGCCGCGGCCCCAACATCCCCAAAACACCGTCGTCAGCATGCAGGGGATACGGGCGGCCGCACAGCGGCCAACCCTCGGCCAGCATCCACCGGAGGATCACGACGCGCGGGAGGGATGGCTGGGCGAGGTCCAAGTCGGCCCGGGGACGCCATGTCCTGCACAGCATCGAGGTGCGCAAGCAGCTTGCCTGGGCGCCGACGGGACTGACCTTCAACTCCTTTCCTGCCGGTCAGAGATGTCACCGACTCCCATACCTGCACGGTTGGTGACCACTTGCGGACCTGCGGCCCACAGGGCTGCTGCCACTGCCGACCCCGGACAGCACACCGTGCCCCTGATCGTCGTGCCTGACCGACGGGTTGATCGTTTGACCCAAGTGACAGCGAAAGTTTTTGAGCCGACGAGCCCGTTGAGGAAACAGTGATCATGAACTTCAGGTCCGTCACAGCAATGCTGACGGCGACTGCCGCAGCAGGAACTCTGGCCGTGGGCATTGCCTCCGCTGCTCCTGCTCCTGCCGCCGCTGCCCCTGACGTGGCGTCTGTGGTAGTTGACCCCGCGGTCGTGGTGAGCGATGACGGCACGCGGGCCCGTATGACGATGAAGGTGACGTGCCCGGCCGGAGCCACGGCTGGCATCGTCTTCCTGCGCGTCGAAAGAAGGGGCGTCCTCCTCACGCGCGCGGAGAAGTCGAAGTTCACATGTACCGGCACTCCGCAGGAACTGGTCTACGACCTGGAAACTTCCCGCACCATGTCGGAGGGCCCGGCCTTGGTCAAGGGCGTTCTCGCGCCCCGCGAGGAAAACCGCGATGCCTTCAAGCCAGTAAGCATCCGCGGCCCGGTCATGGTCTACTGACCTGCGTGTTTCACGCACGGACGACACCTGTCGGCACGCGTGGCCCTGCGTGAAGGCCGGCGGGGGCGGCGGCGGGTCCGGTGAGCCCGTCCCCGAGACACCACGGCCGCCCCGGGGCCGGGCTCACGGGCGGCTGAGCGCAACTGCGGCAATCGCCGTGCCGAGGACGGCGACGAACGTCGCAACGATCGTGGCGCCCACGGTGATCAGGACCCCGGCGCGGGAGTGGCGCCAGGCAAGGTAAATGCCGCCGCCGACCAGGAGCAGCAGCACGCAGCCGAGCAGGAGCAGGGTCACCAGGGCGTGCAGGGAGAGATTCATGGTCACTTCCTTCGTTGAGGTGTCGGCCCGGGCCCGGGCCCGGGGTGAGCGTGGGCGGTGGTACAGCGGCTCGCCGCCTTTGGCGGCGGGGTGGGCAGCGGACAGCAGCGCCCCGTCCGGATCTGCGGACAGGGCGGGGCGTGCGGGGTAGTGAGGTGACTTTGCGGAAGGCGGCAGCAAGCAGCGCAAGTCACCCTCTGAGTCGGGCAGTTCGGCCCCCTGTACAAGCATGACGGCTGGGGCGAAATATCCCCTCTGCCGGGGGCAACAGGAGCAGGCAGGGGGTGCCCAAGGAGGCGGTTGCCGGGGCCCCGGCGAACTCCACCGGTGAGGCGACCCTGCGGGAGGCGAGGGCTAGCCGCGCAAGTTCGGGCCGCCCCCCAATCCCCCAATCCCTCCCAGCGCACCTCGACTACCTGGGAGAACACGGCTTCGCCCCCAATCCCCCAGTACAAACCGGGGGTGGGGGCCGTTGGACACGCCGAGCGGGAACAGTTCCGGAGGGGGCACGGCCGCCTCCTGGACGTCGAGGCGCCAACTCCTCTCTGACACGGAGTTGGGGGTTCCGAAGTGCGCCCGCGGCCGGTTCTGTCAGGCTTCGGGCATGCCGAAACGCGATGTGTGGGTGTGCCTGGACTCCGTCACGGTCAACGCCGACACCATCAGAACCATCGAGCACCCGCCGGACACCAACACGGTCGAAGTCAGCGTCACAGGGCGCCGGGCGCCCCTGGCCGTGCGCTGCGGCGACCCGGCGGCCTCCTGCCGGAACCTGCTGGACGCCATCGCCCGGTGCGCCGAGCAGGGCGGGCACTGGATCCTCACCCCGACCACCGCACGGCCACCTAGGCGGTTTCGTTTGGATCACCTGGCTGACCAGAGGAAGATGCTCGCAACGTGAAGTCTGGCCAGGTAGATGGCCGCTGTCTTCTCGTAGCGGGTAGCGATACCTCGCCACTGTTTCAAGCGGTTGATGCAGCGTTCGACCGTGTTGCGCTGCCTGTAGGTCTCGCGGTCGAAGGCGGGTGGTCGGCCGCCCCGGCTGCCGCGTCTCAGGCGGTGGCCGCGTTGATCGGCCGGCACGGGGATGACCGCCCGGATACCGCGCCGCCTGAGGTGTTCACGGATGGCCCGTGACGAGTACGCCTTGTCTGCCAGCACTGCCTCTGGCCGGGTTCGGGGCCGTCCACGTCGTCGGGGAACACGCAGCCGGGCCATTACGTCAGCGAAGGCGGGCGCGTCACCTGCCTGTCCGGCGGTGAGATGGAAGGCCAGCGGGCGGCAGTTGCCATCGGCTGCGAGATGGATCTTCGTGGTTAGTCCACCGCGGGACCTGCCGATGGCGTGGTCGTCCGGCTCATCGGCCGGGGCCCCTTTTTGCGGGCTCCGGCCGCGTGCTGGTGGGCTCGCACGATCGTGGAATCCACCGAGACGACCCAGTTCAGCTCCTGGTCGGCGTCGGCCTGTGCCACAAGCGCCGTGAACACCCGCTCCCATGTGCCGTCGGCGGACCATATCCGCAGCCGGTTGTAGACGCCCCGCCAGTTGCCGTACTTCTCCGGCAGCTGAACCCACTGTGCCCCGGTCTGAAACTTCCAGATGATGGCGTCGATCACCTCTCGGTGGTCTCGCCATCGGCCACCCCGCTTCGGTGTCCGGTCCGGCAGTAACGGCTCGATCCGCGCCCACTGCGCGTCAGTCAACGACACCCCCAGACAACGAGCAGACGATCCGAAAGGAGCGACTACACGCAGCCGGTGGCTTCCGGAGCGGCAGCAACCGTCCACCAGGAGGTCACTTTGGCAGCCATTGCTTCCGGCTCTGACGGAAGGGGGGTAAGACCGAAGTGATCTACAAGTTCATGCCGCAGGAACTCGCCGATCTCCGCTTGGGCGGCGCCACGTCGGAGCCGCTGCAGGAGAGGGACGAGCATGCAGTCGTACTCATCCTGCACCTTGTCAGCGACACCGATCGGATCCCACTCATTGAGCAGATGCCGCAGTTCGTTCTCGGTGGCGTCGGTTCCAGGTCGCATCGCTCCAGGGTGCCACCCCGAACCGCCGTCATCGCTCGCCCCCACCTTGATCCAAACGAAACCGCCTGGTCCCGCGAACCGCTCGGCACCGACGGCCGCCGGGCCACCACCCGGCTTCCCGGAGCACCGACCGCCGTCGTACCCGACTCGTGGCACATCCCCGAGGGCACGACCGGCGTCCGCCACGCCTCCTACGCAGCATCAGGGCATCCCACGGACATCTCCGGCACCTGACAACCCACCTGCCAGCATGGTCCCGACGACGGCAATAACGCCGGCTCTCACACGTCACTTCCCAGCACCCGGCCGAGAACGGCCCACAACCTCTCAGAGGGGCTGGCGCACCCATTGGCAAGGGAGATCGGTAGCGGGTCACACGGCCGTTGGGACGCCGTGTGCGGCGTCCAGACGCGCGCGGGGCGCGGCGCCCGTACTACGGTGGCCGCGCCCTCCTAGTCACACCGCCTCGTGCGGCACCCTGACGCCTGCCGCGACCGGTTCCGGCGGCAGGAGACGAGAGGCGGCTCTAGAACTCGAACCGGCCCTTCTCGATGTCCCCTGGGGCGCCGGGCTCACGGTAGTAGTTCTCGGTCTCTTCACTGATCCGGTCGCACTCGCACGTGCCCGGTCCACGGGTGCCCCGGTAGTCGGGGCACTCCTCGTAGTGGTGGTCGGGGGGTGTGGTGGTCACAGGGCGTCTCCTTCGGCCGGCTGCGGTCCTACGGGAAGGAACGCCGTGAAAGCAGTACTGACCAAAACTGAGGTTCCTGGGGCAGGTGGTTGCGCTGCGTACGGCAGGGCGCACGCCAACAACATCTGACTTGGCTTGCTGTCGTACTTTGAAGATTGGCTCCGGTGTGACGGTCTGGGAGTGCACTGCGGCAGATGACCGCTCTCATCCAATCGAGGCGTTTACTCAGCGAACCCGGTCGTTGCGCCTTCCGTCTCAGCTGGATCCGCTGGGTCGTAGTGGTGTCGCGCTGCGACGGCAGTCTGTCGTACGGATGGTCCTGCGGGCGATGATGTGTGCCATGACGATCGAGGACTCGTGGTTGCGTATCGAGAACTGGTTGTGTGAGTACGCCCCAGCCGCGTACAGGTCGCTTCCTCGCGCTGCGGACTCTGGCGCCGTGCGAGCGGCGGAACGTCAGTGCGGGTTCGTGTTTCCCGAGGACCTGATGGCATCCCTGAGCCGTCATGACGGCTCAGGAGAGTGCCTGCTGCCCGGCAACTACCGCCTGTCCAGCGCAGCCGAGACCGCGAGAGACTACGTGGGGTGGACCGGGTCAGAGCAGCGGGATATTCCCGATGAACTGCGCTATTGGCGTTCATCCTGGTTACCTCTCGGCGGAAATGGTGCCGGCAGTTCCCTGTTCGTGGAGATGGCCCCGGGTGACCAGCACGGTCGCATCGGTGAGCATGCCCACGGTGATGGTGGACGATTCGACGACCTGCCTCAGCACACCTCCCTGCCCGCCCTGCTCAGCTGGGCCGCGCAGGCACTGTCCGACGGCTCTGCCACGGATGTTCTGGAGTATGTGCTCACCCTGGATGAACAGGGGTTTCCGTACTGGGAGGACGCGGACGCACAGCAGGATGACGTGACGGTGATCCGGGACATGGCAGTCGCTATGGACAACTCTGATCCCCACGCCACGTGATCACGGGCAGCACCTGGAGGTTTCGCACCCTGAGCGAGTTCCGCATCTCACCGGCCGCACACCCCAACTCCGGCTTGCCCGGCCCCTCGCCACCGACCTCCGCCGGCTCTGGGAGAAACCGACCGCATCCTACCGACGCGGCGGCTGATCACGCGGGCGAGTGCCTGAGCCGCCAAACCTCAGCATCAAGGACAGCGACCTCACGCAGCGGCAAATCTCCAAATCACCAGCCTCTCACTCAATCAAGTCCGCGCAGCAGCGTGAAGTCGGGTGCGGGCTTCGCTGCGACAGGTCAGTTACAGCAGAAACCGAGAAGCTCCCAACCCTCTGACTTGGTCTTCGTGGCGCACTTTGAAGCTCCCTGCCGGAAGCGGGTGGGGTGCCTCTGTGTTCTTCTTCAAGCGTTCGGGTGGCCTCGGCCTGAGGTTCGATCTTCTCTGTGGAGCATGAGACCGTCTGCTCATGCCAGAGATGACGAGTGGGTTGAAGGCAGCCTTGGCTGAGGCGTCGTCTCCTTCATGGGCGCAACGCGTTCGCGCCAGGCGCGATCTTGCTTCCTCCGCCGATGTTTCTGAAGTTGCGGAGGCGTTGGTGGGGCTGCTGCTGGACATTGAGGACACGGCGGTGACCCGGCAGACAGCAGAGGCTTTGACCCAGGTGGGGACGGTGGCTGCCATAAGGGTTATCGCTCTCGCGGTTGCCGAGGCCGACGACAACCAGGCCGACTGGCTGCAGACCGGGGTGCATGACGCCCTCGTGGGACCGGGCAGCGTGCCGGACGTCGCAGCGGCCTGCGGGAAGCTTGCCCGGGATCCGGAAGAAGCCGTCCGTCGGGGCGCCGCGGATATCTCGGCATGGGCAGACGACACAAGGAGTTGATCTGCATCGACGTCTCTGCGGGCTTGTTCATGCAGCCGTCGCCTGAGGGTGCGGGGTCCTGCGTGCGCAGTCGGCCATCGCGCGGCAGGAACTGGCGGCAGGAACTGCTCGCGCCGGTGTCGCTGATCGCGTTGGAGCGGTTGTCTGCGGCCCGTTATGCGCTGGCAGCGCGGTGGGACGGGGAGTTGCCGGACCGGTGGCTCAATGACATATGCGGCCCGTGGTGTCGGCGAGCTCCTGTGACCGAGAGACTGCCCTGGTCTGACAGCCCCTCACTTCCCGGCACCCCCACGAAAGGACAGTGCGGGACGATGCTGCGGACAGGGCGCTAGCGGTCGCAGTGGGGTCGTACAGCGCGTTCGCGGTGCACCTGCGCTTCGACGACGGCATGACTACGAAGACCAGCAGGGCCCCAGGTCGCCGGTGTGATGAGTGAGATCACCACGCCAACGGCCAAGGGCCCTGCCTCGTCACCAGGTCCTCTGACCAGCTCATTTCACCCCCCGCGAGCCAGGATGAAAGAGGTTCAGTGATCACCCGGGGTCGAGGGTCGTTTTCCCTCGACACCCTCGCTTCTCGTAGACCGTAGTCACCGGTCTATCGGATCAATCGTCGTACGTGAGTTCAGCCCATTCCACACAGGCGGGCCGAACCCCTCCGGATTCTACGAATTCCTTGAGCGCTTGACGCACCTCTGCACGAAGGGAGAACGCGAGGGCTACATCGTGGTGGTGGAGGGCGGGAAGCCTGGGCATCACCGGCACGGTCCGCGCGCGGGTGCAGGCACCCTTTCGCGCTTCCTGTATCGCTTGTCGCTTTGGGTCACTCGGTGTCTGCGGTTCCTTCCACTGCGGCTCCCCGCTGCGGTTTCCTCGGCTTCGGGGCATGTGAGAGCTGCTCTGGCCCGTCACGCCGACGGCGCGGACGTCTCGATGGTCCGGCGAAGTGCGTGCAGGGCACGGCGGATGTGACTCTTCACGGTTCCCAGGGGAAGTCCCGTCTTCTCGGCGATCTGCATCTGCGTCAGGTCGCCCCAGACGGCCAGGCCCACCAGACGCCGCTGGACCGGACTCAGGCACCCCAGCGTCTCCAGCAGCACCACCCGGTTCAGGGCTTCCTCGCTCTCGCTGTGCCGCGGGTGACGCATGGCCTCCTCCTCCTGGGCCGTGGCCAGTGCGGCGAGCTTCGACTGGCGGGCGCGGGCGGCCAGGCAGTCGGCAACGGCGTGCCGGGTGATGCCCACCAGCCACCCGCCCAGCGAGCCCCGCGCGGGGCTGTACCCGGTGCGTCCCCGCCAAGCGGCGAGGAACACCTGCTGGGTGGTGTCCTCCGCGTCCTGCGGGTCGCGCAGCGCGCGCAGCGCCAGCGAGTACACCAGGGAACCCCACCGCTGGTAAGCCGCGGCCAGGGCGGCTTCGTCGCCCCGGGCGAGCCCTCCGGCGATGGCCGCCTCGGCGGCGCGGTCCTCCGCGGTGGGAGCGGGCCGGCGTCCGGCCGGACCGGTCGCGGCGGGACGGCGGGCGGCGGAACCGTGGCCTGTGGAGCCGGCGAGAGCGGAGTCGCGCGCGCCGGCCTCACCGGGAGCGAGCGCAGTGGAGCTGTGCGCTGCGGAGCCGAGCGCCGCGGAGTCGCAATCGGCGGCCCGGGAAGTCTCAGCGGGCCGTGCGGCGGCTGTGCGATGCGGAGCTGGCAGAGCTGGGGGCATGATCCACTCCTTGCGGAACGTAGCCGGTTCACGACGTCCCCCAAACTTCGGCAAAGTGCAGCTCGGTCCAAGTCGCATCGGTTAAGCATCGGAATTCACCGATCCGCGCGGACCCCGAGAAGTACGTCCCAGCATCGAAATCCCCTGTTCATCGGCGTACACCTGGCCGGTCTCCCTTCCACGTCCCCCCTCGCACGCCGGTGTCTCTCAAAAACCGGGCAACCGTCCGTGCATCCGGCCGCCCGCCACGCCCAGTAGCCACGAGTACCGTCTGCTCGTCCCGAGCGGACTCGCCCAGAAGGGCCCCGTGATGAAACTCCGCACCTTTGCCGCAGTGGCTTCGACGAGCGTCTGCGCCCTCGGCCTGACGGCCGCGCCCGCCCTGGCCGCCGAGGGCGAGCGGGCCACGGTCTCCGTCCTGCACGCGGTTCCGGGACTGACCGTCGACGTGTACGCGAACGGCGACGAGCTGCTTCCCGACCTCAAGCCCGGCACCCTCACCGAGCCCCAGTCCCTGCCCGCGGGCAGCTACGACCTGAAGGTCTTCAAGGACGGGGAAGGCCCCGGGGGGTCCCCCGCCGTACAGAAGAAGATCGACGTGCCCGCCGGTGCGAACACGACCGTCGTCGCGCACCTCTCCGCCGACGGCAAACCGCAGCTCGACGCCTACGTCAACGACACCGCGAAAGTCCCCGCGGGCAAGGCCCGCCTGACGGTCCGTCACGCGGCCGCCGCCCCGGAGGTCGACGTGCGGGCCGCGGGCACCCCCGTCTTCAAGAGCCTCGCGAACCCGCGGGAGGCGTCGGCCGTCGTCGCGGCGGGCACCGTGAAGGCCGACGTGGTCCTGACGGGCACCGACACGGTGGTCCTCGGCCCCGCCGACCTGAACCTCCAGGAGGGCACCTCAACCGTCGTCTACGCCTGGGGGGCCGCCGCAGACAAGAACCTCGCCCTGAAGGTCCAGACCCTCAAGGGGATGCACTCCGCGCCCTCCGGCGTCCACGCGGGCTTCGGGCCGGACATCGGCAACAACTCCGCCACCTGGCCCGGATACGCCGCCGGGGCAGTCCTGCTGGGCCTGGCCGGGGTGGTGGTCGCCCGGTCCACCGCGGGACGTGGCCGTGGCTGAATCCGCCGCCCGGGCGCGCTCCCGGACGCGTGCCGCGCGCACGGCGGTCTCCGTCGTGCTCGCCGCGTCCGGGATCGCGGTCTGCGCGTACACGGCCCTCGGCGGGGAGCCGCGACTCCCCGTTGCCGCCGCCGACTTCGGCCCGCGTGAGGCCCCCGACCCGTCCCCACCGGCCGCCCCCAACCCCCCGGTACGGCCGGTCGACGGCGGCATCGCGGCGGCGCCCGTCCCGCCACCCGTCTCGCTGAGCATCGCGCGTACCGGCCTGAACGCGCCCGTGGTCCCTGTCGGCGTACGGAACGACGGCAGCGCGGACGTCCCCGCGAACCCCGCACACGCCGGCTGGTACCGCCACGGCCCCTCCCCCGGCGCACCGCACGGGTCGGCGGCCCTGATGGGGCACGTCGACTCCCGTACCGGCGCGCTCGGCGAGTTCGCCCGGCTCGCCGACGTGGCCCCCGGGGACCGCGCCGTCGTCCGGCGGGCGGGTGCGCCGCCGGTCGTCTACCGCATCGTGCGGCGCGTCACGGTCGACCGGGACCGTCTGCCCGGCGCGGTCTTCGCCCGTACGGGACCGCCGGTGCTGACCCTCGTCACGTGTGCACCCCCCTACCAGTCCGAGAAGGGTGGATATCAACGCAACCTGGTGGTGACAGCGGTCCCCGAACCCGAACGCGGAACCGCCCCCGGGATCAAAGCGCGGCCCGGCCCCGGGCCCCAGGCCGACTAACCCCGACCCCCCGCCCCGAACCACCCTGCTCGCGCGGCGCGTCCCGTTCGCGCGGAGGCCCTCATGCCCGACCACCTGGACCCCGACGAACTCTCCACGATCGCCCTCGGGCCGGCCGACCCCGCCCTCCTCACCGCGTTCCAGCGCGAGCACCTCACGTCCTGCGACCGGTGCCGTGCGGAACTCGGCGAGCTGCGGGAGGTGGTCCGTACGGCACGCGACATCACCAGCGACGACCTGCTCGTCGAACCCCCCGCATCCGTCTGGGACTCGATCGCCGCGAACCTCGCACGGGAAGACGCGACCGGCCAGCCCCGCCCGGAGGCCCCCGTGCCCCCGCACCCGTCCGCGAAACCCTCACGGGCGCGGCGTCCGGTCGTGCTCCTGGTGGCCGTGGCGCTGGTCGTCGGCATCTGCGTCGGCGGTGCGGCGACCCGCGCGTACCTCGACAACCGCCCGGCCCCGGCCACAGCCACCGCACCTGCCCCCGCCACCGTCGGAGCCCGGCGCCCCCTGAAGGGCCTCACCCCGGGGCTCGCGGCAAGTGGCACCGTCCAGACGCGCGCCGAGGCGGCTGGCGGCCTGAGCGTCGTACTTGCCGTCAGGGGCCTGCCCGCCACCGACGGCTACTACGAGGTGTGGCTGATGGACCGCACCCACCGAAGACTCGTCGCCCTGGGGGCCCTGCGCCCCGACGGCACGGCCACCCTGCCGACGCCGACGGGTCTCGACCTCGCCGCCTACTCCCTGGTCGACGTGTCCGTGCAGAACCACAACGGCGACCCCGCGCACTCCGGCAGGAGCGTGCTCCGGGGTGACCTGTGGCGCTGACGGCCTCCGCGGTGCACCGCCCCGCCCGCCCCCAGGCGTACGGTCGGCCCGTGAACAGGACTGCGCCCGCGGCGGACGTACGGGAAGAGGCGAGCTTTTCCACCGGTGAGGTCGCCCGACGGCTCGGGGTGTCGCCCACCACGATCCGTTCGTGGGACCGGCGGTACGGCATCGGTGCCGGAGCCCGCACCCGGGGCAGCCACCGCCGCTGGAGCGCGCAGGACATGGCGCGCCTTGAGCGGATGTGCGCGCTGACCGCGAGGGGGGTGCCACCCGCCGAGGCGGCCCGCCTGGCGGCCGTCGTCCGCACCCCGCCCCCCGAGGAGGGCGCGTCGCCCGTACCCGCTCGCCCGGTCGCACCCGGCCGGGCCGGGGGCGGCTTGCCGCTCGGCAAGGTGCGGGCCGAGTGCCGGGGCGTCGCCAGGGCTGCGCTGCGGCTCGACGCCGCGACCCTGGACGAGCTGCTGACGGCCGCCATACGGGAGCTCGGACTGATCACGGCCTGGACCGAAGTGATCATGCCCGCGCTGCACGCGGCGGGGCGCAAGTGGGAGGGCGAACCGGAGCGTTACGTCGAGGTCGAGCACTTCCTGTCCTGGCACGTCTCCGGCGCGCTGCGCCGGGCCTGCCCGCCGCTTCCCCCGGGCCGGCCCGGGGGCACCGCCACCCTGCTGACCTGCATGCCCGACGAGAACCACACCCTGCCGCTGGAGGTCCTGGCGGCCTCCTTGACCGAACGCGCCCTCCCGGTGCGCATGTTCGGCGCCGCGCTGCCCGCCGAGGGCCTGCTCGCGGCGGTGGAGCGCACCGGGCCCGTCGTCGTCGGCCTGTGGGCCCAGTCGCGGAGCACGGCGGACCGCGCCCTCGCTGACCGGGTGGCGAGCACGGAGTGGGGCCCGCAGGGAGCCCGCCGGAAGCCGGCCGTCCTCGCGCTGGGGCCGGGCTGGTCCCACGCGTCGGGCCTGGCCCGCCCGCCAGGGCTCGCCGAGGCCGTCACGGCGGTGGAGTCACGCGTGGCGCAGTTCACCGCTGGCCGCCGCCGGACGCCCGCCGCCAGACGCTGACGTAGGGCACCACACCGCAGCTCACCGCACCGGGGTGCCACCTCGCGGACGGCCGACTGCCGTGCCCTTCCTCATCCGTACGGGGGAACTGCCCCGCGTGAGCCTCCCTTCCGCATCCGACGAGCCGCAGGAACGGGAAGGCAAGGGAGACACGGGAAGGCAGAACGCCGCATCCCGAACACTGGGCGCCGGGTCGGCCGGCCGCCCGACGAGCCCCGAGTGGAGTTCCCCGATGACAGCAGTACGCACGGCGACCCGTACGGCCCTCGCCCTCGCCGCCGCGCTCTCCTGCGCGCTCCCGGCCACCACCGTCGCCGTGGCCGCAGCCGCACCGGTGGCCTCCCCGCCCGCCGCCGAAATGCCCCGCGCCACGGCCCCGCCCACCGAACCCGCGTCCGTCGGGACCCTCGATGTCCCGCGCTACCTCGGCCACTGGTTCCAGTTCGCCGCCGTACCGCGTGCGTTCGAGGCCAAGTGCGCGAAGAACGTCCACGGAACGTACGGGCTCACGCCCTCCGGTTCGCTCTCCGTACGCAACGGCTGCACCACCTGGGAGGGCCGGGCCAGTTCCATCAGGGGCGAGGCCAAGCCCCTCGACGCCACCGGCTCGCGGCTGAACGTCTCCTTCGTCCCCGCCGACGGGGGCGGCTACGTGCACGGGGAGAACGCCAACTACATCGTCGTCGGGCTCGCCGCCGACTACCGCTGGGCCGTGGTGACCGACAGCGCCCGCCGGTCCGGCTTCGTCCTGTCCCGCACCCCTGGACTCTCCCCGGGGCGGCAGCACGCCGCACGGCAGGCGATCCGCGCGGCCGGCCTCGACCCGTGCACGTTCCTGACGACCCGCCAGGACGGCGGCTCCCGCACGGCCACCTCCTTCTGCTGACCCCACAACCCCCCATTCCGCTCACCACTCGCCCGGCTCCCCTGCATCCGAATGCGCCTCCCGTACGGAATGCTGGACGACCCATTCCTGGGCACGAGAGGTCACGAGAGGTAAGGAACGGAGGCGCACCTTGTCCCCCTCGCACCCGCGCACCCCCAGCCCCCGGGCGCCGTACGACACGGAGATCGCCGTCATCGGCGCCGGTGCGGCCGGTCTCTCCCTCGCCCACCGGCTCTGCGTGCCCGTCCCCGGCGGCCGGAGCCCCGACGTGACGCTCGTCGACGCGCCGCCGGGCCCGCTGCGACCGCCCGAGCGCACCTGGTGCTTCTGGGAGGAGCCGGGCGGCGAGTACGACGATGTGCTCACCGCCTCCTGGGACCGGCTGCGGCTGCGCGGACGCGCCGGGGACGAGGTGCACTGCCCGCTGACGCCGTCCCGGTACAAGATGCTGCGCTCCACGGACTTCGAGCGGATGGTGTACGAGCGGATCGACGCGGCGCCCCAAGTGCGGCGGGTCGCGGCCACGGTCGACGGCGTCGACGACCTGCGCCCGGGGGCCGTCGTCCGGGGCCGGGACCCCGGGGGCGCACCGCTGCGCCTACGGGCCCGGTGGGTGTTCGACTCCCGCCCGCCGCGCGCCCTGCCTCCCTCCCGCACGCTGCTGCTCCAGCACTTCCGGGGCTGGTTCGTCCGTACCGCCGACGCGTGCTTCGACCCCGCCACCGCCGACCTGATGGACTTCCGCACCCCGCAGCCGTCGCGCGGGCTGTCCTTCGGATACGTGCTGCCGCTGGGAACGCGCGAAGCACTGGTGGAGTACACCGAGTTCTCCGCGCGGCCGCTGGACGACGCGGGGTACGACCGGTCCCTGCGCCACTACACCTCGCGGGTCCTGGGGCTGGGCGCATTCGAGGTGACGGGGGTCGAACAGGGGGTGATCCCCATGACGGACGCCCGCTTTCCGCGCCGTACGGGCTCGTCGGCCTTCCGCATCGGCACCGCGGGCGGGGCCACCCGGCCGTCCACCGGCTACACCTTCGCCGCCGTGCAACGCCAGAGCAGAGCCGTCGCGGAGGCCTGGGCACGGGGCAGACGGCCGCAGCCGCCGCCGGCCTACCCGGCGCGCTCACGGGCCATGGACGGCGTCCTGCTGCGTGCCCTGGCCACGGGCCGGGTGGACGGAGCACGGTTCTTCACACAGCTCTTCCGGGACGTCGGCCAGGAGCGCATGCTCCGTTTCCTGGACGGCCGCACGTCATGGCGCGAGGACTTCACGATCGGCCTGCGCACTCCCGTCCTGCCGATGCTGCGCACGGCCGCGGAACTGCCGTTGCTGCCCAGGCGCGCGGACACCCGGCCGTGAGCGGCCCATGTGTAGGAAGTGGCGACCCGGCGCCCGCCTCCCCCACGACCACGGCACCTCGACCGACGACACCACCACCGACCAGCACCAGCACCAGCACCAGCCATCCTCCCGAAAGGACCGCATGAGCCTGCTCCGTGACGAGGCCCTGGCCACGGCCTTCGACCACGCCGCCCGCACCTACGACCGGCTGACGGCGGCCAATCCCGGCTACCACTCCCACCTGCGCCGCTCCGCCCGCAGGCTCGGACTGCCCGACGGCGGCGCGGGGCTGCGCCTGCTCGACCTCGGCTGCGGCACCGGCGCCTCCACCGCCGCCCTGCTACGGGCCGCCCCCCGGGCGGAGATCGTCGCCGCGGACGCCTCCCGGGGCATGCTCGACCAGGCGGAGGCCAAGCCCTGGCCGTCGAACGTCACCTTCGTCCACGCACCCGCCGAAGAGCTCCAGGAGGCGGGCGTGGACGGCCCGTTCGACGCCGTGCTCGCCGCCTACCTCCTGCGCAACGTACGGGACCCGGACGCCGTCCTGGCCGCCGTCCGCGGCCTCCTCGCCCCGGGCGGACGGCTCGCGGTGCACGAGTACACCCTCAGCGGCAGGTCCCTCGACCGCGCGGTGTGGAGCGCGGTCTGCCACGGCGTCGTGCTGCCCGCGGGCCGGGCCTTCGGCGACGGTGACCTCTACCGCCATCTGCTGCGCAGCGTCACGGACTTCGACACCGCCGGCGCCTGCGCGGAACGCCTCCGCCGGGCGGGCTTCACCTCCGTACGGGTGCTGCCGATGCCCGGCTGGCAGACCGGCATCGTCCACACTCTGCTCGCCGCCGCCCCCGCCGAGACGCGGGCAACCCGATGAGCGCCCGCACGTACGCACCCCGCAGGGGACGCGACCGCCGCGCGGTGATCGTGCCCGGTCCCGCCGGACGCGCCCGCGCACAGGGCCCCGGCCCCGAGGCCGCGGTCGTCGGCGGCGGCATCGCGGGACTCGCCGCGGCCACCGCCCTCGCCGAACGCGGCGTCCGCGTCACCCTGTTCGAACGTGAGAACACCCTCGGCGGACGCCTCGCCGGCTGGCCCGTCGAACTCGCCGACGGCTCGGCCGCCACCATGAGCCGCGGCTTCCACGCCTTCTTCCGCCAGTACTACAACCTCCGCGGCCTGCTCCGCCGCGTCGACCCCGGCCTCAACACCCTCACCGGCCTGCCCGACTACCCCCTCCAGCACAGCGAAGGACTGCGCGACAGTTTCGCCCGCGTCCCGCGCACCCCGCCCTGGAGCGCCCTCGGCTTCGTCGCGCTGAGCCCCGCCTTCGGCTGGCGCGACCTCGCCCGGATGGACGCCCGCGCCGCCCTGCCCCTGCTCGACGTACGGGTGCCCGAGGTGTACGACCGCCTCGACCACGTCAGCGCCCGCGACTTCCTCGACCGCATCCGCTTCCCCGCAGCCGCCGAACACCTCGCCTTCGAGGTGTTCTCCCGCAGCTTCTTCGCGGACCCGCGCGAACTGTCCGCCGCCGAACTGGTGTTGATGTTCCACATCTACTTCCTCGGCTCCAGCGAGGGCCTCCTCTTCGACGTGCCCCGCGAACCCTTCCCCACCGCGCTGTGGGACCCCCTCGCCACCTACCTGGCCGGGCACGGCGTGCGGCTGCGCACCGGCACTCCCGTGCTCGCCGCCGCCCCCGCGCGCGGTGGCGGCGTCACCGTCAGCACCGCAACCGGGGAGGAGACGTACGACGGTCTCGTCCTCGCCCTGGACACCGGCGGCCTGCGGAAGGTGGTGGACGGCTCCCCGTCGCTGGGCGACGCCGCCTGGCGGCAGCGGATCGACCGGCTGCGCACCGCCCCGCCCTTCCTGGTCTCCCGGCTCTGGCTGGACCGTCCGGTCGCGGCGGACCGGCCGGGCTTCCTCGGCACCGGCGGCTTCGGTCCGCTGGACAACGTCAGCGTGCTGGACCGCTGGGAGGGCGAAGCCGCCCGCTGGGCCGCCCGCACCGGCGGCTCCGTCGTCGAGCTCCACGCGTACGCCGTCGATCCGGCTGCCGACCGTACGACGGTCCAGGACCGGGCACTGGCCGAACTCCACCGCGTGTATCCCGAGACCCGGGACGCGAAAGTGATCGACGCACGGCACGAATGGCGCGCCGACTGCCCGCTGTTCGAGGTGGGCGGCCACCGCGCGCGGCCCGGCGTCCGCACGCCCGACCCTGCGGTGGTCCTCGCCGGAGACCTGGTGCGTACGTCCCTGCCGGTCGCGCTGATGGAGCGGGCGGCCACCACCGGCTTCCTCGCCGCGAACGCGCTCCTGGAGCGGTGGGGGCTGCGCGGCCAGACCCTGTGGACGGTCCCCGACAAGGGCCGGGTTTCCGGCCTGCGGGCCCTGGCCCGGCTCGCCGGGACCTGACCCGGGGCGCGGCCCGGTGCCGTACGTACGCCGCGAACGGGCGTACCGCACCGGGCCGGACGGCTCAGCCCGGAAAGCGCCCGGTGCTGCGCAGCGCCCAACGGCGCTCCGCGTAAGCGATGTCGTCGCGCCACAGGCGTCCCGCCGCCGCCCGCATGAGGGGGCGCAGTGCGGGTGCGGCGGCCCGCGCCACGGCGAAGCCCCTGCGGTCGGACGCCGCGACCACCGCCTCCACCACGGCAGTACGCGGGCGCCCCGAGGCGTCGGGGCCCAGCGGGGTGGCGTGCGTCTCGACGACGGACCCCGCCCCCTCGCCCCGGGTGATGTGCATGACGACGGTACGGGGCTCGGGCGCGGTGAAGACCGCCCGCACCGGCACCACCGCGCGCCCCGCCACCTTGAAGGAGACGTCCACCACGAAGGAGTCCTCGGAGCCGTCCGCACCGGGCGTTTCCGCACCGGGCGAACCGACCACCGTCAGGTCGACGAAGGAGTACGGGTGGAACCAGGCGCCGTGCCACGGATCGAGCCGGTTGGCCACCACGTCCTCGGGCTCGCACCGTCCCACGACCGTGCACACTGCCGATACCGCGTCGGCCGGATCGGGCCGCACGGGCACCACCGGCCGCTCCAGCGGCTCCTCGCCACCCGTCCGATCCAGGCGCACCCACAAAAGCACCCCGTCGTCGTGCACCGGGAAGGGCTCCCACCCGGCGAACGGTGCCCCGTCCAGGGCCAGTCCGTGCCAGTGGCACACCAGCGTGCCGCACCGCACCCTGCTGTCCTTCAACGGCGCCCCCAGATGCGGGCACGCCCCCGCTCCGGCCCGCACGCCACCGTCCTCGCCCCGCCAGAGCACGATCTCGGTACCGGCGACGACCCGCCCCAGCGGCCGGCCGACCGGGACGTCACCGGACGCCCCCACCACGTACCAATTGCCCGAAGGACGGGCCTGCGCCCGCTTCAGGGCGGCGGCGATCACCGAGGGGGAGGCGTCGCGCCAGGTGGGCCGCTGCCGTTCCCAGGACACGGGGCCGCGGCGCAGGCGTAGGGGGAAACGCCCGCTCCGGGACCAAGGGCTGCCGCCGGGCCGGTTCCGGTCGTCGGCTTCGTTCGCGTCGTTCACACTGTCTCCTTCCGAACGTGTCCGTCGTGCGCCGCGACGCCCCCGGACCCCTCCGTCGTAGCGGGCGGTTCGGCGGCGCCGTACTTGGGCCGGGTTCCGGCGGTACGGGCCCTGGCCACCGCGACACGCACCAGCCCGTCCACGGCCACTACCGCCCGCCGCCGCCGGGACACCACGGCCCGACGGTGCAGCACTCGATACCCGTCGTCCGCGACGGCGTCCAGGATCGCCCCGTACAGCACGAATGCGGTACGGATGCACGGTCTGGCCACCGGATCGAGCTGCGCGATCCCGGGCGCGGCTTCCCGGTACACGGCGCGGGTCAGCTCCGCGACGTTCCGCAGCGCGGCGGTGATCCGCCGGTCGGGCAGACCCGTCAGACGGCTCCAGGCCAGCAGTTCGCGGTCGACACCGTGCGCGGCGAGCAGGTCCTCCGGCAGATAGACCCGTCCACGGTCCAGGTCCTCGCCCACGTCGCGCAGGAAGTTGGTCAGTTGGAAGGCCACCCCGAGCGCGGCGGCGCGCGGAGCCGCCTCCGCGCGCGGCACGACCGTGCCCAGGACCGGCAGCATCTGGAGCCCGATCACCGCAGCCGAGCCGTGCATGTACGCCCGTAGGTCCTCGTACGTCGGATACCCGGTGACGACCAGGTCGCTGCGCATGGACGCCATGAAGTCGGTGAAGTGGCCGTGCTCGATGTCGTACCGGGCGGCGGTGTCCGCCAGCGCGCGCACCACGGGCTCCTCGCTGGGCTGCCCGGCCAGTCCTTCCTTCAGGCGCACGTGCAGGCCGTCGAGCGCGTCGGCGCGGTCCGTTGCGGAGGCCGAGGAGTGCAGGTCGTCGACGATGTCGTCGGCCCAGCGGGCGAAGCCGTACAAGGCGTGGACGGCCGGACGGCGTTCGACGGGCAGCAGCCTCGTCGCCAGGAAGTAGGTGCGGCCGTGCCGGGCATTGAGCCGGCGGCACTGGCGGTACGCGTCACGCAGCCCGGGCTCGGAGATACCGGCGGCGTCGAGCTCACGGTCGGTCATGCACAGAGGCCTTCCGGACGTCGGGGCGAGGGCTGGGGAAGGTGGGGGCGGGCCGGGTGGTCCGCCCGGAGCCGACGACCCGGGCGGCCGCCAGCTTCCCCGAGATCAGGACGGTCGGCACCCCGACCCCGGGGGTGGTGCCGCACCCGGCGAGGACCGCGTTCTCGGTGCCGCGCACCAGGTTGCGCGGCCGGAAGGGGCCCGTCTGCGGGAAGGTGTGGGCGGCGGAGAACGGTGTTCCCGCGCCGTGCCCCTGCGCACTCCAGTCGGCGGGCGTCACCAGGCACTCCTCCTCGATCGCCGCAGCGAAACCCTCCAGTCCGCGCGCGGCCAGGGTGCGCAGGAGGCTGTCGCGGTAGCGGGGGCCGAGATCCGCCCATTCCCGTACGCCCGGCCCGATGACCGTGTTGGGACAGGGCGCCAGCACGTAGTGCAGATGACGTCCCGGCGGAGCGAGCGCAGGGTCGGTGGCGGTGGGACGGGTGATCAGCAGCGACGGGTCCGACATCAGGTCCCCGGTGCGGGTCAATTCCCGGAAGGTCTCCTTCCAGGCGCCGCCGAAGGAAATCGTGTGGTGCCCCAGCTCCGGCCAGGTCCGGTCGGTGCCCGCATGCAGGATCACCGCCGACGGCGAGTGCCGCAGCGGCACGGCCCGGCGCGGATGCCTGCCGAGCAGCCGGTAGGCGACCGGAAGATCCGGGGTGAGGACCACCGCGTCGCAGGGGATGCGCCCCCGGTCGGTGACCACGGCGGTGATCCGCTCACCCGTGCCCGAACGCTCCAGCCGCGTCACCTCGTGCCCGTACCGGAATTCCGCCCCCGCCTCGGCGGCCGACGCCGCCAGGGCACGCGGCAGCGCGTGCACGCCGCCGCGCGGGAAGTAGACGCCCGCCACGGTGTCCATGTAGGCGATCACCGCGTATGCGGCGAGCGCCCGGGCCGGCGGCACACCCGCGTACAGGGCCTGGAAGGTGAAGACGCGGCGCAGCCGTTCGTCGGAGAGGAAACGGCCGATCCGGGCGTCCATCCTGCCGAACCCGCCGAGGGCGGCGAGCCGCACCAGATCGGGGTGCAGGAGCTGGAGCGGAGAGTCGAAGTTGGCGTCGATGAACCGCCGCATCTGCACCCGGTACAACTGCTCCAGCCAGGCCCGCAGCCGCCGGTAGCCGACGGCCTCGCGGGCGCCGGCGAAACGGGCGATCTCCTCCTCCATCGCCGTGCCCTCGGTGTGCACGTCCAGCGCGCTGCCGTCGGCGAACCGGGCCCGGTAGGCGGGGTGCAACGGGACCAGGTCCAGCCTGCCCGCCATGGAGTGGCCGACGGCGGCGAACGCCTCCTCCACCAGATCCGGCATGGTCAGCACGGTCGGACCGGTATCGACGCGGTATCCGCCCCGATCCAGCAGACCCGCCCGTCCCCCGGGCTCGTCCGCCCGTTCCACCACGGTGACCTGCCGCCCCGCGCCGAGCAGGTGCAGCGTGGCGGACAGCCCGGCCAGGCCGGCGCCGACCACCACGACGTGGTCGGTGGGCCCCTTCAGGGCTTTCGCGGCCCCCTGCACGGTCTTCGTCGTCAACCTGTTCATCGAGCCCACCGGAGCCCCTCTTCGTGGACCTCGGCCGGACGCGGACCGCCCGACGCCCTCCCCACCCCGGCGGCGACCGCGCCCATCAGCCCCCGCAGCCGCTCCTCCGCCTGCGCAACGAGCGGCACCGACGCCAGATGCCTGTGAGCCACCGCCACAAGACGCGAGATCTTCGCCTCCGCCACGTCCCGGGCACCGGTCTCCACCAGTACGTCCCTCACCCGCTCCAGGCCGTCGTCGCTGAGCGAGCTGTCCCCGAGGGAGGCGTCGAGGAGGGCCGTCGCGGCCCGGTTGCCGGACGCCTCTGCGCGGGCCCGGGCGATCGCCGTCAGGTAGGTCGGCTTGCCGTCACGGATGTCCTCGCCGGACTGCTTGCCCGTCTCCCGCGGATCACCGAACACCCCGAGCAGGTCGTCCCGCAACTGGAAGGCGATGCCCGCACACCGCCCCGCGGAACACAGCGCCGCACTGGTCCGCCCGTTGGCCCCGGCCAGCGCCGCACCCAGGGCCAACGGCCGCTCCACGGAGTACAGAGCGCTCTTGAGCGTCGCGGTGCGGATCGCATCACCCACCGCACGGGACCGTGAAACCTGACCGTGCAGGTCCAAATACTGCCCGGCCACCATCTCGGTGCGCATGGCCCGCCACAGCTCGCGGACCCGCACCCGCACCTCCCCGCCGACCCCCGTCGCGTCCCAGGCCTCGGCAACGACATCGTCGGCCCAGCTCAACGCCAGGTCCCCGGCAAGAATGGCGCCGGCCCTCCCGAAAGCCTCGTCCGTACCCTCCGCCCCTGAACTGCTGTGACGCCTGCCCAACGTGACGTGCAGGGCGGGCCTGCCCCGGCGCACAGGGGAGCCGTCCATCACGTCGTCGTGCACCAGGGCACACGTCTGGATGAGTTCGAGCCCGGCCGCCACCCGCAGCGCGGTGCCCGTCACCCCGGGCCGAGCACCCCCGTTGCAGGCACGCAGCCCCCACCACAGGAACTGGGACCGCAGCCGCTTCCCTCCGTTCAGCGTGAAGTCGGCGACCCGCTCCGCGACCTCCGCCGCGAACGTCGCGTCGAGCGCCGCGGCCTCCCGCACCCGATCCCGCAACAACTCCTCAAGCACATCCCGTACGACCCCGGGCACATCCGCGTCGACACGGCGCGCGGCGATGGCGAGTCCCGAGGACGGTGACTCCCCGCCGTACGACACCCCGTACCGCGCGGGGTCCGCCCATGGCTCGTGCCCCGGCACGGCACGGAACCGCCCACCACCCCAAGGGCTCTCGTTCGTCCGCGTACGGTGCATCGCGCTGCCTTCCCTGGACGCCGGTCGGAATACGTCCTGCCTCTTCCCTCCACGGGGCCCGCTCGGATGCAACGGGCCCGAATATCCCGCCACGTACTCGGAAACAACACTCCCCCGGCCCACGCGACCCAGCTCCGAGCCCGAGCGCGAGCGCGAAGACGGACCGGGGGAGGTCGCACGCACGGATAAAACCGCCCGGACAGCTCGAAGAGGGGCAGTACGGGGCACAGCAGGCCACAGCGGCACCGCCACGACCCGACCGGACCTGCCGCGAAGGCGACTCCCCGCGCACGCAGTGCTGCTTCGAGACGCCGGTCAGCACGGCGATTCCAGCAGTTCCATGCGCGTGAAGAGCACCTCTCGGTGCCGAGGAAGCATGTGGAGCACTTGGAGTCGCGGTGTCCGGGAGGCGCTCAGAGCGGCGCTGGCGGTCGTGAGGTGGTGGAGGTGAAGCTCGGGATGGTTCTGGACAACATCCGTAAACGTGCCGAAAACCTCAGCGACGAACGCCGGGCCGAGCTCGACCAGTTGGGGATGCGGAGGACGACCACGAAGAAGGCGGGGCAGTCATGAGTGCGGATGCCTACACCAGCAGTGCGGTGGACCGGCGAAGCGCTGGGATTCACGGCCCCGGTGCAGAGGGCGGAGCCCGGCAGGCATGGGGATGCGGTGGGTGGCAGGCACGTCCAGGAGGAGCGCGGAGTGAGCAGGGACGCGTTCTGGGCGGTCCGGTGGAGCGGCCGGCACGTCCGGGCCGGCTGAAGGAGTTCGCGGACGGGGCCTTCCGAAGCGCGGAAGGACTTCTCCTCACCTCCCCGCGCCCTTGTGTCAGTGACCAGTCCCAACTTCCCGCTGACGGCCACTTAACGGGGAGTCATCTGGCCACGAATGTCGCAAGGAGTGATCGCTGCGGCGATCCTGAAGGCGCCCAGTCCGACCATGCCACGGAGCAGCAGAAGACTGCGAAGTCTGGGGGAAACTCGGGTCATGACCCCTGCGCCCCTCGAAGATCATGACTACCGGGACGATTTCATCACCGCCATCCAAGCCGGTGACACACGCTCTCCGGAACAGTGGATGCGCGCGATCACCGAACAGGCCCCGCAACCCATGCGCTTCATCATCCCCATCGGCTGGCGCATCGCCCTCGGACTTCGCCGACGTCTCTCCCCTGACAACGTGTTCGGGCTCCCGATCCTGGACAGCACCACGGACCGCTGTGTCCTGGAAGGCAGGAGCGCGCGCGTCACCTTTCACATCGTCGTCACCCTCGATGACGAACGGGCCGCTCTCACCACGTTCGTGCGGTTCGAGAACCGACTGGGGCGCTTCGCCTGGGTCTTCGGAGGTCCGGTCCACCGGAGTTTCGCCCCTCCCATGCTTCGCCGGGCTGCCTGCCGGTGACCGCGCCACTCGAATGCTGATCAGCGCGCCAGAGCTGGCGGGTGGCGGGAGAGCGGACTCGCAGAGTCATATTCGTAACTGGCCGTCCCTGGGGAATTTCAGATGGCCGCTGTCACCCGTACTCGCGGAGCAGGCTGTTGGACTGCTGGCAAGCCCCTGCCGTCCGAGGGTTTAGAGGGGGCTGGGTGCGGTAGCCCAGGGATGGCCCCTTCTTGTTCGGGGCTGGGGAGGGCCGGCGGGTTAGGACCGCAGCCCGTCGACACTCTCCTGATTTCGGGCAGGGGTCTTCGCGAGGAAGGCGTGCAGCCGGGCCCCGACGGGTCCGGGAACAGGGACGCCCCGGGTACTGGCGATCACCATCTGGGCCACCTCCCGCAGCTTGGTGTTCGTGTGCTGCGAAGCATCAAGCAGCATCTGCCACGCGGCATCGGCATCCGGTGCCCCTGCCGCCAGCAGAACGCCGCGAGTCATGTCCACCACAGGCCGCCGCTCGATCGCTTCCCGCAGCTGGACGATCTCCTGACGCAACGCGGTGATCGTCTCGTGCGCCGCCTGCTCCTGGGAACTGCACGACACGAAAGCGTCGGGCTGATGGGTAATCACAAGGACCAGTCTGCCCCGAGCCCGAACAGGAACGCCCGAGCAGAACCAGCCCGCTGGAGGGCCCCCACGGGCGGCCCCGGACGGGAAGCCTCTCCCGGCCGGCACCCAAGGTCAGCCCGCCGCGCTCGACAGCGAGTCACCAGGCGTCATCGAACCGGTGCAAGGGAAGCCCAGCAGACGGCGCCACCGGGCAACGGCGGCCCGTTTCACCCCGGCGATCCGGTCACGATCCACTCCTCACCGTGCGCGGGCCCCTGGAAGATCCTCCCGACGCCCGGGAGCGCCCCAGCACGCCTGAACAGCTTCCCGTTCGCACCTACACCGCCAGTACACCGCAACAGACCTCCCCTCGAGGGAGGTTGCACCTGTCCCGGCTGGTTACGGCGCTGACTTCGGGCGTCGTTTCGCCATGACAGGTGAAGTCGCTGGTTGCCCCGCTTTTCAGGCGTTGAGGTAGGTGAGGACGGCTTGGACGCGGCGGTGTGTGTCGCCGGTGGCGGGGAGGTCGAGTTTGGCGAGGAGGTTGCCGATGTGCTTTTCCACGGAGACCGGGGCGAGGACGAGGTGTTCGGCGATGGCGGAGTTGGACAGGCCCTGGGCCACGAGGGCGAGGACTTCGTGTTCGCGTGGGGTGAGGCGGGCCAGGCTGCTGTCTTGGCTGTTGCGGGCGAAGATCTGGGCGACGACTTCGGGGTCGAGGGCGGTGCCGCCATCGGCGACTCGTTCGAGGGCGTCGAGGAAGGCGTCGATGTCGGTGACGCGGTCTTTGAGGAGGTATCCGACGCCGCCGCGGCCGTCGGCCAGCAGTTCCGCGGCGTAGGTGCGTTCCACGTACTGGGACAGGATGATCACGGGGGTGGCTGGGGTTTGGCGGGTACGGACTTCGATTGCGGCGCGTAGTCCTTCGTCGCGGAAGCCGGGCGGCAGGCGGACGTCGACCAGGGCGAGGTCGGGGCGGTGGGTGGTAACGGCGTCGATGAGGTCGGGGCCGGTTTCTACAGCGGCCAGCACCTGGTGGCCGGTGGCGGTCAGCAGGCGGATGAGGCCCTCGCGCAGCAGGAGCAGGTCTTCGGCAATTACAAGGCGCATGGGAACTCCGCGTGCACGGTGGTGGGGCCACCGGGGGGACTGGTGAGGGTGAGGGTGCCGTCGAGTGCCTCGATGCGGCGGCGCAGCCCGGAGATGCCCGGGCCGTTGGTGTCGGCGCCGCCGTGTCCGTCGTCGGTGACGGTGACGGCCAGGGTGCCGTCGGGGCGGGTGCGCACAGCCACGGTGGCACCGGTGGCGTGGGCGTGTTTCGCGGTATTGGTGAGGGCTTCGGCGATGAGGAAGTAGGCGGCGGCGTCCAGGGCGGGCGCCAGGCGGCGGGGCAGCTGGATGTCGGTGGTGACGGGCAGGGGGTGGTCGGCGAAGAGCGCGGTCAGGGCCCCGTCCAGCCCGCGGTCGGTGAGGATGGGCGGGTGGATGCCGCGCACGAGGTGGCGTAGCTCGTCCAGCGCGGTGTTCACCTCGGCACGGGCGGCAGCGAGATCCCGCCGGGCGGGGCCGGCGGCCGGGCCGAGGGCTTTGAGGCTCCGGTCGGCCAGGGCCAGGGACATCCCGAGGGCGACGATGCGAGCCTGGGCACCGTCGTGCAGGTCACGTTCGATGCGGCGCAGTTCCGCGGCCTGGGCGTCGATGACGCGGCTGCGGGTGATAGCGAGCCGGTCGGTGCGTTCCGTCAGGCGCTGGGTACGGCCCGGGGCCAGGAGCGCGGCTGCCAGGCGGGCCTGCCCGGCGGACAGCGCGCGTACGAGCCAGGCGACGACAGGCAGCAAAGCCAGCGCCGCCAGCACGGTCACCGCTTGCCGGGCCGGGGTGGCAAGCGGTGCGAATCCCAGATCGCCGCGGCGCTCCGGGGACAGGGCCCAGGCCCAGGCAGGCGAGGTGAGGGCCGCCAGGTCAACCGCGAGCACTACGACAGCGATCACGGCACAGACCAGAGTCAGCGGGAAGAGGCAGGTCAGCCAGGCAATGTCCCGCCAGGTCGCGGGGTGCGCAGCGAGCTGCCGGGCCCGGCCGGCCGCAGTCGCGGCCTCGACTGGGACGTAGGGGTCCGGGACACGTGCGGGAAGCACGAGTGAGGCGCGGCGTCGTTCGAGCGAAGCGAGTCGGCGGACGGTGGCGGTGGCGACCAGGAAGGCGGGGGCGCCCAGATGGGTGATGGCCAGCAGTACGCAGCCGGTGGCCCCTGCGACCACGGTCACCAGCGCCCCGATGCCGGCGGGCACGCCGAGCAGCAGATGGCACAACGCCCGGAGCGTACGGGGGAACATGCCCGGCACCCTACGAGCCGCACGCCTGATCACAGCGGACGGAGAAGGCTTGCGGGCCGATGTCACGCTCATTCCTGCCTCCCGGCCTGGGGAGCAGCTGAGGCCCGCAGCACCAGCCGGGTGGGCAGGGCGGCGGCGGCCAGGCCGAGCAGTACCGTGCCGGTCAGCAGACCCGCGTACCAGCCGGGGCTGACGAACACGCGCCAGTGCCCGTCCTGAGCGGTGCTGAACGTGCCCACGACCGCGGCGGCGATCGCGGTCCCGATGACCAGACCGGAACCGACCGTGAGCACGGCCTCCCGCGCGGCCATGGACCGCACCTCCCGGGCGGTGGCGCCCAGCAGCCGCAGGCCCGCGTACTCGCTGCGCCGGCCCAGGGCCGCCAGGGCGAAGGTATTGAGCACGGCGACGGCCGTGAACGCCACGGAGATCCCGGTCAGCAACTCCAGCGCCGCTTCCTGTGAGGCGGCTTCCGCGTCCGTACGTGCGGCCGCCGCGCCAGAGCCCCAGGCCAGTTGGGGGAACTCCGCCCGCGCCGCCGCGAGGGAATCCCCGCTGGGCTGCTGGCCTAGGTAAACGGCGGACAGCACAGGGCGAGCGGTGTGGGCGGCCACCAGTGGGCCGGGCAGCAGCATCTCGCCGAAGCCGGCCGACCGGGCGTACAGCGCCACCACCGGCTTCGAGATCCGGGTGCCGTCCGGCAGCCACAGGGACACGGTGTCACCCACCTGCCAGTGCTGCCCGCCGGCCAGATCGGCGCTGACCGCCACACCGTCGCCGAGCTCGTCCAACGAACCCCGCTGCACACCGAGGTCCAGCACTCCTCGGCCGGCGCGGTACAGGCCCTGGGCGGGGTAATGCTGCGGCTTGCTGCCCCGTTGGAGCATCACTTCCATCGGCACGGTGGCGTCCACATTCCTGATACCCGGCATGCGGGTGGCGGCCCGGTAGGCATCCAGCGGCAGGCCCGCACTGCCCGGCGCACTCATGGTCTGACGCGCGGGAGCCGTCCGCTCGGCATGAGCCTGAGCGGTGAGGTCGCTGAGCAGGACAGAGTTGAGCAGCATCGTCGCGTTCAGAGCGAACATCAGCGCCAGCGGCAGCGCCGCTCCGGCCGTCCGCAGGGGAAAGCGACGGGTGTTGGCAGCCGCGAGTCGGCCCGCCGTACCCGGCAGCAGCACTGCCAGCACCGAGCACACCATGCGTACCAGCCACGGACCCAGGGCTGCAGCCCCGCAGAGCAGCAGCGCGCAGGCGATGAAGCCCATGCCCACACCGATCCCGCCGCGCATCGGAGTGAAAACCAGCACCGCCACCGCGCCCGCCACCACAATCGCCCCCAGCACCAGGCGCACCAGCCCGCCCCCGGCCGGTGCCGCAGCGGACTCGCGCATCGCCTCCGCCGGAGCGATCCCTGCCGCTCGCCGCCCGGCGAAGAACGCCGCCAGCCGCGCCACCACCAGACCTGCAACCGCCGCGGTCAGCAACGGCAGCACCCCTCCATGCACCTCCAGCGAGGGCGGCACCGCCCCGGTGTCCACGAACTGCTCACCCAGCCGGCCGGCCAGCCACGATCCCAGCGGGGCCCCGGCCACCACCGCAGCCAGCGCGACCGCCCACGCCTCCAGACCCAGCAGCCTGCGCACCTGGCGCGGCGTGGCCCCCAGCGTGCGCAGCAGAGCCAGCTCGCGCAGCCGCTGACGGGCGGTGAAAGCGACGGTCCCCGCGATGACGAACAACGCGGCGAACACGGTGATCCCGGCCATCGAGCCGAACACTCCCACCGCACCCGCGTAGTTGACCTGCACCGCCGGAGCATCGGCCTGCCCCCGCTGGTCCCCGGTGAGGACCCGCAGGTGCGGGCCCGCGGCGGAGCGCACCGCGTTCAGCGCCAGGCCCCGGTCCGCGTCCGGCGTGAAGCGCAGGGCCAGCGCGGCGGAATCGCCCGGCCTGGCGAGCCGTGCCGCATCACCGCTGGAGAAGAACACTGCACCCTGTGAAGCTAGCTGCGGCCCGCCTGGGGCGGCGGCGCTCCCCGCGACACGGAAAACGGACACCTTCTCGCTGAGGGCAAGGCGCACCGGGTCGCCCGGGCGCACGGAAACACGCCGGGCCAGGCCCTCATCCAGCACCACTTCACCCGTGCCGGGCGCGTGCCCTGCAGAGAGCCGGAAGGGAGTCCACGCAGCCGAGGACCATGCGTGCCCCATCACCGGGGCACCGCCCTTCCCGCCGACGGGAGCTCCGCCGGCGGTCAGG
Source organism: Streptomyces sp. NPDC032721 (assembly GCF_055579625.1). Taxonomy (NCBI): domain Bacteria; kingdom Bacillati; phylum Actinomycetota; class Actinomycetes; order Kitasatosporales; family Streptomycetaceae; genus Streptomyces; species Streptomyces sp. NPDC032721. The sequence goes on along the minus strand of NZ_JBVIMX010000003.1, from coordinate 288,874 downwards.
GGCTGGGCGTAGAAGGACACGTCCTTCACCACCTGAGCCACCCCCGGCACCGACCCCAACCGTCTTTCCAGGCCGTCGGGAAGCGCGGGGGCCCCGGACAGCGGACGGGTCTTGGCCTTGTCCCCATCGCGCACGGTCACCTGCCGCTGGGCGCTGACCACCGCGTCGGCCGCAGCGTAACGGTCCGCCCCGGCAGGAGCCGTAAGAGCGGAGAACAGCAACGTGCCGCAGGCCGCAACCAACGCCACGGCGAGCGCCGTACCGGCGAACGTCCCCACGAAAGCCCACCAGCGGTGACGCACGGTGGCCAGAGCAAGCCGGATCATCGGGCGCTCAGCTCCGTCATGACGGCGGCGACCTCGGTGGCCGACGCACGCTCCAACTGCGAGTGGGCCACCCCGTCGGCGAGGAAGAGCACCCGGTCCGCCCACCCGGCAGCCGCCGGATCGTGCGTGACCATCACTACGGTCTGCCCCAACTCGTCCACGGCCTCCCGCAGCAGGGTGAGCACCTCGTGCCCCGCCGACAGGTCCAGAGCACCGGTCGGCTCATCGGCGAACACCACCTCCGGCCGTCCCGCCAACGCCCTGGCCACCGCCACCCGCTGCTGCTGGCCCCCTGAGAGCTGATCGGGACGTGCGTGCCGACGTCCCGTTAGCCCCACCCGTTCCAGGACCTCGCCTGCCCAGGCCCGATCCGGCCGTATCCCGGCCAGCCGCTGCGGCAACAGCACGTTCTGCCACACCGACAAGGCCGGCACCAGATTGAATGACTGAAACACAAAACCCGCACGCCGCCGCCGAGCCCGGGTCAGCGCCGGTTCCCGCAGAGCGCCGATGTCCTCACCCGCCAGTCGCACCCGGCCCGCGCTGGGCCGCTCCAGACCGGCCGCACAGTTCAGCAGCGTCGACTTTCCCGACCCCGACGGGCCCATCACCGCCGAGAACGAACCCGCCGCGAAACCCGCGCTCACGCCCCGCAGCGCGGGCGTCCCCCCACCACCGGGATAGCTCTTCGACACGTCTTCCAGCTCCACCGCGGCAACAGCCCGATCACTTGCAAGGTACATACCTCAAGCCTCGCGACATCCCGCCCGCACGCCCACACGGCAGACACGTAACTGCACGGTAGGGCTAGCCCCACCCCGTGCCTGCGGGTCACGGGTGCTGGGCAGGCGAGGGACGGCTCCTTCGAGCGGGCAGCGCTCAGCGATCTGAGTGACAACGACGCCGCGTCGACTCCCGACTACCTCGCTCATCAAAACCGCAATGTCCGCTTCAGACAGCCCGACAAAAGTCTCCCCAGGATGGGACCGCTTCTTCCGGACGAAGCAACGCGCACCTGATATCGGACTCAGCGGTCTGGGTGAAGTGGGCTGCGGAAGGGGCGGGCTCCTGGCGGGAACATCCCATGCCGCCACCGCTGGCGGCTTCACAGCCAGGTAGCGGCCGACTGGTTGAGTTCTGCTGAACGGGTACTCGAAAGGGGCTTCCCCGCCGCAGTACCTCTGCGGCCGGTCCGGCGGGCCCCCCGGTGCGCGGGTACTCACAGACCCGCCGGGCCCAAGCACCCCAGCCGCGCAACGAGCAAAAGCGGCAGTTGACCCGCCCTGCGCACACTTGATCTTGTCCCGGCGGACATCCGGCACCGACCGGCTCGCGTCCTTCGGCCTGCGCAACGGGGGTGAGTTGCTCGCAGGAAGGAATCTCCCATGACCGCATCGCCCCCTCCGTACCCTTCTCTTCCCGCTCGCAGGTCACTGGTGGTGGGTACGGTGATCGGGATCGGGGTGATGGCGGCGCTCGACGAGATCGTCTTCCACCAGATCCTCGGCTGGCACCACTTCTACGACCGCTCCACCCCCGGCGTGGGTCTGCTGTCCGACGGTTTCCTGCACACCGCCGAACTGCTGGCCGTGGTTGCCGGACTCTTCCTGTACGCCGATCTGCGGCGCCGCCGTGCCCTGTTCCCGGCGTCCTGCCTGGCCGGGCTCTTCCTCGGCCTGGGAGCCTTCCAGCTCTTCGACGGCGTCGTGGACCACAAGCTGCTGCGCCTGCACCAGATCCGCTACGGCGTCGACGTCGCCCCGTACGACTGGAGCTGGAACGCCGTCGGAGCGGTACTGCTGCTGACCGGTGCCGTACTGGCACTGCGAGCGGCCCGGCGCGGGCCGACGTCGTGAACCCGGGGCACGCGCATGCCGGGCAGCTTCCGCTTCCGGCCGCCCTGCTGCTCGTGTTGCCGACGGCATTCGCGTATCTGCTGGCGGCGGCCCGACTGCGGCGGCGCGGAGATGCCTGGCCGCGGGTGCGGGAGGCGTCGTTCACCGCCGGAAGCGCCATGGTTGCCTGGGCAGCGGCCGGAAGGCTGCCGGGCGGCGGGCCTTTCACCGCGCATATGGTCCAGCACCTGGCTGCCGGCATGGTGGCCCCGGTGCTCCTGGTCCTTGCCCGTCCGCTGACGCTGGCCCTGCGCGCCCTGCCTCCCGGGGGTGGGCGCCGGGGTCTGCTCGCGGTGCTGCGTTCCCGCTTCACGGGCGCGGTGGCCTTTCCACCGGTGGCGGCCCTGCTCGACCTGGGCGGCCTGTGGCTGCTGTACCGCACGGGGCTGTTGTCCGTTGCGATGCACCGGCCGTGGCTGCATACCGTCCTGTACGCCCATGTCCTGGCCGCCGGGGTGCTGTTCACGGCAGCCGTCTGCCAGCTCGATCCGGTACGCCGCCGATGGCCCCTGACCCTGCGCGCGGTGACCCTGCTGGCGGCGGGCACCGCGCACGCCGTGCTGGCCAAGACCCTGTACGCCGCGCCGCCGCCCGGCACCGCGTTCGCCGCGGCCGACCTGCACACGGGCGCCCAGGTCATGTATTACGGAGGCGACGCGGCGGAGGCCGCGCTGGCGATCGTGGTGGCCGCCACCTGGTACGCGGCCGCCGGCCGGCGCGCGAGGACGCGGGGCCGTCGGCCGGGAAGCGATCCCTTCATCTCCTGCATACAACCGCAGCCAGGGGTACTTGACCGGGGCCCACATGAGGGCTCCCGGCCCACCGGATCGCACCAACTTCCCTAAGGGACACGTGACATGACCACTCATCACGGCACGACTTCCCGCCGCTCCCGGACCCCGGTCCAGCTGGCGGCCCTCGCCGTCGGCGCGGTGTTCCTGCTCGTCGGAGTGCTCGGGTTCGTCCCCGGGATCACCACGGACTACGCCACCATGGAGTTCGCCGCCCACCACTCCGACGCCAAGCTGCTCGGCGTCTTCCAGGTGTCGATCCTGCACAACCTGGTCCATCTGCTCTTCGGCGTGCTGGGCATCGCCCTGTCCCGCACCGCCGGCCAAAGCCGCGCCTACCTGATCGGCGGCGGCGTCGTCTACCTGGTGCTGTGGCTGTACGGGCTGCTGATCGACCACGACAGCGGGGCCAACTTCGTCCCCGTGAATACGGCCGACAACCGGCTGCACCTCATCCTCGGCCTCGGCATGATCGTCCTCGGCGCGCTGCTCGGCCGCCGTGCCGGGACGGCCAGCACCCGCTGAGGGGCGCCGTTCCCGCCCGTTCAGGCCGCGCGGGGCCCCAGGCGCTCCGAGACCGCCCCGGACACGCCGGCCGGAGCGGTCCCCGTCGAGATCAGCAGGGGCGGGCGCCCCCTCAAACCGCAGTCTTGTCTGACCACGCCACCGAGCGTGCCTGGTCACAGCCCTAGATATGGATGAGAATCTGTCGCAGGGAATGTCCGAGCACACCCGCGAGAGAGGCCAACTCCGCATCGGTCAGCCAAGCCCGGTTCGGATACAGAACCTCGATCCTGAACCGCGCGAACCCCATCGGCCAGTCGTACACCAGCTCGTTAAGCGACGTCTCAACGTCGCAGCAGGGAACCGTCACCACGAGCGTCGAAAAGCCCTCGGCGTAGCACTGCGAGACGGCATCACCCCACCAGCCAGGTGCGAGCTCCACGCCGCACCGCGGGCAGGAGATCTGCTCCAGGTTGGCGAAGCAGTGGACCACCTCGACGCTGTCGTGCCACTTGGCTTCCAGACCACGTCGGGCATCGTCGTCAGACAGCATCCCTGACAACACAACTGCAGCACGGTCCGCCGCATCCGTACTGGGCTGCCAGTACGGATCGGTCGGAATCACCGTCAGGTAGTTGTCACTCATCGCCCGCCCCCACGCCCGCCACGGTCCCGCTCCTCGTCTCCTCGTCAGACCCGGCGAACCTATCCGGTCACAGCACCAAGCGGAGCTGGTGAAGTTGTTTGCGTCTGACAGGCGTTCCTGGGGAGTGATGCCATGCCGAACACCCTTCGAGTCGCGCTGACCGACGAGCAACGCCGTGCTCTGCACGTACTGCTGGGTGGAATGACCGTTCAGCTGTTGTGTACCACGAGCTGGGTGCGGCCGGGCGTGCTCGGCCGGTAGGGGGCGTGCCTGTGTGGGTACCCCTCCAGCGGCAGGGTCCCGGACGTCGGCATGCTCACGGGGGCCTGCCGGTGCACGTTGTCCCGGGTGGGGTGTTTCCGCCGGATCCTCTGTGAAACCCGTCGGGCGGAGGCCGCGGCGCAGACCGGTTCGGCAGAAAGCCGGTGGTGCCCCGTGCCTGCCCGCTCTGCCGTCCACCTGCACCAGCGGACGGCAGAGCCGTGTACGGGCAGAGGGGTGGGTGTTCATGTCGACCGGGCGGCTGCCAGCGCCCTGTTCAGAGCGGTGTGGATCTCTGCGGGCAGGTCCTGGCTGCTCACCCAGTCCACAAGGTGTTCAGCGACCCGCCGCAGTCTGATGTTGGTGCGCTGGGAGACTTCCCGCAGAACGGCGAAACCCTGGTCCGGACGCAGGCCGCCGAGGGTGATGACCACGCCGATCGCCTGGTCGACGACCGTGTGGGAGACCACGGCTTCCTGCAACTGGCCGATCTCCTCCCGCAGACCGCCGATCCTCGCCAGGAGATCCTCCCGCCCCCAAGGAGCCGGGTGTTCATCGGCCTGTGCCGGAGGAACGGGCAGTGGCTTGTTCATCGTGATCATCTCCCCGACCGCAGGCCTCCCGCCCGGGTCACTCGCGCCAACGGCCGTGCAAGCAAGACACTCCGCACCTACCCCAGGAAACCCACGATGTGCACCCGGCCCGGCCCGAGAAGGGCGGCTGGAGGAGAGGAGTTGACGGCCCGGTACGCGCAGCGGCTGCACGCGGAAGGCCAGCGGGCGCGCGGTGGCCGGTTCAGGGGTACCAGGTGTCCTGCCAGTCGGGGTGCGGTTCGTAGGGCAGGGCCAGGGCCTTCATTGAGGTGAACGCGAGGGCGGCGTCCCGCGGCCAGACGGCCGCCCGCCGGCCGCGCTCGATACGGCTCTCCAGGCCGTGCGGGAGGCGCCGGTTGACCGTGATCCCTTCGAGGAGGCGTCGCGGGCAGGGGCAGCGGCAGCGCACGAAAGCAATGCTGCCCGGCAGGTCGTGGAGGGGGCAGGACAGCTCGTGGAAATAGGCCGCCTCGCGCTCGTCGTCGAACCGGTCGTGCAGGAAGGCGTCCAGCGCCGCGATGACGGGCATGAGTCAGCCCGCCCCGGCCCGCGCGACCCCGGTCCCGGCCCGGGTCTGGTGGCGGCCCGGGTCTGGTGGCGGCGGCAGAAACCTGGGTCGCTCAGCGCGTCCGGGCCTGCGCCATGAGGCGGTGCCTCCCTGCCTGCACAGGGTGCGGCGCCGCTTCCGGCCCACGGAGGGGTTCCACGGGGCGGCCCGCTCCTTGGCTCCGCAGCCCGCTCCCGGGCGGTCGTGGTGGTGGGCACGGAGTAAGTGGTCCTCTGGACCACCTTGACCGAAGCACCGTGGGAGCACACCCGCGTGGTGAACGCCCCGGCCGCCGACGCCGTCGCAGAACTCAAGGCCACGGGCGAAGGCGACATCCTCGTCAACAGCTCCCCGAGCGTCATCGAGCCGCTCCTCGCGGCAGACCTGCTCGACCGGCTGCATCTCATGATCTTCCCCGAGATCGCCGGTGACGGGCAGCGGCTGTTCGACGACGACCTCCCGCCGTCGCAGTGGAAGCTCGCCCACCAGGAGACCGGCGAACCGGGTGAGATCGCCCTGGTCTACGACCGAGTCCGCTGAGCTGCCCGATCACCGCATTCAGCCGGGAACCGCTTCCGGTGTCTCCTCGTCCACTCCTTCTTGGAGGGGTGATGACTGGATCAGGAGAGCGTGGCTCCGACGTGACCGCACGCTGGCGGGTCGGCGACGTCGTGGACGGCCGCTACGCAGTGACGGCCGTCCTCGGCAGGGGCGGCATGGGTGAGGTCTTCCGCGTGCGGCACCTCGGCTGGGACACCGACCTCGCGGTGAAGAGTCCCCTGCTGGACGGGGCCGACACGGCGCGCCGCCAGGAGCTGTTCACCACCGAGGCCCAGACCTGGGTGTCGCTCGGTCTGCATCCGCACGTCTGCGGATGCCATTACGTCCGTACGCTCGGCGGCGTTCCCCGCGTGTTCGCCGAGTACGTGCCCGGAGGCAGCCTCGCCGACCGGATTCGCGACAGACGGCTCTACGCGGGAGAGGCCCGCGAGGTGCTCGCCCGGGTCCTCGACGTGGCCGTACAGGCGGCATGGGGCCTGGAGCACGCGCACCGACGGGGCGTGGTCCACCAGGACGTGAAGCCCGGCAACATCCTGATCGACGGCTCGGGCAGAGCCAAGATCACCGACTTCGGTCTGGCCCGCGCCCGTACCGTCGCCCTGGGCGGCGCCGCCGGAACAGGGCGGGTGGCGGCGACTGCCTGGAAGGCAGGCGCTGCGGGGCCGTTGCCCGGGGCGAGTCTGCTGCTCACCGGCAGCGGTGGGATGACCCCGGCCTACGCCTCGCCCGAGCAGGCGTCGAACGAGCGGGTCAGCGTGCGGAGCGACATCTACAGCTTCGCCGTGTCCGTCCTGGAGATGTTCACCGGCGAAGTGCGGTGGATGCTCGGGCCCGTGGCGGGCGAGGTGCTCGACAACTGCCTCGCCGAAGGGCCGGCCGAGGAGTGGCTGCCGCCGCTCCCGCCCGAGGTGGCCCGGCTGCTCGCGCGCTGCCTGCGCCAGGAACCCGCCGAACGCCCGGCGTCCATCACGGCGGTGGCCGTCGAACTCGCCGCTGTGTATCGCCGACTGCTGGGACGTCCGTACCCCAGGCGTGAACCCCGCGCCACCGATCTCCTGGCCGCCGAGCACAACAACCGTGCCCTGTCCCTGCTCGACCTCGGCGACGAGGACGGCGCCGCCCGCTCCTTCGCCGAGGCGCTCGACGCCGACCCCCAGCACCTGGTCGCCCGGTACAACTCAGGCCTCCTGGACTGGCGACGCGGCAGGGCGACGGACGAGGACCTCCTCGCCGAACTGGACACGATCAGCGCCACCAGCAACGACATCGGGGAAGTGCGCCGCCTGACCGCCCAGGTACACCTGGAGCGCGGTGACGTCCGCCAGGGCAACACCCTGCTGGAGGAGGCGGCAGGACAGGCACCGCACGACCCGGAGACGCGGGCGGCGCTCCGGGCGGTGTCCGAGCTCGGCCGTCCGGCGGACAGCACGCGCTCGCTGAACTGGTACAGCAACCCGGCGGACCGCTTCCCCACCAGTTTCCCCGTCAGCACGACCACGGACGGCCGCCTGGCGCTGACCGGCGTCGCCGACGGGCTCCTGAGCCTGTGGTCCCTGCCGAGCGGGCGCATCCTGCGCACCATCGACCTCCAGGAGCGCGGTCTACCGAGCGCCGGCCTGAGTTCCGACGGCCGCTACGCCCTGTCCGGGGGCCGCGACGGCACCGTCCGGCTGTGGGATCTGAACGACGGCCGCTGTGTCAAGGCGCTGCGGCCGGGCGGGCCGGAGAGCCGGTTCGACCTTCGCGAGCCGCGACTGCACGAGACGGGCGTCGCCTTGATCCCGCTCACCGAGCGCGCCTCCTTCCCCTCCACGACCGGTCGTATCGAGGTCTGGGACCTGCACGAGGAGCAGCTCCGTTTCACGATCGCCGACGGGCTCGGCTGGGAGGCCGCGGGCGAGATCAGTCCGGACGGACGACGGGCACTCACCACCGGGTACCACGATCACACCGTCCGGTTGTGGGATCTGGAGACCGGCTCGTGCCGGAGAGTCCTGCCGGCGGGGGGCTCGCAGGTCGCCAGGGTGCGGTTCAGCGCCGACGGCCGGTTCGCGGTCACCGGGGAGCACTTCTCCCGCGCCGGTGGCGCCCTGCGCGTCTGGGACCTGGACTCCGGCACCTGCCTGCGCGTCCTCAACGGACACGCGCACGGGATCACCGGCCTTTACCTGAGCCCGGACGGCCGTCACGTGCTCTCCGGCAGCCTGGACCACACCGCGCGCCTGTGGGACGTCGCCACCGGCAGGTGCCTGCGTACGTACCGGGGGCACCAACGGGACGTGGAACTGCTCCAGTTGGACACCGGGACGGGGACGGTCCTCACGGGCAGCTCCGACAACACGCTCCGCCGCTGGGACCTCCCCGGCCGCTATACGAGCCCCTTCCAGGTCAGCCGTCCACGGCAGAACACGGAACTCGACGTCCTGGCCGACAGGGTCGACGCACTCGTCCGCGAGGCGGAGCAGGCCGTGTCGGCCGGTGACCACGCCTCGGCCCTCACCCTGCTCGGCGACGCGCGGGCGACCACCGGCCACGAACGCACCCCGGCCGTCCTGGAGGCCTGGAGACGGCTCGCGCCCTTCACCGTACGAACCGGCGTCAAGGCCGTGTGGTCGCGGAAGATCCTCGGCGATCACCCCTCCAACGTGCTCTCGGCCGCTCTTTCGCCCGACGCGCGCACCGCCGTCACCAGTGGCAGCGACCGTACGGTACGGCTCTGGGACGTCGGCAGCGGAGCCTGCCTGCACGTTCTGAGGACTGCCGACATCGGCAGAGCCGCGATGAGCTCGGACAGCACGCGTCTGCTCCACTCCACCACCGGGGGCGAGCTCACCGTCTGGTCCGCCGCGACCGGCGAGCGCCTCGCGCACCTCGACCGCGGGGAGACCCTCGGCTCCCTCCCGGCGACCTTCAGCGCCGACGGCACGCACGCCCTGGTCATCGGGATGGATCACGTCGTACGTCTCTGGGATCTTGACGCGGGCCGCGTCACGGCGGAGCTGGCAGGACACGGAAAGCAGGTGTACGCGGCCCGGATCAACGACCGTGGCACCACCGCCGTCACCGGAGGAGCAGACGCCACGGTACGGCTCTGGGACCTTGGCTCGGGGAAGTGCCTGCGTACCTTCCACGGTCACTCGCGCACCGTCATGGCGGCCTGCCTCAGCCCCGACGGCCGCCACATCCTCTCCAGCGCCGACCAGGAACCGGCCCTGCGCCTCTGGGACACCTCGACCGGCGAACTCCTGCGCGCCCTCGACCCGCAGCCGAGTCACGCCAACGCCGTCCGCCTCAGCCCGGACGGCCGGTTCGCCCTCTCGGCGGGTGAGGACGCGACGGCACGCCTGTGGGACGTGGAGACCGGACGGTCTCTGCGGGTGCTGCGGGGACACGGGCAGCGGGTCATCGGAGTCGGTTTCACTCCGGACAGCCGGTTCGGGGTCTCGTGGAGTATCGATGCGGTGCAACTCCGCGAGTTCGACTGGGAACTGGCCCTGCCGGGGTGACCACACCGCAGGCACAAGAGCAGCCCGTCGATCGCTGCCGCCGCGGGCCGCGACCAGCGGCGGCGAGGGTGCGCTGCCCGTCAGCGGAGGCGGGATACGGCGAGCTGTGGGCAAGCGCCTTCTGGAGGTCGCGGAGGTACTGCACGTACAGGTCGGGAGTGAAGGTGCGGAGCATGACGGCCGGTTGATCGGTCAGGTTGGCGGAAGGGCAGCGACCGGGCATGACCAGATCGTGTAGGGGTACTGGGCCGTGGCGGAAGGCCCGCCGATGCCTCCCGCCCACCCCCTGACAGCACGTGCGGGGCTGTCAGGGGGCTGTGGGCTGCGGGACCGTTCCCGTTCCCGTTCCTGGCGGAGGATCAGGCAGACAGGACCCCGCCGCACGTTTTCAGACGGACGTTCCGGCGGCCAGGTTGCCGTCAGCCAGCGGCACTCACCGCTGGGAAGTGCGGTCGGGCCCGGAGAGTACGGGCGTCATGCGCTTGGCGGGCGGTCTCCAGCAGCAGCCGCCAGGAGACCACCGGGGGGCGGCGGCGCAGCAGGGCGCGGCGTTCGCGCTCCGTCATGCCGCCCCGGATGCCGTGCTCGATCCGCCCGTCCAGGGCGTGGGCCAGGCACTCGGTGTGCACTGGGCAGCTGGTGCACACCTGGGCCGCCCGCGTCTGCGCGGCGCCCTCGGCGAACAGTTCCTCCGCATCCACGGCCCGGCACTTTGCCCGCGCCGCCCAGCCCTGCCTCTCCCGCGCCGCAGCCCACTCCCGCCCATTCACTGGCGGCGCCGTGTGCTCCGCTCCAGCCGGACGCTACGGACCCCCCGTAGCCCCGTAACAGCAGTGACACCCGTACCGGTGACCCCACTCCACGACTCGCACACTCCCAACCTCTTTACAACTGACCGAAGTTGCACACAAAGAGTTGCAGACATGCCCCGGTTCGCCGTCGCGCACTCGGGCCCGCAGGCGCGGCGCGCACGGCAGTGCCACCTCCCCTGGCCCGCTGTCGCCGGCCACCGTTGCGGGGGCATCAGCCGTGCGCTCCGCCCACCACTCGCACCCGGTGCCAGTTGGGTAGCGCTCCGGACGGACGGCCTGCCACCAGCCGTCGGGCGGCGAGGAGCCAGTACTGGACGCGGGATCACCACATGCGCCGGCAGGCCCTGGACACCGGACGCCGGACGCCGGACGCCGGAACGTGCCGGACAACTGGCTCCCTGCAGCCTCCCCTGGGGCACCGGTTCCCCGCGATCCTTGGCCTACCATGTCACCGAGTGTGACTGTCCGTCGTGCGGATTCCTCTGCTGCATGTGAGGCTTTTGGAGGCCGCAGGCACTCCGCCGCGGCCCTTCCCCAACTCTCCGCAGGAGTGGTTCCGCATGGGTATTTCGGACCAGTTCAAGGACAAGGCGCAGGAGCTCCAGGACCGGGCCAAGCAGGCCATGGGCGACGCCAAGGACAACGCCCAGGAGCGAGGCCAGCAGGCGCAGGAGCGTGCCGAGAAGGGCGCCGAGCAGGGGCAGCAGCGCGCCCAGCAGGCCCGCGAGGATGTCGAGGGCCACTCCGAGCGCTGACCCACAGCGCCTTTGGGTGAACAGAGGTGGGGCCGCGTCTCGTGACGGGCCCCACCTTTGTCACGAACGTTTGTCACGAACGCCGCAGCAATCATCGCACCGCTCAGGGGCCGCGGCCGCAGCCACATGGGCAGCCGACCGAGACGGGCACAGCCGGCACGGACGGTCGAGCGCCCCGCCAGCAACTTCCATACGGAACATGGAGATTTCAGTGACAACGACCGTCAACGACACCCCGGGCACGCGGCTCGCCGAGACCCTCGCGCAGAGCGTGACCGACCCCCGCAAACGGACGGCAACACGCCTGCTCGGCTCCTATGCCGACGGATACTGGCTGCGGCGGTTTCACCAGGACGAGGCGGTGCTCTCCCGTGAGGCCGACCTTCCCGTTCTCCACCGCGAGGGTGGCACAACCTGCCTGGACTTCGACGCGATCGGCCTGCTGCTGCTCGCCCGCCCCGCAGCGCTCGGTGGTACACCCGCCGATGTCGCCGTGCTGGAGATCGCGGCGTCGCTCACCACCCGGTGCGGTGTCCAGCTCGGACAGACCGTTCAGCACGTACCCGAAAAGGACTGGCTGCTCATCCTGCGCGCCCTTGCCGAGATCAGACCACCGCAAGTACAGGTATGAGCTGCCGTTCGCCGTCCGACTGCGCCAAAGGCGCAGCACCGAGGCCGCTCGGCGGAGCAACTGTGGGGCGAAACTCCGGCACCTGCCCGCAGGACCACACCCGGACGTGAGGACACGGCGCATGCCGGGTACAAGAGCCGGCGGCCGGGCGTACCCCCACTGGCACGGGCGTTGGGCAGGGCGTACCCGTGTGGTGTTCCTGCCGGTGCACGTTCTACCCGGGCCCGGGTGTTTCCGCTGCTGCCTGTCGGGAACCCCGACGGGCGGAGGCCACGCCGAGCGCGGGTTCGGCAGTGAGCCTGTGGTGCCCGGTTCACATCGGGCGCGTGGCTGCGAGGGCCTTGTCCAGGGCCGTCCGGATCTCCGCGGGCAGGTGCTCGCTGCTCATCCAGCCCACGAGGTACTCGGCAACGTGCCGCAGTTTGATGTTGGTGGTCTGGGAGATCTCGCGCAGGACCGCGAAACCCTGATCCGGGCGCAGACCACCCATTGTGATGACCACACCGATCGCCTGATCGACCACCGCATGGGAGACAACGGCTTCCTGCAGCTGGCCGATCTCCTCCCGCAGACCGCTGATTCTCGCCAGGAGATCCTCCCGCCCGACAACCGAAGGATCTGCGGCCTGTGACGGAAGGGCGGGCAGCGGCTTGTTCATCGTGGTTACCTCCCCGACCGCGGGCCTCCCGCCCCGGCCACTCGCCAATACCGACCTTGCAAGCAGTGCAGTCCGCGTCTACCCCCGCAGGCCGAAGATCTACACCCGGCCCGCAGGGGGTACGCGCGCCCTCCGGGCGGTGATCACACCTGGTGAGCCGACCGTCGGCGTGCCACAACGTCGCCCTGACCGCCGCCCACACACGAGCGCCCTGGCCGCAGAGGCCGAACACCTCCTTGCGGTGGGACGCTGGGGGTGCTTCTCCCATAGGGGGCCTGGATGCGTATACCGGCGAGCATCGAGATGGGCACCGGCTCCTGCCGCCTCCGGCAGACCGACGCCCGGGCCGCACGAATCGAGGCAGGCTGACCATGCCGCTCATCGCCGCGTTGGACCCGCGCCGCCTCCTCACCCTGGGGTGGTGCTGATGTACAGAGCCAAGCCAGTGGATGTCAGGCGGCCGCGATTCGGGCGAGGGTGCGCTGGAGCCGGTGGACGGCTTGTTCGGCTTCCGTGTACTGCTGGGGGGTCGGTGTGGTGGCGCCGAAGGTGGGGCCGCCCTTGGCGGGAAGGGCCCGCCAGTGCAGGATCGGTGTGAGGGCGGTGGTGGCTGCGCCGAGGAACCAGGCCAGGTGTCCGTGGACGTGGGCGAGGGCGATGGCCAGGGCGGCGAGTGCTTCCCGCAGGTGCGCCAGCCGCTCGATCACGGGCATCCCCTCCCGGAACCCCGGCGCGCCGACGGCGGCCTCCAGGTCGGCGGCGGCCCTCGCCGCGACGTCACGGTCATCGGGGTCCACCACCCACACCTGATCGCGGAGCTGCCGCTCGGCCTCCTGCGCCAACTCCTCCACAGCCGTTCGCATGTCCACGCCCGCACCCTACGTCCCGCCTCAGCAAGTCCGCCCCCCATGCTGCGGCGCCGAGCCGATGCTGCGGCGCTGAGTTCGATCGGTGTGTGCGGCGCCCCTGGACAGAACGCTCCTGGGCATCGGCCGGGCCGAAAGCCGGCCTCAGGTGCGGTCGGCACCGTGGTGGCCTTGGGCAAGCAGTGCCAGGAGGCGTTCCACGCTCGTGGCCAACGCGCGCAGCCGGTACGCGGCGGCGGCCAGGCCACCTGTGGGTGCGGCGTCCAGGGTGCGGCGGGCGGTGTCGTGGACGGCTTGCCGGCGGGCCCGTTCGCGGGTGCTGTGGTCCGTCGCGGTGAGGAGGGGTTGGGTTTCATGGACGAGGAGGGCCAGGTGCGAGTGGAGGAGGGCGGTGAGCAGTTCGGTGTCGTCGGGGCGGGGCAGCGGGTGGGAGCGGAGCGCACGGTGGGCACGTACGACGGTGGATGCCATGAGGGTGGTGTCGAGGGGGTAGGTGGTGGAGCTGGCTGCAGGTTCTACGGTGTAGCGGGGGTGGTTGGGCATGGGATGTCTCCCGACTGGGTCACGCCGGGAGTGAATCCCCCGGTGGCTGCGTGCACTTGAACTGTCCCGGGCCACCGGCCACTGCGATGACCGACACCCCGGTGGACACCCATCAAGGCCACACGGCACCCCCTACCCGCAACTTGCGTCGAATCTGCGTCAGAAGATCGTGGACGGCGCCCTGCCCACCACCAGCAGACCGCCCCACCACGGTGCTCTCGCCCAGCGGCGTGGCATTGCAATCGTCACCCCGCGACGCGCACGGTCCGGTCGCCGGTCCGCAGGCCGCATCCGCACCAGGCCGGCACGGCACCTCCGTGGCCGGGACACCTCCCGCCGCCCTGGCAGCCTTTCAGTCCTGGCCGGCAGGAGCGGCGCCGGGCACATGTCCCCCGCACCGTGACTTCACCCGCCGGCCAGAACGGGCCGCCCCGGCAAGCACCCCTGCGCATTCCGCAACCGCAATGGGAGTTGACGTGCCAGTCCTTCACTCCGTGCCCTCGGAGGGGCCGCACCAGCCCGGATGCCATGGCGTTGTGTGGGGGATGTGAAATCCGGCCAGAAGTCATGCGCGGCCGGACCACAGGTCGTTGTCACGGCATGAACGACGAGCACAGAACACCACCACGGGCAGAGCTGTCCTCGGCCTACTGGCTCGACTCCCCCGTCCTCGAACAGCACGGCCTGTGCGGCTGCTCCCCCGGCGACGGCCAACCACCCGCGCCACCCCCACCCACCTGGCAGCCCGTCATGATCGGCGCAGTATGCGCCCTCATCGTGACCGTCCTGGGCCTGGCCGTCATGTGACCAGACGCTCCCACCGGCCCCAGCACTAGCATCAGCACCCACCAGACGAGCGGCGGCGCTGCAGGGCTCACCTCACCGACGTGCCTGGGCCCTGAGGCGGCGGCTCCACTTCCCCAGCACGTCTCGTCGTATTCGGCTAGCAGGAACGAGGACCTGGAGGACATGCACCCCCTGGCCGGCTCCCAGGCGTTCGGCTGCCAAGGGCCCTCACGTGCACGTGCGCCGACAGCTGAACAGCAACGGCGCCTGGGCGAAGTCGCGACGGCCGCGGGCCATCCCGGTCACCAGCGAGATCGGCGTCTGCTACGCCGATTACCTTCATGAGCGCTCGGCGCTCCCGCAGGCCGACTTCACCGACCAGGTCCTAGTCAACCTCTTCCGGGAGCCGCTGGGGCAGGCGATGACCTACTCCGGCGTCAAGGGACAGTTCGACCGACTCGCGCGGCAAACTGACCTGATCGCCCGGCCGCACATGATCCGGCACAGCGCCACAACCGAGTGGATTCGCCAGGGCACGGACCGATCGGTGGTCTCCGACCTCCTCGGGCCCGTGTCCGAGTCGTCCATGGCCCCGTACGTCAACCCTCGGGAATTGCATCTGACGGGCGGGAAATCGCGGGCCGCCTGGTCGCAGCGGGAACCAGAAGGGCTTCGAGGCCCCTACGAACTGCCTTCCTGAACAGGGGTGTTGCCTGAGAGATCCCTTCTGATGCTTGATCTGCTCTCCAGAAGGGATGGTCTGGAGGGGTGCATCGGCAGAAGGTGGCCCTGGCAGGGTCCGCGCGTATGGAGCTCGTCTCCCGCGTGGCCCAACTACGCCCGCAGGACGCGATGTTCGATGCGATGCTGCGGGGCTGACGGGCTCAGCAGAGGTCGCGAGGGCTGAGAGACAAGACGATCGACCCGAGAGAACGGCTGATACGCCAGTTCCTTGAGTGTGCGAACAAGTACCCGTGGCGGTGGACGCCTGCCCAACTGGACGAGTGGTCGGCATCGTTGACGAGCGAGAGGCACTTGGCGCCCTCCACTATCCGCAGCTACCAGGGCACCGTTCGGCTGTTCACCGAGCTCCTTATCGACGCCCGCTACGGCTGGGGCACGGCATGCGATGAAGCCTTCGGCGCATTCCCTGCGGCGATCTGCCTTGAGTGGAATACCCTCCCTCACCTGCTACGCCGACGACCAAGTCGCACGCGCCGTGAAGGCCAAGCACAAGGGGGCCTTCGCCGCTTACCGGGACGCCACTCTTTTCAAGATCATCTACGGGTGGGGGCTTCGCCGGACCGAGACGTCCAAGTGGACGTGGTCGACTTCGGCCGCGACCCGCAGGCCCGGCAGTTCGGCCGGTACGGCACGCTCAACGTCCGCTACGGCAAGGCGAAGAAGGGCTATCCGCCGCGGCGGCGGAACGTGCTGCCGGTGATGGGCTGGGCGGCCGAGGCGGTCGCCGACTGCGTCGAGAACGCCCGGCCGCGCTAAGGGCGCCGTGCGCCGCAGTCTGGGCCAGCAGCTCGACCAGAGGCGAAGCGCCCGGGTTCGCAGAATCCTGGAGCTCGAACGCCAGGAACCCGCGCGTGGTCTACCGGTTGGGATGGTTAAGCCTGCCGGTTCCAGCACCACTGTCCGCGAACCCTGCTCTGGCGCCGACACGCTGACAGGTGAGGTTGATCAGTGGACGGCGGGGGAATCCTCTTTCCTGCGGTCCGTCGGCTGGACGGGGCCCTTTGACGTAGGCATCCGCCGTGCGAGAGCAGGGAAACTTCCAGGGTGGGGTTGATGCATGGTGGAACGGCGCATGTCGGTCGCGACGCATTGGGGCAGCTATATCGCAGTGGTCGATTCCGGCCGGTTGGTACGCATTGAGCCGACGAGCGATGACCCTTCACCGTCGCCTATCGGCCCCGGAATGGTGACAGCCGCCGACGACCGCGCTCGCGTGTTGCGCCCAGCGGTGCGCAAGGGCTGGTTGAACGGCCTGCCGCGCGCCCGCGACACGACCAGAGGCGGGGATGCCTTCGTGGAGGTGAGCTGGGACGATGCGCTCACGCTGGTGGGCGATGAACTGCGTCGGGTGCGTTCACAGCACGGAAACAGCGCGGTGTTCGGCGGATCCTACGGATGGGCGAGTGCAGGCGCGTTCCACAACGCGCAGGGGCAGCTACACCGGTTCCTGGCGCTGGGCGGGGGATACACCGACTCGCGCAACACGTACAGCACCGCGGCGTTGGAGGTGATCCTCCCCCATGTGATCGGCGGGCATCCGTGGAGCTACCAGTCCCGGATGCCGATGTGGGACGAGATAGCCGAGAACTGTGAGCTCGTGGTGGCTTTCGGAGGGCTGGCCCTCAAGAACAGCCAGATCAACCCTGGTGGGCTGGCCAGGCACCAGACGCAGGACCTGCAGCGCCGGTGCCGTGCGGCCGGGGTGCGGTTCGTGAACGTCAGTCCCATCCGCAGTGACGTCGCCGGGTTCCTCGACGCCGAGTGGCTGCCCGTCGTCCCCAACACCGACACCGCCGCGATGCTCGGCATCGCCCACACGATGCTGGTCAACGGCTGGCACGACGAGGACTTCCTCCGCCGGTGCTGCGTCGGCTTCGAACGCTTCGCCTCCTATCTGCTCGGCGAGCTCGACGGCGTCCCCAAGGACGCTGCCTGGGCGGCGAGGATCACGGGGATCAGCCGCGACACCCTCACCGACCTCGCCCGCCGCCTCACGACGCAGCGTTCGCTCATCATGGTCAACTACGCGGTGCAGCGTGCGGACCACGGCGAACAGCCGATCTGGATGTCGGTCGTGCTGGCCGCCATGGCGGGCTCGATGGGCCGGCCGGGCTGCGGCTGGGGCGCTGGTTACGCAACGATGGACGCGACCGGCGTCGCCCCGGGACGCCCCTCCGTGGCGACGATTCCCGCGGTTTCCAACCCCGTCTCGGACTTCATTCCGGTCGCAAGGATCGCCGACACCCTGCTGCATCCGGGCAGGACCATCGACTACGACGGCCAGCGCCTCACGCTGCCCGAGCTTCGCCTCGTGTACTGGTGCGGAGGGAACCCGTTCCACCACCACCAGGACCTCCATCGGTTGGCCCGTGCCTGGCAGAGGCCCGACACGGTGGTGGTTCACGAAGCCTGGTGGAACACCACGGCCAAGTTCGCGGACATCGTCCTGCCCGTCGCCACCGGCCTGGAGCGAGACGACTTCGCCGCCGGATTCTCCGACCCCCACCTCGTCGCGATGCCGAAGGTCCGCGAGCCGGAGGGCGAGTCGCGCACCGACCACCAGATCTTCGCCGCCCTCGCCGCCCGGCTCGGATACGAGAAGGAGTTCACCCAGTCGCGCTCCGAGATCGAATGGGTCCGGCACCTCTACGAGCAGACAAGGGCCCAGCTCGGCGACGAGGCAACCTTGCCGAGTTTCGACGACTTCTGGCGCAGCTCCACCGCTGAGCTGCCGGCGCTGACCGGACCGTTTCCTGGCAGCTTCGAGGCGCTCCGCTTGGACCCGCGGCACTTCCCCCTGCCGACACCGTCGGGCCGGATCGAGATCTTCTCCGAGAAGATCAACTCGTTCGGCTACGACGACTGCGCCGGGCATCCGACGTGGTTCGAGCCGGTGGAGTGGCTCCACGCTGACCTGGCGGACCGGTTTCCGCTGCATCTGATCTCGAATCAGCCTGCCTCGCGGCTGCACAGCCAGTACGACAACGGCGGTTGCAGCCTCGGTTCGAAGATCCGTGGCCGTGAGCCCGTGACGCTCAACCCGTCGGACGCGGCGTCTCGCGGCATCGAGGACGGCATGGTCGTACGGGTCCACAACGACCGGGGCAGCTGCCTGGCGGGCGCAGTCCTGTCGGACGACCTCATGCCAGGCGTTGTACAGCTGTCCACGGGAGCGTGGTGGGATCCGGTCCGGCCGGGCCTGAACGGAACCTTGGACCGCCACGGCAATCCGAACGTCCTCACGGCGGATCGGCCGTGCTCGCGCCTGTCCCAGGGGCCGAGCGCTCTCAGCGCGCTGGTCGAAATCGAGCCGTACGAGGATCCCCTCCCTGGTGTGCTCGCCTTTACACCACCAAACCTCGAACATTGATACGAAAACCTCCTGCCTTGTTGGGCGTGATTCC
Source organism: Streptomyces sp. NPDC032721 (assembly GCF_055579625.1). NCBI lineage: Bacteria > Bacillati > Actinomycetota > Actinomycetes > Kitasatosporales > Streptomycetaceae > Streptomyces > Streptomyces sp. NPDC032721. The sequence continues at coordinate 270,045 of NZ_JBVIMX010000003.1, read as the reverse complement.
GTGTACGCCCTCGACAAGCGCCCAGCAGGCCGGTCAGACCATGCGAAAGCATCCCTACTTGCCGTTTGCGCCTGCGTAACGGCATGAATACTGTGCGCATTCATGACTGCACTTCAAAACCTCAAGTACGGCCAGTGGTTCAGGGGCGCCGACGTCGACGGCGACGGATTCATCACCCAGCGGGACGTCCAGATGATGAACGAGCGTTACGTCGCAGCCCGCGGCGCCTCGCCGGACTCCGAGACCGCCCGCCTGCTCGCCGAGGGGATGGACGCCTTCTGGACGAACGTGATCGCCCCCATGGACCAGGACGGTGACGGCAAGGTCGACCTGCGGGAGATGACCGAAGGGTTCAGGCGGGTCCTGACCGACCCCGCCCTCTACCCGGAACAGATCGAACCGGTCACCAACTGCTTCTTCGACCTCGTCGACCTCAACGGAGACGGCAAGATCGACCAGGCGGAGTTCCAGCAGATGTTCAACTCGGTCGCCGGCGTCCCCGGCGACGACTGCGCCGCCGTCTTCGCCGCCCTGGACCGGGACGGCTCCGGTGCGCTGGACCGGGCCGAATTCCACCAGGCGGTCACGGAGTTCTTCTACGGCAACGACCCGGACGCTCCTGCCAACCACCTCTTCGGCAGGGTCACCGGCTGACGGCCCCACACACGACCGCGGGACCCGCGGGCCCACACCACCGCTGGTGTGGGCCCGCGGCGTGAAGACCTGGCCGTGCGCACCTCCCGGCCGACGGCGGGGAGGACTGCTCCAAGGCTTCGTGCACTGGCCGGGAATGAGGCCTCCTCCAGGACGCTCAGCAGATTGATGATCTACTCGTCGTGACTGGGTGGAGGGGGCCTGGCTGGTGGCCCCTGGTAAAGGAGGTGGTGGTTTCCGTGGGGCGGGGCTTGCGAGTCGCGGTGCTGGGTGGCGGCGTGGCGGGGTTGACGGCGGCGATGGAGCTGGCGGAGCGCGGCTTCGAGGTGACGGTGGTGGAGCCCGCCGGATGGGGTGGCAAGGCCCGTAGCGCGTGGGTGGCGGGGACCGGCCGCGGCGGGCGGCTGGATCTGCCTAGTGAGCACGGGTTCAGGTTCTTCCCCGGGTTCTACCGGAGTCTGCCGGACACCTTGCGCCGTATCCCTGTCGACGGCAGCACTGCGGGGGTGGCGGGGAATCTGCGGGAGGCGACACAGATGCTGTCCGCGCGCTCGGGCCGGGTGGGTGAGCGGGTCACGGATGTGTCCGCGACTGCGAGTACGCGCACTCCGATGGAGTTCCTGCGTGCTGTCGGGCTGGAGGCGGGTGGCAGGGGCCTGACGAGCGAGGAGCTGCTGTACTTCGCGAACCGGATGCTCGTCTACATGACGAGCAGTGACGAGCGGCGGCTGGGCCAGTGGGAGTCGACCTCGTGGTGGGACTTCGCCGCGGCCGCCGGTGCCTCCGAGGAGTACGTCAAGGCGTGCGTGGTGGGCGCGACCCGTACGGTGGTCGCGGCACGGGCCGAGGTCTGCAGTGCGCATACGGTCGGCGGGTTCCTGGAGGCTTTCAGTTTCGGGTTCCTGGGCCGGGGCGAGGACCTGCAGCCGGCGGACCGGGTGCTCAACGGACCCACCAGCACAGCCTGGATCGACCCGTGGATCCGTCATCTTGCGTCCCTGGGGGTGCGGCTGGAACTCGGGTGGGGGGTCGAGCGCCTGGCCGTGAGCGGTCGCCGTGTCACCGGGGCCCACCTGCGCGGTCCGGCCGGCCGGCGGCGGGAGCTGGAGGCCGACTGGTACATGTGCGCGCTGCCGGTCCATCGCATCGGGGCGCTGCTGGACCGCGGACTGGCGGAGGCCGACGCCGAGCTCAAGAGCGTGACGGGGTTGCACACGGACTGGATGGTCGGCATGCAGTTCTACCTGACACAGCCGGTGCCGGTCGCCCATGGCCATGTCCTGTTCCTGGACTCGCCCTGGGCGCTCACTTCGATCAGCCAGGCACAGTTCTGGGACGGCGACTTCGCGGTCACCTACGGCGACGGGACGGTGGCCGACTGCCTGTCGGTGGACATCTCCTCCTGGGACACCCCGGGCATCCTGTACGGCAAACCGGCCCGTGAGTGCAGCCGGGCGCAGATCGCGGCCGAGGTCTGGGCACAGCTGTGCGACGGGCTCAACGGAACGGGTCGAACCCGCTTGCACAAGGGACTGCTGCACTCCTGGGAGCTGGATTCGGCGGTGCGGAACCTCAACGGGCCGGGACCTGCCGTCAACGACGAGCCTCTGCTGATCAACACCACCGGTTCATGGAAAGCGCGCCCGCGTGCGGTGACGGCCGCAGCGAATCTGTTCATGGCCGGGGACTACGTGCGCTCGCCGGTGAACCTGGCGACGATGGAAGGCGCGAACCAGGCCGCCCGCCTCGCCGCGAACGCCCTGCTGGAGGCGGCCGGCGGCACCTGGGTTCCCGCGGCCGTGCACGCCCTGCACCAACCCAGGGAACTACGCAGGCTCAAGGAAGTGGACGCCGAGCTGTTCGCGCAGGGCCGCGCGCACCTCATGGATGGGCCGCCGCCATGGAAGGTCAATGCACGCGTCTGATCACGACCGTGCACAGCGCTTCGAGGTCTTCGAGAGCTGAGGGCACGGTGGTGAGGCGATGCAGCCGGTCGCGTGCGGCTGTCGCGTGCTGGGTGGCGCGGTCGCTGGTCCAGCGGCGTCCGCCCGCCTCCTCGACCAGGCGGGCGAGGCGGGCGGTATCGCCGGCGGGCTGCGAGTAGAGGCGGGCGAGTTCGTCGCCGGCCTGGGTCTTGGAGGTCAGCGCGGCCACCACGGGCACCGACATCTTGCGGTTCTTCAGGTCGTTGAAAACGGGCTTTCCGGTCACCGCGGGGTCGCCCCAGATACCGAGCAGGTCGTCCACGAGCTGGAAGGCCATGCCGAGGTCGTGCCCGAACTCTGCCCACTGGGCGCAGACGGCCGGGTCGGCGCCTCCGTAGAGGGCACCCAGCCGGCACGCGCAGGCGAACAGCGAGGCGGTCTTGCCCGAGACCATCTCCAGACACTCCGCCAGGGTCACCTCGCTCCGGCCTTCGAAGACCAGGTCCAGGCTCTCGCCGACCGCCAGTTGGATCAGCACATCCACCAGGGCGGCCGACGCCTCACGGACCACCGGCCCGTCCGGCCCGTCGGCTTCCGACAGGACGTCGAACGCGGTCAGCATCATCGCGTCCGCGGACCGGGCCGCTGACGACGGGCCGAAAACCTGCCACGCGGCCGCGCGGTGGCGCCGCACCGTGTCACCGTCCAGAACATCGTCGTAGAGAAGCGACAGGTTGTGCACCATCTCCACCGCCGCGGCCGCCGGCACCGCCCGCCGATCCACACCTCCCACCGCACGCGCACACGCCAGAGTCAGGGCAGCACGAACGTACTTACCACCGTGCCGCGCCCCCTCCCCCGACCAGCCGAACTGATAGGCAGCCACCTCAGCAGCGGACCCCTGAAGCGATCCCACCCACCGCCGCAGCTGACCCTCGCAAGCCTCGCCCGCGCTCCGCAGCACCTCATCGACCGCACCCACCCGTCAACCCCCACCGTCAGCATCACACGAACCCATGCGCCTCCCTGCCCGGCAGCCGGCGCGCACGGATCCCCCAGGTTCCATGATCGTAGGCGCGGCCGGCACATCGCTTCGCCACTGCCTCGGCCGTGCGGCCGGGCGGGTACGAGAAGCGTCAGAAATACTGCTGCACATGACTGAACCCCGACCCACCAGCACGTCCGGCAAGCACGGGCTGACGCGACGGCTGGTCCCCATGACCGGCCGTGACCCAGAAGAACACGGCCGGACCGCCTCGCCGCTGGAGCTCTTGTTCGACCTGACCTTCGTGGTCGCCGTCGGCACAGCGGCGTTCCAGTTCGCCGAAATGGTCGCCGAAGGGCACGTCGGCCAGGCGGTCATCGCGTTCGTCCTGGCGATGTTCGCGATCAGCATCGCCTGGATCAGCTTCAGCTGGTTCGCCTCCGCCTTCGCCACCGACGACTGGCTCTACCGGGCCCTGACGATGCTGCAGATGATCGGCGTCGTCGTCTTCTCGCTCGGCCTGCCCGCGATGTTCCACTCCGTCGAGGAGGGCGGCCACCTCGAACTGCGCGCCATGGTCGTCGGCTACGTCGTGATGCGCATCGCGATGGTGCTGCAATGGTGGCGTGCCGCCCGGCAGTCCCGGTCGTTCCACGACGTCGGCATGGCCAACATCCGCTGGACGCTGATCGTCCAGGCAGGCTGGATCGTCGTGGCCTTCGTCCACATGCCGATCGCCGTCGTCTTCGTCGCGTTCGGCGTCCTGGGCGCCCTCGAACTCGTCCTGCCGGTGCTCACCCAGGGCTCCGCCGGCGGTACACCGTGGCACCCGCACCACGTCGCCGAACGGTACGGACTCTTCGCGATCATCGTCCTCGGTGAGGGCGTCGTCGGTACCGTCGCCTCCTCCGGCGACCTCCTGGGCGGCGGAGACGGCACGCACTGGACCTGGAACGCCATCGCCGTGGTCATCGCCGGCGTGGGACTGACCTTCGGCATGTGGTGGATGTACTTCCTGACACCGTTCGGCGACATCCTGGTACACCGCCGCAGCCGCGGATACCTCTTCGGCTACGGCCACATCCCCCTGTTCATCGGCGTCGCCGGAGCCGGCGCCGGGCTGCACGTGGCGGGCCTGTACATGGAACACCACGCCAAGATCTCCGGCACCGCCGTCGTCCTCGCCCTCGCCCTCCCGGTCGGCCTCTACATGCTGATGATCTACCTCCTGCACACCCTGCTGCTCTCCACCGCCGACCGCTTCCACATCCTCCTGATCGCCCTCACCATCGCCGTCCTGCTCACGGCCGTCCTCCTGGCCGCCGCCGGCGTGGCCATCGCGGTCTGCCTTCTGGTAGTCATGCTCGCGCCGTTCGTCACGGTGATCGGCTATGAGACGGTCGGCCACCGCCACCAACAAGAGATGCTGCAAGAACTCGGTCAGCAATAGACGAGGTGCCAACTGCACCGGGCACAGCAGACCACCAAAGCGCACAACAGGGGCGGAACGGCCCCCGTCCCGCACGGCACCATCGAGAGACCCGGCCTGCCCCGCTCCGCACCGAGGCATGCAGAGAGAAGTCCGGCTCGCCCTGCATCGTTCCTTCGGCCAGCAGGGCGGAGGGACAAGCTCGGCAAGGACTGAAGCACCAATGACAGTGGCGGCTTGGGCAGCTCCGCATCGTTCAGCTGCGGGGCGATCCCCACCACGGGACGCCACGGCGCCGGCTCCGAGGATTCCAGCAGCAGGTCGTCGGTCTTCCCATACAGCGCGGTCGCAAGGGAGTTCAAGTCGGTCGGGTGGGGCTCGGTCCGAGGGACGGGACACTCCAACTGTTACTGAGCTTTCGGGCGTGGTGTCGTCTACGAGCATCTGCCTGAATCCTCAAGGGAGGATAGGTTTCGGCTGTTCTGAGGAGTGGTGAGAGATGGCTGAGCCATGGCCTGAGTTCTGGCCGGTGTTCGAGGAAGCGGAGCGTGCGCAGTGGGCGTACGTGCCGTTCGAGCGGGTGGGTCCGCTGCGGTTCGGCCTCGACCTGGGGGAGACGGCCGCCATGATGAAGGCGGCTGGCTACTCCCAGTAGGTCCATCAGCCGGGGGTCGGTGGGGTCTTCGAGGACGTGTTGGGCTCCGGCGCGGGAGAGGTCGGTGCTGGAGGTACCGCCGGTGGCCACGCGGCCAGCACCCGGACGCCGTTGGCCAGGCCCGCCGCGATGTCGGCGGGAGTATCACCGATCAGGAGACCTCGTGGGGGTCGAAGACCCCGCCCAAGACAGCAGCGCGACCTCAGAGAATCTCCCTCAAGCAGCTTGATGCGACATAAGGAGCGTTCTATCCAGCCAGGGCCGTTTGAGAAGTAAGGGCGTTCGCGGGGGCGAGGAGATTCAACGCTTGCGGCTGGGACTCCACTCGTAGGCCAGGGGAGCCGTTTCTACGACTTCACTCGGCCAGGTCTCTCGAACCTGCTCAAGTCGCTGGTGATGCTCCTGGATCCAGGTCTTCTGCGGCTGGAGCCAGAGCATTGCGGTGAGGCGGTCGGGGTCGTCGACGGTCACGGACAAGGAGCAGTCCTCGTGCATGTGGAAGGCGAGGCTCAGTCCGCGGTCGCTACCGATGCTCGCGTCCGTGCCCGGTGCGAGTCGGGTCAGGTCGCGCTGCCAGGCGTCGAGGTCCTGTTGGAAAAGAACGAGTTCAAGCCGGGCATCAACGAAGTCGGCGGACGCCAGGACATCGGCCCGCAGGATGTCGTGGCCGGTCAGCACTCCGGGCTGGTAGCGGCCGGTCACTCGGACGATGCAGCGGTTGCCGTCTGCATCATTCAGGTGGATCAGGTCCACCGCCTTCGGTTCGGGCACCGCCAGCCCCTCTCTCGTGATGGTCGGATACGCATCCTCTCGCATCACTGGCTGGGCTTCGCTGAGTCGGCTGTGCATCTTTCCAGTAGAAGAGCCGACGCAGCCGCCCGTGGCTGTGCGGACAATAACTGGGTTTTGGCACACATTCCGTGAGGGGCAGACCGGTGGGGCGTGCAGACCCTCGGAGTGTTTCCTCGGCCCCCGTGGCAATTACCTCCGGCGTAATCGCACCGCCCAACCGCCCTCAGCTACGTTCGCGGTCATCGCTCACCCAGAACGAAGGAGCACCGTGGTGCCCGCTTACGGCTTCGCTCATCTCCGCAGCCGCCGGAATCACTCCGACGTCATCACGTACCTGGAGCGCATCCAGGCAACCCTCGACCCCTTCGCGGGCCGCTTCGTCATCCATGGTCCGCCAGCCGAAGTCGTAGAGGGCACGTGGCCCGGCAGCATGGTGCTGATCGAGTTCCCCAGCCTGGCCGAAGCCCGCGCCTGGTACGACTCTCCGGCCTACCGGGCCATCCTGCACTTGCGTACCGACCACATCGAAGGCGACCTACTGCTGATCGAAGGTGTCGGACCGAACTACCTCCCGGCCGAACGAGCTCGCAAGCTGCAAACAGAAGCCAGCTGAGCAAGCCAGTCGACCACGTGCTCCGGCGGTCGCAGACCATGCGATGTCACAGAAGCTGAACCCCGTTGATCGCCCTCACGGAATGTGTGCCAGAGCCCGACATCCACCGTCAAAGCCACGCCCGTCACCGTACGCGGCGGGCGGCTTCGTCGTACGGCAAGAAGGCAACCGGTCGTCTTGGTCAGCAGGGCGGTGTTGACGTCGGCGTCGTGTCCCAGGTGCAGGGCGTGGCGGGGCAGTGTCCCCAGCAGGGTGCGGACCCGTTGTAGCTGGCCGGGGGCGGGGGTGGGCAGCAGGCCGAAGACGTCGGGGTAGCGGTCCTCGGTCGCGGTGTGGAAGAAGTCGGCGTCGCCGAGGGTCTGTTCGGTGTCGAGTGGGGTGGGGGTGGTGTCCGTGGTGACGGTGGGGAAGAGCAGGTGTGCGGCGTGGACTTCGGTGGCCAGGGTCAGGCCGAGCCAGTCGGCGAGCTGGTCGGGGAAGAACTGCGGTTTCAGTTCCTTGCCCTGGACGCGGATGGGAGTTTTGGAGCCGGCGAGCAGGGCGTCGGTGACGAGGTGGTGCTGGGTGGGGGGAAGTTGCTGTCCGTCGGGGGTGCTTCCGGACGCTCCCGCAGTGACCGAGTTCCCCTCCACGAACTCACGGTGCAGCACTAGGGTCTGCAGTCATGGACTTCCGAGCGACCACCGCCCCCGCTACCTTCCCTGCCCCGCTGCGGGAGCAGTTCGAGACGTTCCTTGATGAGCACCGGGCCGCTCTCCATGCCAGTCTGGACGGGCTGACCGAGGAGCAGGCCCGGCGGTCGCTGGTGGCGTCGAAGACCACCCTGCTGGGACTCGTCAAGCACGTCACGTTCGTGGAGAAGGTCTGGTTCGACGAGGCGATCACCTGCCGGCCGCGTGCCGAGATCGGTATTCCGGACACGCCAGACGAGTCCTTCGACCTGGACGACGGCGATACCGTCGCCTCGGTCCAGCTCGCCTACAGGGAAGCCTGCAAGGAGTCGCGGAAGGCCACCGCGGAGCTGTCGCTGGACGATGTCGTACGGGGAAACCGGCGCGGCCCGCTGCCGATGCGCTGGATCTACCTCCACGTGCTGCGCGAACTGGCCCAGCACTGCGGCCACGCGGACATCCTGCGCGAGCAGATCCAAACCGCCTAGTCCGCGAAAGTTCATGGAGGGGTGCTCAGGCTGCTTGGAGTGGGCTGGCGGCGTCAGTCCGCTCGCCCCAGGTCGACTCAGTTGAGGTCCGCTTCCGGGCCGGAGTTGCCTACGCGGAAGCCCAGTGGAAGGACAAGGACGGACCCGTCCCGCTGAACCGCCTGCGCTTCACCGGTCCACGAGGCGACCGTGGCGCACGCGGAGGCGACGCGGCAGCGCCGGTACGACGTCGAACGGGAGCTGAAGCGGGTCGTACGCCACCCGGAGCCTACGGAGTAGTCGGCTCTGCCTCGTGTTCCGTCCAGCAGAGCAGCGCGTGCTGCTGGCGGGCATACGCGACCGGGTTGTCCACGGTCACGCCGTCCTGCTTGGCCAGTGCCTCGGCCACGCAAAACGCTCGACGCCTGGGGGAAACAGGACCACGGTAGCGGCTAGATGGTTGATGTGCTTTTGCGTGCTGGTCAGTGTGGGGGGTGGTCGTAGTGGATCAGGGATGTTTCCTGTTGGCTGGGCTTCCAGTCCGAGCTGGCCCCTTGAGCGTCCAGTTCACCGACTCGATGCTCTGGCGGAGCCAGTACGGGAAGACTCCGGGGTCTGGTTCGTCCTTGCGGGCGGGCCGGACCACGGTGATCCCCCGCTCGGCCATGTCCGTCTCGAACCCGGCCCCGGCGAAGCCCTTGTCACACACGCCAGTGGTGCCCGGGCTGCGACGGTTCTTCTCCAGCGCGAACATCATCCGCAGCGCGGCGCGCTCCTTGATCACATTCGGATCGACCAGAACGCACCCGGTGACCAGTCCGTCCGGTGCGCACACGAGCATCAGCTCGGCGCCCCAGGAGAAGCGGTGGTGAGACTCGTCCAAGCCGTAGCCGGCCCACCCGGACAGGTCCGAGCGTTCCGCGGTATGCCGCGAAGAGCCGCACGGCACGGGAGTACCGTCCCACCACCGCACCGGGCCGGCACTGGACGGAGTCCGCGCCACGAGCCCAGCACAGGGCCGCCTCCAGCAGATCACCGGACCGGCGCAGACGCCGGTCGTACTCGCACTGGGACAGCAGCTCCGCGTCGGTCACCTCCTGCGGATGCCCCGGCCCCGAACGCGCCTTGCACGAGGGGATGATGCCGTCATCAAGCTCGACGTACAGTGCGGTCGGGAGAGTGTCCAGATCGGTGTTCACAGCGCGTCCCCCGGGTCGGGCCAGTGTTCTGCACCACCGATTCTGGGCACTCTCCGTCATTCCAGACAGAGCCCAAGCACATCGACCAACTAGCAGGGCTTCACGTACCAGACCGGACCCCAGTTGGCGTCGGCGTCGGAGGAGTACGCGCCCGGGGTCGTGTAGATGCGGTTCTTGTTCTTGTCGTACATGCGCGCCTTGGTGTCCTTGGACTGGTTGTTGATCCACGAGCCGCCGCTGTTCCAGCCGTCCGGGATCTCGGCCATCGTGCACGCCGAACGGTTCCACTGGGCGCCGGTGAAGTTCGCACCCTTGTAGCCGCAGAAGTAGAGGTACGGGCAGCCCGCGAGGGCGGTGGCGGGGTCATTGCCGTTGAGGCCGCTGTTCAGGGGCCTGGCGTACTTCTCGCCCGGCACGGCGAGCACCACGGACCCGCCGTCCACGGCTACCTCGTTGGCGGCGACCTGCCTGCCACCGGACGACGCGAGGAACGCGTCGACCTGCTGCTGGAGACCGCGGATCTGCTGGGTGCTCAGGCCGTCGCGGACCGCCTCGGCGCGGAACGACGCGGCGTTCGATCCGTCGGGGGCCACTGAGGCACCCGCGGGGGTGGCCACTGCCGCGACACCGAGGAGAACCGCTCCCCCGACCATGGCGACCTGGGTACGCAGTTGCATGGGACGACTTCCTTTCGGCAGAGCCCTTGGGCGGCCCCTGCGGGCCGCTCGGGCACGGAATGACGACGTCCTCACCCTGGGGCCGGCGGCCTCCCCGGTCTTGAAGAAATTCGCACTCGCCATGAACTCAATTCCCCCCGGGGCCGGTTGACCGAATTCCGCCGATGTCCAGAACGGCACTGGTGATTTCTCCCGGCACCCTGTCGTCGGTCGCGGGCCCTTCGAAGAATCCACTGCGGATGGCCAGAAATTTCCGTGGCGTGCATCCGGTCATGGCCTTGCACTCCCGGGAGAAGTGGGCCTGGTCGCTGAACCGGCAGGCCGCAGCTGCCTGCGAGGGCGAACCGGATTCGATGAGCAGCCGCAGGGCGCTGCGCAGTCTGAGCACCCGTGCCGCGCCCTTCGGCGTCAGCCCGATCTGCTCGCCGAAGCGGTACTCGAACTGCCGCCAGCTCCAGCCGGTCTGCTCGGCGAGCCGCCGGATGGGAACCGCCCCCGACGACCGGACGAGTTCCCGCCAGGCGTGGCGCACCCGGGGAGAGGACGGCGGCCCCTCCGCGCTCCACCGCAGGAGCACGCTGTCCAGCAGGGCGAAGCGGTCGGCCCAGGTCGGGCTTGCCGCGAGCGCCTCGGCGAGGAACTGGAAGCGCCTGCCGAGGAGTTCCTCGGGATGCGTGAAGCGTTCGGCGAGTTCGCACATGGGCGTCCGGAACAGGGAGAAGGCCGCCCACGGGGCGAGGATGACTTCCACGCCGTACAGATTTCCGCCGGGGCGGCCGAACGTCGCGTGGGTGCTGAGCCCCGAGACCAGCGAGCGGTGGGCGGTCGCCCGGCCGCCGAAGTCCGGGGTGTCGGCCAGTTCCAGGGCGTGGTCGAAGAGCAGCAGCAACGTGACGACGCCGTCCGGCACTTCGAGCCTGGCCCGTGGAGCTCCGAGAGCGAGCCGAAAGCCCCGGTAGCTCTGTACGCCTCCCCTGAGCCGTACGTCGGGAACCGCCGAGGCCGTCTCCCAACTGCCTTCCGGACATGTCGCGTGACGCATGCGTTCCCCCTCGGGAGCGATGGCGCAGCTGTCGAGAATTCGCCACGGTGGCGAAACGGGCTGCCGATGAGATCCGGGTGTACGTGTGAGATCCGGTGGTACGGGGATGTACGGGGCGCGGATTCGGCCCGTCATTATCCCGGCCCGTGAAGCCCGTTCACCCGAGGAATTCCGTCAACTCGGCGTCGCGTCCCGGCCGGGCGGGCCCAGTGCTATCCGGACTTGTGCCAGTGCGGCGGCCCTGGCCCGGGAGTGCGGGGCGAGGCCCGGGTCCACCGCGAGCTCCCGCAGCAGGGCCGCACCGCGCGCGTCCCCGTGGCACATCAGGGCGTGGGCGGCCTGCACCCGGCCCGTACCGTCCAGTCCGGCGTCGGTGCTCAGCTCGTACAGGACGGCGAGGGCCCGAGGCGTACGGGTGAGCGCGAGCGCCGCTGCGGCCTGCACGCGCACCATCGCGTCGAGCCCCTCGTCCTCGACGAGGTCGGACAGGGCCGCCCCTGCCCGGGGGTCCTCACGTCGGGCGAGAACACGGGCGGCGTGCAGGCGCGTCGTGGCGACGAGGCCGGGAGTCGTGGCGCAGCGGGCGAGGAGGTCACGCAGGGGCGGTGCGGCGTCGGGGAGATCGGAGAGTCCGCCGAGGAAGCCGACCGCCCCGAAGCTGACAGCTGTGCCGGCGACGGCTCTCAGGTCGGCGGGCACGGCGGGGTCGACCGCCAGGTTCAGCAGGACGCCGGCGCCGCGCAGGTCCTGGCGCAGGAGGAGTGCGTGTCCGGCGTTGATCCGCGCGGAGGGCCGGAACGCGGGGTCGGCCCCGAACCGGACGAGGCGTTCGGCGCTGCCGTTGTCGCCGCCGTCGTTGCCGTCGTGCTCGCCGTCGTCGTCGGGGAGGCTCTGGAGGGCCAGCGCCCGTGCGTCGTCGTCCAGCCCGGTCTCCGCCAGGAGTTCGACGAGCCGGGGGAGGCCCCGGCGGCCTCTGTCGCGGGCCGCGGCGACGCGGGTCAGGTCGTGCAGGGTGGCGCCGGTGGCGTGGGCGTCCACCACCGGCAGCCCGTGCGGGATCAGCAGCCAGGCCATGGCGCGCGCGGCGGCGGTGCGGTCCTCGGGGGCCAGGGCGGGATCGAGGGCGAGCGCCCGGAGGGCTGCGCCGTTCTGGTCCGCGCGGGCGAGCTCCACCCGGTCCGCCGCGGGGGTCCCGGGGTCGGCCAGGAAGCCGGCGAGGAGGTCCGCACGGACCTCGCCCCGGACACCGGCCCCGTCCGGCAGTGCGCGGGCCGCGGCGATCCGGCAGTGGACGGGGACGGTCGGGTCGGCGGCGATCCGGGTGAGCGTGTCCGCGCCGTCCTCGCCGAGTGCGCGGGCCGCGGCGATCCGCACACGGGGATCCGTGGCGGGGTCGGCGGCCAGCGCGGAGCGCTCCTCCTCGGGCAGCGCGGCCGCCGCGCGCCCCCGGGCGTACGCGTCGGTCTCCGGGGCCGTGAGGAGCAGCCTCAGCAGGATCTCGCCCCGGGGATCGCCTAGCCGGGCCAGTGAGGCGGCGGCCCTGACCCGGGCGTCGGCGGCACGTGCCGGTTCGGCGGCGACGGCGGCGAGGTACTCGGCGGCCCTCGGGTGCCCGAGTGCGGCGAGGCTGTCCGCGGCCCTCGCCGCGGTGATGTCCGGGCGCGCCGGGTCGAGCACGGTCCGCTCCAGCAAGGCGGTACCGCGCGGGTCGCCGGCCTCGTGGAGGGCCACGGCGGCCTGGTTGCGTTCGTCGAACAGGTCGTTGCGGAAAGGGTCGTTGGCGATCACGTGGAGCGCGTCGCGCCCGCGCGGGTCACCGATCCGGTCGAGGGCGCGGACGGCGGTACGGGTGCGGCCGAAGGGCGCCAGGAAGGTGCCGGTGGCGATGGACCGGAGTGTCGGCGGCTCGTGGGCGATCCGTACGAGTGCGTCGGCCGTCGGGTCCGGGCCCGACAGGCAGCGCGCCAGGAAGTCGGCCGCGGCCTCGTCGGGAGCCCTCGGGGCATCCTCCGCAGAGAGCAGTTCGCGCTCGCGGCCCCTGGCCGCCCGCCGCATACGGTCGGCGAAGTCGGCCCGTCGCGTGGTGCGCAACCGCCGCAGCGCCCGCGCCCCGTCGCTGTCCGGTTCCGCCAGGATGCCGAGCAGCAGGTCCTCGCCCGCCACGTGGGTGCGGCCGTCGGCGAGGGCCAGTTCCCTCGCCCGCCCGGCGGCGGCCAGCAGGTACGCGGACGGCTGCGGACCCTCGGCGAGAGGCGGGCCCGGGGCCGGGGGCTCGCCGCCGCGGAACAGATTGGCGCCGATGTCACGGGCCGCCGCGAGTAGCGCCCGGGACCGGCCGATGTCCTTCACGAGGGGTTCGAAGAGCAGCCAGAGGGCCAGCGGCGAGGTGCCGATCGGGCGGACTTGGTCGGGCCGGGCGGAGCCGCGGGCCCACAGCAGCGGGTCGATCGCGTTGCGCGTCCACTGGACGGGCAGGTGGCCGGGCAGGTCCTCCCCCGGTGCGGGCCCGTCCGGCGGGAGGGTGCCGGTGCGCCCGGAGACCTGGTAGAAGGCCCAGGACAGGGGCTTGGCGCCGGGGCCGCCGGAGCGCCAGCGCATCAGGTAGCGCCGTTGGAGTGCGCGCAGCACGGCGGCGGCCTCGGCGTCGGGATTGCGGCGCAGCGCGCGCAGCAGGTTGATGTCCAGCAGCCCGTCGTCGGTGACCGGGGTGGTGCTGGCCACCACCTGGTCCGCCCCGGCCCACAGGACGGCGGGGACCAGGGTGAGCCACTCCCCCGCGTGGGCGTGGCTGATCCCGGCCGTGTCGCAGGCCGCCAGGATCACGGTCGCCGGAAACGGGTAGCTGGGCCGCGTGCGGTCGTCGGCCAGCAGGTCCCCGGCGGTGAGCCGGTCGGGGCCCGGTCCGGGGGCCAGGGGCAGCCAGGTGGCCGAGGGGCCCGTGCCGGGCGGTGGCGGGTGGCAGTGCGAGGCGAGGAAGAGGGTTCCCCGGTGCGGCAGTTCCCGCAGTCGGCAAGAGAGTTCGGCTGCGGTGGCCGTCGGCCGTCCGGGGAGCCAGGGGCCGCCGAGTACGCGCGCGTCCGGGGGCAGTTGGGTGAGCAGCCGCCGTACGTTCGCGAGGTGGGTCCGGGCGGTGCCCGAGGGGTCGAGCACGGCGAGCACCTCGTCGCCGCGCGGCGCCGGGGGTTCCCGTCCGGCCAGCTCCGCCAACTGGGCGGCGGTGACGCCCAGTCGGAGCGTGGCCCGGTCGATCAACGGGGTGTCCGTGCCGGGGAGGGGGAGCAGGGCCCAGGGAACGCCTGCCAGCACGGGGTCCGGGGCGATCACCAGGGGGACCGGGCGCACCGCGCGGGTGAGGACGTCGACGAGGAGGCCCGGGAGCAGGGCGCGGCCGCACAGTGCGGCGAGCGCGGCCCCGGCCTCCCGGTCCCGGCCGAAGGGGCCGGCCGTGGCGCGCTGCCGCGCCTCGTGCGCGCTCTCGCCGGGGAGCGGGACGGGCAGGGCAACCCGCAGTCCGTCCAGCGCGGTGCGGGCCGGGCTGCCGGGGGCGGTGCTGAGCAGGCCGGCGTCCGCGCCGGCCGGCTGGAGGAGGCCCCAGTACAGGCCGTCCTCGTTGGCCCACCAGCTGAGCCAGACGGCGTCGGGGCCGCCCGCCGTCACGCGCGCCCGGTCGAGATCGACCCAGGCCGTACCGTCGGGGCGGCCCCGGGTGCCCCGGAGCCTGGACCTGCCCCGGACCTCGACACCGGGCGGCGGTGCGAGGGGCGTCTCCGCCGCGACCGGGTCGCCGGGGGCGCACCCGGCAGGCGCTGCCGGGCGGCTCTGGAGGCGTCCGGCCTCGATGAGTTCCAGCGCGAGTTCGAACCGGCCTCCCCGCACGGCGAGTCCGAGGGTCGTCCGATGGGCCCGGCTGTGCTGCCGCAGCCAGCGCAGCCGGTCGACCTGGCTGTGCAGCCGATAGCGGTGTTCCTCGATCACGGCCAGTGCCTTCAGCCCCTGTCGCAGGGCGTCCGTCCGCTGTTCCCGCAGCTCCGCGAGCTCGGCGGAGGCCAGGTACGCGCGGGCGGCGGACAGGTGCTTGCCGAAGGACCGCAGCGTCTCGGCGGCGCCCAGGAGGGGATCGTCGGGGTCGTTGACGTGCGCGCCGTCGTCGCCCTGGGCACGGAGCAGGCGCACGTGGGCCTCGTCGAAGCGCAGCGCGACCCGGGCCGCGGTCAGCCAGGTCCGCCGCCAACGGCCGCTGAGAGGGCGGGTGTCACAGCCCCGGTGCAGGTGCCAGGTCGAAACCCGGGCGGCATGGGCGTAGATGTTCCCGACGTACCGGTGCTCGCCGCCCCTCCGCTCCAGGGCCTCCCCCACCACGAGGAGCCACTCGGCGCACACGCACCACGACAGCCTGAGCGCCGCGGCGAGGGCGCGCCGTGCGGCGGTCCGCTCGGCCGCCGCCGGGTCCTTCCTCAGCCCCACCACCCGTGTCCACAGGAGTGCGGGAATCCGGTCCCGTACGGGTTCCAGCGTGGCCGATGCCGCCTCCCCGTCGCCGAGTTCGTCGTACACCCGGGCCAGGAGCACTGCGGTGTGGTGGCGCAGCCGGGGGTCCGTGCCGCCGTCGGCGGACTGTGCGTCGCGCAGGTGGTCGAGGCTCTCCTGGAGGCGCTCGGTCTCCAGGGCGGCGTGTGCGGCCCGCAGCGACAGCCGGGCCCGGCAGTCGCCCCGTCGTCCGCCGTCGGCCGGGGGTGCGCCCTCGTGTGCCGCGAGGGCCGCCCGGTAGACGGCCAGGGCGTCCTCGCCGTATCCGTCGCGCAGTTCGCGGTCCCCCCGTCGTACCGCGTCGGGGGCGTGCGCGCAGCGGATCCTGGGCCGGGGCCGCGCCGGGCGGGCTGGCAGGACGGCGACCGCGCGCACCGCCCGGACCAGAGGCGGTGCGAGGAAGGGCGCGGGCAGGACGTACCAGGGAGCGCCCAGCAGTACGGAGCCCGCCGCCAGGACGATGGCGAGGGCGGTGGCGCCCGGTCTGCGCAGCCGGGGGTGGCGCACCCGCTGCGCGCACGCCCACACGAGGACCGCGCACGCCCAGCCGCTCGTACCGGTGTGCAGCAGCCACACCAGCAGGGGCGAGACGGCGACGGCGGTCTGGGACAGCCGCCGTCCGGCCAGCGCCGCGAGGTGAACGGCCCGCACCCCGGTGTCGGCCGCCCAGTACCAGCCCGAAGGCCTGGTCATGGCGTGGCCGGGGGTCGGGGCGGGCGGGACGGGCGGGGTGTGGCCGGGGGTCGGGGCGGGCGGGGCGGCGGCTCCTCCACGTACGCGACGAAGAGTGCGACGACGCGGCGGGCGCTGATCGCCACGGCTCCCACCTGTGGGAGCGCGGCGGTCTCCGCGGTCCCCGGGGAGCGGTAGAGGAGGGGCGCGCCCAGGGTCAGGTCGCGGTCGGGCCCGTCGGCGGCGGCCCGGCTGTAGGACAGCAGCCAGCCGGCCACGTACGCGCCGTCCTCCAGTACGCAGCCCACGTGCACCCGGCGGCCAGGATGCCGGGTGAAGAGCACGCCCCAGCCCGAGAGGTACGGCTCGTGGCGCCGTTCGGGGAGCAGGGCACGCAGGCCGGGTGTGCGGCGCAGCACCCGGAACGTCCGGGGTGCGGCCGCGGCGTTCGCGAGCAGGCAGGCGAACGCCAGGACGGCGCAGCCCCACAGCGCCAGCTCCGTGTAGTGCCGCCCGGCGTACGCCGAGGGCCCGCGGATCAGGGCACCGACATCGGGCGTGGCGTCGGGGAACGCGGTCCTGACGAGCCCGAACACTGCGAGGGCGAGGGCGTCGCACAGAACGCTGACGAGGGCGATGGTGACGGTCTCCCGGAACACCGAGGGCTGCCGTTCGGGGCCGCGTCGTTCGTCGCGCAGCGCGTGCACAAAGCCCGGCGCGAGCAGGGTGACAAAGATGACGAGTCCGATCAGACTGGTCGGCACGTCGTACCCCCGTCCCCTGTCTCCTGTGCTGCGGCGCGGCTCCCTCCATGGTCCTCGTCGCGGAGATCGGGGCCAAGAGGCGGGTGGAAGCGGGGAGCGGCGGCAAGAAGCGGAGAGGGGCGGGACGGTGGCGGTTCAGGACGGCGACGACGATGGCCGGGGCGACGGGATCGACCTGGGTGAGGTCGAGTTCAACGACTCCGACGAACCCGACGGGTCCCACGAGGCGGACGGCGGGGGCTACCGCGGTCACACGCTCGTCGAGGGCTCCCTCCCGCCGACCACACACAGCCCGCCGCCACCACCGCCGCCGCCCGCTCGGGCCTGATCCGCAGCGCTCAACGGGTGATCTCGGACACCCAAACGGGTTTCACACCACTTTTCGCAGGAATGCACTGGTTGCCTGACCGGCGCGGAGCTGGTGTGCCTGGCGGTCGCGCAGGTGCTGCTGCGGTTCAGCGACGAGCGGCACTGGATTCGTTCCGCGCGGGTCCTGGTCGGGCGTCTCTTCCCGCGGCTGCTGTCCCGGAGCGAGTACGACCGGCGTCTGCGCCGGTCCGGTGATCTGCTGGAGGCGGCCCTGTGCTGGGCTCGCGGCGCGGACTCCGTCCAGTGCCGGCCCGGTGCGGTGGTGGGACCGTACTCCCGTGCCGTGCGGCTCCTCGCGGCAGACCGCGGAACGCTCGGACCTGTCCGGGTGGGCCGGCTACGGCTTGGACGAGTCTCACCACCGCTTCTCCTGGGGCGCCGAGCTGATGCTCGTGTGCGCACCGGACGGACTGGTCACCGGGTGCGTTCTGGTCGATCCGAATGTGATCAAGGAGCGCGCCGCGCTGCGGATGATGTTCGCGCTGGAGAAGAACCGTCGCAGCCCGGGCACCACTGGCGTGTGTGACAAGGGCTTCGCCGGGGCCGGGTTCGAGACGGACATGGCCGAGCTGGGGATCACCGTGGTCCGGCCCGCCCGCAAGGACGAACCAGACCCCGGACTCTTCCCGTACTGGCTCCGCCGGCGCATCGAGTCGGTGAACTGAACGCTCAAGGGCCAGCTCGGACTGGAAGCCCAGCCAACAGGAAACATCCCTGATCCACCACGACCACCCCACCACACTGACCAGCACGCAAAAGCACATCAACCATCTAGCCGCGTGCTGCCGGTTCGAGTGCGGTCGCCAGGGCGCGGAGGGCGGGAACCAGGTCGGGGTGGTCGCCGCGGCTGGCGGACTGGAGCAGGTCGGCGGCGACCACCAGGAGGGCGGTGTGTCCGTCGGGGGTGTCGAGGACCGGCAGTTCCGCGCAGAGGCGTGTTGCGGTGTGCGGGGCGAGGAGCGCGTGGTGGTCGGCCATGGCGTAGCCGACGACCTCGCGGGTGGCCAGGTCCAGCCGGCAGGCGAGGTAGAGCCAGCCCTCGGCCGTCGGGAGGTAGGTGATGTCACCGACCAGCTTGGTGCCAGGGCGGTCGGCGTGGAAGTTGCGGCCGATCAGGTCCGGGGCCGGGGCCGGCCTCGCCTTCTTGTCGGGCCGGGTCAGCGAGCGGCGCTTGCGTCGGGTGACGCCTTGGAAGTCGCGTTCGCGCATGATGCGGGTGATGCGTTTGCGGTTCACCCGCCGCCCCAGCCGCCGCAGTTCGGCGTGGATGCGCGGGACCCCGTAGGTGCGGCGCGAAGCGATGTGCAGCATGGTGATCTCGTGCGCGAGTAGATCGTCGGCGGCATGCCGAGCCTGGCGGGCAGCCTCGCCCTCATGCCACGCGCAGGAGGAGGAGCGAGCCCCATGCAGCACGCGGCACAGCAGAACGATGGGATGGTTCGCCTTCTCCGCGTCGATCAACCGGTGCAACTCGCTCACCGGTCGTTTTCCTTCACGAAGAAGGCGGTCGCTTTTTTCAGGATCTCGATCGTCTGCTGCTGTTCGCGGTTTTCCCGCCGCAGCCACTTGAGCTCCTCATGCTCGGCCGTGGTGAGCTCGCCGGGCCTGCCCTCGCCCCGGTCGGCCTTGGCCTGGCGGCACCAGCCGCGCAGGGACTCCGAGCTGGACCTTGCCCTTGGGAAGCTTCAGGTCGCGG
Source organism: Streptomyces sp. NPDC032721 (assembly GCF_055579625.1). Lineage (NCBI taxonomy): Bacteria > Bacillati > Actinomycetota > Actinomycetes > Kitasatosporales > Streptomycetaceae > Streptomyces > Streptomyces sp. NPDC032721. Next base: position 250,908 of record NZ_JBVIMX010000003.1, on the reverse strand, counting down.
ACCGGGTGGTCTTCATGGACGGCGGAGTCATCGTCGAGGAGGGCACTCCGGACCAGGTGATCGGCTCTCCGACGCACGCTCGAATCTGCTCCTTCCTCGCCCGCCTACTCGACCCGGCGGCGGCGGGTCTGTGCGACGACGGAGCGGGAGGTGCCGCACCGGGAGCGGCCTCACCGGGAGCCCCGTCGGCCCCTCCGGCGTAGCGCTCCGTGGTGCACCTGGTCTCCCGGGCGCCTCCGGTGGCGTGCGGGCTTCCTCGGCCCGGACCCCGCCCGTGCGATACGGGTGGGGCCGCCACGCCCCTGCCGCCGCGCCAGGTCGGCCATGACGGGGCGCGTCGACCACCGACAACTCCCCGGTCAGCTTCCGCTACCTACACCTCCGCGGCGGGGTCCGCGGTCCTGCAGGACACGTCGAAGTCCTCTTGCTCGCGCAAAAGCGCTACTGGGGCCGGACTGAACGGACCTGCCGTGCACCACCATGCGCTCCGAACAAGCGTGCGCGTCGGCCTCCCGCGCCCCCGGGGAGTTGCATCCGGCTTCGAGCACAGCCAGCCATGACGACCCATCAGATCCGGGGCATGATACTCCGTCACCCCGCAGAGATAGATGGCCCCCACATGTTTATGCCCCTCGGCTCGGATGCTTGCATGGCGTGATGATCGTTTATCCGCAGGAAACCACCGGACAGAAGACATACGTGGACCGCGTACTGGAAAGCTGGCAGGAGGACGAGGACACCGAGGCCCTCGTCCAGGGGGCGCAGCGGCTGACCCGGGCCCAGGCGCGGCGACGGCTCTTCGGGCTCGGGCACGCGCTCCGGGCGCAGGGGCTCACGCCCGGGGACGGAGTGGGGCTGTTCCTGGCGAACCGGGTGGACTCGGTCCTCGTACAGCTCGCCGTGCACCTGGTCGGCTGCCGTGTCGTGTTCCTCCCGCCGGAGCCGGGACCCGGTGAACTGGCCGCGCTCGTCGAGCAGTCCGAGGTGCGCGCCGTCGTCACCGACCCGCTGTTCGCCGAGCGCGCCGCCGACGCCGCCGCGCGCAGCGCCCACTCCCCCGTACTGCTGAGCCTCGGCCCCTGCACGCAGCCCTGCGCCGACCTCCTCGCCCTCGCGGACAGCCAGCCCACGTCCCGCCCCGAAGGCGTGCCCCCGCTGACCGCCGACGAGCCCGTCACCGTGCTTTACACCGGTGGCACCCTGGGCCGCCCCAAGCTCGCCGCGCACAGCCGTCGCCTCTACGACGCACTGGTGGATCTCGTGACGGACGACTCCACGGAGGGCTCCGCCGCCACCTTCCTGCGGTCCGCCGACCCAGGTGCGGAGCGGGTACTCGCGGCCACCCTGCTCACGCACGGCAGCGGCCATCTCACCGCACTCCAGGCGCTGGTGACGGGGGCGACCCTGGTCGTACTGCCGGAGTTCGACGCGGACGCGGCACTGACCGTGCTGCGCGAGGAGCGGATCACGGCCACCATGTTCGTACCCCCGATGCTCTATGCGCTCCTCGACCACCCCGAGTGCGTGCCGGGTGCCCTGCCCGCACTGCGCAGGATCGCGGTCGGCGGCGCGGCCACCTCCCCCAGCAGGCTGCAACAGGCCTTCGAGGTCTTCGGCCCGGTGGTCAGCCAGGGGTACGGCCAGTCCGAGGCGCTCGGCATCACCGTGTTCGGCGCGGACGAGCTCGCCTCCGAAGGCTCCGGACGACCGGAACTCTGGCGCAGCTGCGGGCGCGCGATCCCGGACGTACGGGTCGAGATCCGGGCCGAGGGCGGCACGCAGCCGCTGCCCCCTCGGCAGGTCGGCGAGGTGTGCGTCTCGGGCCGTACGGTCATGCTCGGCTACTACCAGGACCCCGCCCGCACGGCGGAGGCACTGCACGAGGACTGGCTGCGCACGGGAGACCTGGGCTACCTCGACGCCGACGGCTACCTCTACCTGGTGGACCGGGCCAAGGACATCATCGTCACCGGCAGCACCAGCGACAACGTCTACTCGCGGGTCCTGGAGGACTTCCTCCTCACCCTGCCCGGCATACGCGACGCGGCGGCGCTGGGCGTCCCCGACGAGGAGTACGGCGAGGCCGTGCAGGTCTTCCTGGCCACCGCCGAGGGCGCGGACGTCGCCCCGGAGGCGGTGGGCGCGGCGGTGGCGGCCGAACTGGGCGAGCTGTACGCGCCGCGCGGCACGGTACTGCTCGACCGCCTCCCGATGACCAAGGTCGGCAAGGTGGACAAGAAGGCACTGCGCGCGGCATGGGCGAACGGAAACCTGGCCGCGCGGTAAGCCCCTGGGCGAGGGCCCGGCCGCGGTAAGCCCCTGGCCGGGGGCCCGGCACGAGGGAACACACCAGAAGCCATCGCCGCAGACGTACTCGTCACTCCGGAGCGACGAGGCTGCGGCGGTTCCGCGCGAACCCGGGCGGCATTCCCGGTCGCGCCGCCGGCGCGCGGCGCGACCGGGACGCGGCTCAGCTGATCGGGCCGAAGCTCTCGGCGCGGTCGAAGCCGGCGTCCATCCGCAGGCCGCCGATGAGGTGCTCGATCATGTTGTGGTCCTGGGTCAGCTTCGCGACCACCGGTGCCAGGTCGGGTCGGGCCCGGACCAGTTCCGGGAACAGCGAACCGTCCCGTGGCAGAACAACAGCAGGTCGGTGGTGGCGTCGGCGGGGTGGCCGCCGTCCAGTCCCGCCCGCGCCAGCGTCAGCGTCAGCGTCAGCGTGGTGCGCAACTTGCCTTGCACGCGCTGCAGTTCCTGCCCCCAGGCGGTCACACGGTCAGTCGGCAAGGAAACCCTCCCGGCGCAGCCAGGCCTCGCACGCGGTCGTCCAGGAGGCGATGTGCGGCTCGTGCGCAATGAACTTGTGCGGCTCGCCGCCGTGTTCCACACCGTCGGCCAGGCCAATGCCGTGGCTGCCGCCCGGGTGGACGTACCACTCCACCGGCACCTCGGTGGCCGCCGGCGCCCGGGTCCGCTCCAGGGCGTGGGGCAGACCCGGCGGGTCCTGGGCGGTGGCCCGGACGAAGGCCGGGCACACCGAAGCGTCCAGGTGTTTGGCCGGGGCCAGCTGGTCCTTGAGGGGCAGCAGGTCGCCGCATGGAAGTGGCCGTAGCCCTGTCGATACGACGCCTCCATGCCTGACGATTCATCCGCCACCGGCACGCGGCGCTGCAGAACTGGTGCACCACTGCGCCGATTACCGGCCGGTTCCGGTCACAAGGACAGCTGTTCTCGGCCATTGCCGACCACCGGACCCGTGCGGCCGACGGCCCCGATGCGGCTGCTGCCGGACGGCTTGCGTCAGCCGGTGACCGAGCGGGCCCTGAGCCTTGCTCAAGGCCCGGGAGCCCGCGCCGAGCGTGCCCTCCGTGCCGCGCCCCGGATGCTGCGAGAAGGCCGGCGGCAGAAGGCCGGGACCAGCAGGACTACGCGTACCGAGGAACGCCGGGGGCATACCTCGGTCCGCTGTGGATGAGGGCTGCACGGACGCGATGCCTGTACACCGCATCACTCCTCGTACGCCCCGCAACCGGTCGGCCGTTCCCCAGGGGACCGGCGCCTCGGCAGCCGCAACGCATATGACGGGGCGTCATGTCGATTGTGTGGCAGCTGTGTTGCGGGAGTGAAGGGCCTCTTGTGAGGTGCAGGGAGATGAGTCAATCTTTCGGTGTCGGCCGGTCGGCTGCAAGCCGGGCCCCACCGCCCATTGGCTTGTCATGCCCCTGCCGTGCACTCCCCCACCGCACCTCGGTGCACCACCCCCATGAGGAGGATCCCTCCGATGTCGATGCGTCCTGCACCCTTCCGCAGCGGTTCCGTCGCCCGAAGATGGGCGGTGGCCGGTGCCACCTCCGTCGCAGCCCTCGCGCTCGGCGCCGTCTCCGTGCTGCCCGCCGCCGCCGCTCCGGCCGCCGCCGAAGGCCGGATCGAGAACGCCGGCGTCGCCGGGGCCGTTCCCGGCAGCTACATCGTCACGCTCAAGGACTCCGTCGTCGACGCCGAGTCCCCGCAGGGCCAGGCCCTGGCCAAGCGGTACGGCGCCAAGGTCAAGGACACCTACGAGCGGGCCCTCAACGGGTACGCGGTCGAGCTCTCCGAGGCCCAGGCGAAGAAGTTCGCCGCCGACCCCGCGGTCGCCTCGGTCGCCCAGAACCGCGTCTTCACCATCGACGCCACCCAGCCCAACCCGCCCTCCTGGGGCCTGGACCGCATCGACCAGCGGGCCCTGCCGCTCGACCGGAGCTACACCTACCCCGACACCGCGGGCGAAGGCGTGACGGCGTACGTCATCGACACCGGTGTACGCATCACCCACAGCGACTTCGGCGGTCGCGCCAGCTACGGCTACGACGCGATCGACAACGACAACACCGCCCAGGACGGCAACGGCCACGGCACGCACGTCGCGGGCACCGTCGGCGGCACCGCGTACGGCGTCGCCAAGAAGGCGAAGATCGTCGGCGTCCGCGTGCTCAACAACCAGGGCTCCGGCACCACCGCCCAGGTCGTCGCGGGCATCGACTGGGTGACGCGGAACGCCGTGAAGCCCGCCGTCGCCAACATGAGCCTCGGCGGCGGCGTGGACACCGCGCTCGACACCGCCGTACGCAACTCCATCGCCAGCGGCATCACGTACGCCGTCGCCGCGGGCAACAGCGGTGCCAACGCGCAGAACTACTCCCCGGCCCGCGTCACCGAAGCGATCACCGTCGGCTCGACCACGAACACCGACGCCCGCTCCAGCTTCTCCAACTACGGCAGCGTGCTGGACCTGTTCGCCCCCGGGTCCTCCATCACCTCGTCGTGGAACACCGGCGACACGGCCACCAACACCATCTCCGGTACGTCGATGGCCGCGCCGCACGTGGCGGGTGCGGCCGCGCTCTACCTGGCGACCAACAGGAGTGCCACCCCGGCGCAGGTCTCCACCGCGCTCAGCACCGCCGCCACCCCGAACGTGGTCGGCAACCCGGGCACCGGCTCCCCCAACAAGCTCCTGAACGTGGGGAGTTCGGACACCCCGCCGCCCGGCAAGCGCTTCGAGAACGCCACCGATGTGGCGATCAACGACAACACCACCGTGGAGTCCCCGGTCACCGTCAGCGGTGTCACGGGCAATGCCCCGGCGGCCCTGAGCGTGCCGGTCGACATCAAGCACACGTACATCGGTGACCTGAAGGTCGACCTGGTGGCCCCCGACGGGAGCGTCTACAACCTCAAGGCGTTCGGCACGGGCGGCAGCGCCGACAACATCGCCCAGACCTACACCGTCAACGCGTCCTCCGAGGTGGCCAACGGCACCTGGAAGCTGCGGGTCAGCGACAACGCCAACGCGGATGTCGGCAAGATCGACCTCTGGGCCCTGCAGTTCTGATCCCGGTGGCCAAGTCCGGTACCGGCCGTCGACGGCCGCGCGCAGGACTGACGTACAGCACGTCACGTACGAGATGTACGAGACGTACGAGCACCTGATGCACAGCAGGGGGCGGACGCCATGCGGCGGACGCCCCCTGTCTCGTGCCGCCTGGCGTCTGGCGTCTGGCGTGCCTATGCGCGCGGGCGTCCGTCCCTCCCCGGCGCGGTGTCGTCGGCACGGTCGGCAACGACCCGCCCGGCGGAAAACCCTGCGTCGGCGGAGGACTCGGCGGACGGACCGACGGGGGGATCGGGCGGGGACTCTCCCGCGGCAAGATGCTCCAGCACCTCGGCGAGTTCCCGGCAGGCGCCCTCCACCGATCGCCGAGTCGCACGCTGCTCGGCGACCATCGCGGACAGCATGAGCGCCGTCAGCGCGGTCGCGCCGTTGAACGCCTGCAGTTTGACCATGACCTCGATGGCGGACAGGCCGCTAAAAGCGCCCTGCTGCGTATTCGCCTCGAAGGTGGTGAGCACGGACGCGAACAGCGCGCACACCATGCTCCCGGCCAGCTCGAATCGCAGTGCCGCCCAGATCAGCAGCGGAAAGACGAGGAAGAGCACACTCAGTTCGCCCAGAACTGCCAGGGGCACGATGATCACGGTCGCGAGGCCCAGGCACAGCATCTCCTTCCAGCGCCTCAGCTCCACCGGCCCGGCCGCTCCCGCCAGCACGAGCAGCAGCGGAGTGACGAGCAGGACCCCCATCGCATCGCCCACCCACCAGGCCAGCCACACGGACCAGAATTCCCCCGTTCCCAGGGCACCGGTCACCACCTGGAGTCCGACTCCCACCGTCGCGCTGATGAGCATGGCGCCGAGTCCACCGAGGAACACCAGGGCGAGTCCGTCGCGCACACGCGAGACACCGGTCCTGAATCCGGCCCCGCGCAGCATCAGAAAGGCGCAGACCGGGGCGATGGTGTTGCCCGCCACGGTGACGAGTGCGGTGGGCCCGGGCGTGGTGAGAGAGGCGATGACGAGGAACGACCCGACGGCGATCCCCGGCCAGACCTTGATGCCGTACACAAGCAGTGCGGCGACCGCCACTCCGGTGGGCGGCCAGAGGGGGGTGACCGTCGCGCCTTCGACGGTGAGCCCGCCGAGCAGTCCCAGACGCCCGGCCACGTAGTACAGGACGGCGACGGCCAGCGTCGTGAGTACGGCCTCCGAGGGCAGGCGGAACCGCCGGGTCACCAACACAGTAGCCATCAGACACCGCGCCGGCCGTTTCAGCCATGCGAACGCTCCCGCCGCTACCGGGCACCGCCGTCGTGGCCGACGATGAGGACGGCGGCGTCGTCCTCGTGCCCCACGGTGTCCGCCAGCCTCATGACGCCGTTCACGAGAGCGTCGATCCCCAGACCGGCGGCCGCGTAGATCTCGGCAAGCCGCATCACCCGGTGCAGCCCCTCGTCGAGGCTCAGCGACGGCCCCTCCACCACTCCGTCGGTCAGCAGGACGACGACCCCGCCCGTGGTGAGCCGCTGGCAGACCACGGGGTACTCGGCGCCTTCCAGCACACCGAGCGGGGGGCCGCACTCTCCTTCGTCGGCCCCGGACCGCCCGTCGGCCGTGGCCCAGATGTGCGGGATGTGGCCGGCCCTGGCACATTCCAGGACACCGCTAGCCGGATCGAGCCGGAGAAAGGTGCACGTGGCGAACAGGTCCGCGCCCAGTGAGACCAAAAGATCGTTGGTACGCGCAAGCAACTCCCCGGGGTGGTTCGTCACCTGAGCCAGTGCGCGCAGCCCCACTCGGACCTGCCCCATGAAGGCGGCGGCCTCGATGTTGTGTCCTTGCACGTCTCCGATGGACAGGCCGATACGTCCGTCGGGCATCGTGAAGGCGTCGTACCAGTCTCCCCCCACGTTCAGCCCGTGATGGGCGGGCATGTATCCGGCGGCGAGCCGGAAGCCAGGCAGGTGGGGCAGGTCCTGAGGCAGCATGCCGCGCTGCAGGGCCACGGCCAGCTCGACCCGGGAACGCTGCGCCTTCGCGAGTTCCCGGGCCCGAGCAGTCAGTGCCCCGAGCCGGGCAAGCAGTGCGTCCCCGTCGTCGGCAGCCCGTTTACGAAACATGCGATCGCCCCGGTTCCGTATGAGCACCTCACATCAGTCCAGTCGCCTTCTGCCGGGCACACGGGTGGCACGGCCCTGTGACTCACTCTGCCGGGGGACGACCGTGATCGCACCCGGTCGTCCTCGGGGGGCCGAAGATCGGTGGGCACGGAGCTCGGGATCCCGTGCGCCGTACAGGGAGCGGATGCGCTCCGGCACCCCTGCTCACGATGTGCGCACGGTCGAGCACTCCCACCACGAAGGGCCCGGTCTGCGGGGCCGCCCCCGCCTGCCGGCTCCCGCGGTCGGCGCGCGGGTGGAACCGTTCAGCGCGAAGCCCGGTCGGCGATGTCCTGGGCGGCCAGGTAGCCGAAGGTCATGGCGGGGCCGATGGTCGAACCCGCTCCCGCGTAACTGTGGCCCATGACTGCTGCGCTGGCATTGCCCGCGGCGTAAAGACCCGGAATGACCTCGCCGTCCTCCCGCAGCACCCGCGCGGCTGCGTCCGTGACCATGCCTCCCTTGGTTCCCAGGTCCCCCGGGACGATCTTCAATGCGTGGAAGGGCGGCAGCCACAGCGGCGCCAGGGTGGAGTTGGGGGCGATCGAGGGGTCGGCGAAGTAGTGGTCGTACGCGCTGTTCCCGCGCTGCTGATCGGTGTCCCTCCCCCTGCGTGCATGCTCGTTGAACCGGTTCACGGTGGCGCGCAGTGCCGCCCCCGGCACGCCGATCGCCCGCGACAGGCCGTCCAGGGTCAGCGCCGAGTGCACCGCACCGGAGGAATACCAGGAGGACGGGAAGGGCAGGGTGGGCGCGACGGTACGGAAGAGGTAGCGGTTGCGGTAGTTCTGGTCCACGACGAGCCAGGCTGGGATGCAGGGGTCCGTGGGGTTGCGGTCGTACATGCGGTGGACGACGTCGGAGTACGGCGCGGCCTCGTTGACGAACCTCCCGCCCGCCGCGTCCACGAACAGGCCCCCGGGCAGGGTGCGTTCCGCGAGGCAGAAGTACGGGCCGTCGGGCAGCGGGACCGCCGGGCCCCACCAGGCGTCGTCCATCAGCGCCAGTGCCGCGCCCGCGCGCCGGCCCGCCCGGATGCCGTCTCCGGTGTTCTCCTTCGCCCCCATTGTCCACTCGGTGCCGACCGGGGAACGCTGGTACTGCCGTCGCATCGCAGCGTCGTGCTCGAAGCCGCCCGAGCCCACGATCACGCCGTACCGGGCCCGTACCAGACCTGGTGCGCCCGCCCGCTCCACCAGTACGCCGCCGATCCGGCCGCCCTCGGTGTGGAGGTCCGTCAGCGGCGTGTCGAGCCACACCGGGACGCCCGCGTCCAGCAGGCCCTTGCGCAGCGCTCCGGCGAGGGCCTGGCCCATCGTCAGGGGTTTCTCGCCGCGCAGGGCCGCGGCGGTGCCGCGGGCGAGCGCTTCGGCTGCCACGGCCGCGCCCTTGGCGCTGACGGCGGTCAGGTTCAGCCAGCGGTAGTCCTGGCTGAAGATCACCAGACCGGCCGGGACGGGGAGGTAGGACGGGTTGAGACGGGCCAGTTCCGGGCCGAGGAGTCTGCCGTCGAAGACGTCCGGTTCGATGGAGCGGCCCACCGCCAGGCCGCCCGGGCGTTCGGGATAGTAGTCGCTGTACCCCTCCATCCAGCGGAAGCGCAGCGGACTGTGCCGCTGGACGAAGTCGATCATCCGCGGGCCGCCGTCGAGGAAGGCCCGTCTGCGCTCCACCGGCACCTCGTCACCGGTCACCGACTGCAGATAGCGGGCCGCCTTGTCCGGGGTGTCCGGCACTCCAGCAGCCAGGATCACTGGGTTGTTCGGAATCCAGATCCCCGCCCCCGAACGGGCCGCCGAGCCGCCGAACGTCGGGGCCTTCTCCACCACCACACAGCTCAGGCCGCGCTTGGCCGCGGCGAGTGCGGCGGTGAGCCCTGCCGCTCCGGACCCCACCACGACCACGTCGTACCCCCCGATGACCGGAAAGTCCGCCGCGTACGAACGGGCGCCTGATCCCAGCACACCCACACCGAGCGCGGCTCCAGTGGCGCCGAGCACCGTACGTCGTGACGGAGCGGGGACACGGTGCACGGCGACTCCCGGGGACGCGGGGACAGAGTTGACGATGCGTCAGGAATTTGGTCGCTTCGGCCTGAGATGTCAAGACGCTTGCATTTCCGGGTAGTTCCGCCGTACTGCGATCCTGGCTGGCTACGCCCGGAAGGACGGATGGCGCAAGTCGCCGTACTCCGATTCCACCGGCAACAACTGCGTTGAGGTTCGCAGGGAGCCTGCCGCCGTGAGCGTGCGGGACTCGAAGGACACCGCGCCTGCCACGCGGATGCTGTCGCCTCCTTGTCGTGCAGCGAGTGGGGTCCGCTTGTACGCGGTCGGCAACGTGGTAGTGCCTGATCCGCCATTCGGGGGCGCGGGCCCCAGCGCCTGCCCCCGCCGAGGACGCGAGGATGGTCAGCGAAACGGGCCGTTGAGGCCCGGCGACGGGCTGGAAGGCTCCCCGGGCGATGCCGGCGGCGAGGTCGGATACACCGAACTGGCAGCCCACCCCGAGGCACTCGACCAGCTTCGGCTCGACCTTCGGATGAGTGGCTGGCACGACGCGTCCCAGCTCGAGAACTTCCTGACCCACCTCGGGCAGGGGGCAAGCGCCATGCTCTTCCGCTGCACCGTCTGCGGCACCCGTCTCGCGTACGCCGACGCTTCATAGCCCCGGTTCAGCTCAGCATGCGCCCTTCCCCTTCAAAGGATCCACACCCGATCAGGTTTGGTAGAGCAGGCCAGCGCCACCCTCGTCGGGGCGAGCACGGCGAGCGGCGCCCCTTCCCGACCGCCCTCAGGGCAGCGCGCCCGACGTCGTACCCCAGCGCCTGTGTGTGGTCACCCTCAGGTCCGTGCCGCACCTGCCCGGCAGATCCCGGGCAGATGCACGACGAGGAGGGTGAAGGCAGCCAGTGCGACGTTGCGGGCCGCAGCGTCCAGGCCGTTCCAGTCGGACGACTGCCACATGGCGAACCACTCGCCGCCGATGGCGAGGAAGCCCATCCCGAAGAGCAGCAGCATCATGACCAGGCCCACGGTGCTGGCCGCGCGGGCGCGATCGTACGCATCGCGGCGCAACCCCGTGATCCAGAACCAGGTAGCGGTGAGGAGGACGGACGCGGTCACCGTCTCCCAGGCGATGACGGCGACGTAGGCGGCGTTCTGAACGGCGGGGGATTCAACTGCCCGCCACATCAGGTCAGGGTCCTTGAACGTGGTGTCCATGCTCAGAACGTGCTGCACGAACTGCTGGTTGGTCCCGAAATCCGTGATGTTCCCGAACACGACCAGGGACATGTAGAGCGCGACGGCCGCCGTCAGCGCGGTCGCCGCGACGGGCGGCGCGCCCAGCCGGAGGAACCAGTTCCGCGGGGCGGCCGGGGCCGTTCCCGAGGACTGGGACCCGGAGCCGGCGCTGGTCGGTCGATGGGCCTGTGCCATGTATGTGCCCTCCCTCGTTGCCCCGCGGGCAGTTGGACCACGGGTCGCACTTGTCCCTTTTCACGTGCGCGGGCCTTCCAGCCGTCCCGCTTGGTGACAACTATCGCGCTTCGGCACAACGGATCGGTAGGCGAGCGGTCCGGTAGAGCGGGTGGCAAGAAAGGTCCGGGAGGATGCTGCGGACAGAATGCTGGCAGCCGCGGTGCGGTCGTACACCGCGTGTGCAGTGCACGCGCGCTTCGACGACCCCGGCCGAGCAGCCGGACGGCGGACACCGAACGCCGGAGATCGCCAACATCCTTACATGGAAGATACGTTGGGGCTCAACCCCTACCCCGGCGGGCTCCCCACGCGCCATGCTGAGGAGAGCCGCCCAGCCGGAACGGGTGTGGCCATGCACCGATCGCACCGTACGCGGGTCCAAGGTGCTGCCAAGGCCTGCACGGCGGCCCTCACAGCCGGGGTACTGCTCTCGGCGAACGCGGCGTGTACGTCCGGTGGGAGAAATCGAAGCCCGCATCGTCCAGTTCGAGCCCGGAACAGTACTTCCAGTCCAGGCGGCAACGGACCGCATCGGCGGCCTGCCGGTCGCTCAGGTTCTCCGCGAACTGCAGCACCGACACCATCGCCAGCCGGGCCGGCGACAGCCCCCGCCGTCCGTCGGGCGGATACCAGTCAGCGAAGTCCTCGTCCGTGAACAGCTCGTCCAGCCGGTCCCGTACTCACATCGCCACCGTGCCCCGCGGGTTGCTCGCCCGTGCCATCCGTACCGTCAGCGGTGGAACCACCCGCCCGCGCCTGAGCCCATCGGCATCACGGCCACCCCCGACCGCTCGGTCCACCCCGCACCCGAACCAGCAGACCACGACACCTCGATCAACAGGGCACCCGAGCCACAACTTCGCAGCCCCAATGAACATCACCAACAGCATCAAAATCTGTGCCAGAACCCCGAAGTCACCGCATAAACAGGTCTCGTGGCCGCTCTGGCCGCTCTGGCCGACGTACGGCTCAGCGCACGGCGTCCACGAAGACCGGGTTGGTGTAGAACCAGGTGTCGAGCCACGGGTTGCCCTTGCCGGGCTCGTGCGGCAGGGGGCCGTGGGGGTCGATCGCCCTGCCGAGGAAGCCCGCCCCGTGCCGCTTGCCGTCGCTGCCGCGCAGCCGTACGTAGAACGACTCGTCCACGCGCCCGAGCGGGACGCGCAGGGTGTACGTACCGCGGCGGCTCGACACGTCGGCGGTGTGGGCGACCCTGGTGTCCGGAGCGCGCCAGTCGTCGCGGTCGGCCGCCGGACCGCGAACCGCCCCGCGGATGACGTCGACGTGTTGCAGGCGCGGCAGCACGCCGGACGGATTCCGGCGGGACGCCGCGGTCACCGTGACGGTGAGGGTGAGCCGCTCGCCGCGCCGCGCGCGCAGCCGGCCGCCGAGGGTGGCGCTGTTGCCGCGCTCGCCGCGCACCTTGACGTCGATGCCGTCGATGAGGTGGCCGTGGTCGACCCAGACCCGCCCGGCCCGCAGCCCTTCCATCACGTTGCGGTAGCCGTACCGCGTGACCCCCACGTGCGTACGGCTGAACTGGCCGGGCCAGAAGTCGCCGCCGGGCTGCGGTTCGGTGGTGTTGTACGGGTCGGGAAGGCGGCCGGTGGTGTCGAAGTCCTTTCCGGGGGGCCAGGCCCCGTTGACCCAGGTGTCCTGGGCGACTCGGTGAACGTCCGAGTTGGAGGTGATGGTGAAGAGCTTGCCCTCCGCCAGCATCGCGTCCCACAGGCCGCCGACGGTCGCGGTCGCCCAGTCGAAGCCGCCGTAGGTGACGTAAGCCCCGCGGGGGTAGCCCGGCCAGGAGTCGGCTGAGGGTGAATTCGTGTACTCGCCGCGGACGTTGGTGTCCGGGTGCCAGCCCGGGATCGCGCCGGCCTGGGCACCGGGGGCGCCCTCCATGCCGATCATGATCTCGGGTGCGGCGTCGCGCCAGGCGCGCAGCTCGTGCGGCGAGTCGATACCGAGCCGCATGGGGTGGTTGGCGAGGACGAGGACATCGTCGACGTAACGGGTACGACGCTGTTCGGCCAGCCACTTGAGGGCCTTGATCGCGTGCGCCTCGTTGCGCGGGGTGTCGGGGTGGTTCGGGGCACCGGCCGTGTAGCCGAGCAGCTTGCCGTCGAAGGCCTGCTCGAAGCGGGTGAGCAGGTCGACCTCGTGCCGTCCTGGCGGCGAGAAGACGGTGCAGTGCTCGGCGCCGGGGATGTACCACTCAAGGCCCTGGAAGATCAGCATGCGCCGGTTCTCGGCGCGGGCCCGCAGGATCTCACGGTGCTCCCGCGCGGCGCCGAACTCGGCGTGGCCGACGTTGCTGTGCTCGGTGAGGACCATCCAGTCGAGCCCGAACTTCTGTCCTGCCGCGGCCAGTTGGGAGAACGTGTATTTGGCGTCGTGGCTGTAGACGGAGTGGTTGTGGTGGTCCCCGACAAGGTAGACCAGGTCGGGGGCGTGCCCGTGGTCGTGGCCTCCTCCGTGGCCGTGCCCCTGGGGCAGGTGCCCCCGTCCGTCGGCCAGCGCGGGTGACGGCAGCGAGGCGGCGGCGAAGGCCGCACCGAACAGACCGGCGCGACGGATCAGCCCTCGGCGGCTGAGCCCTTGCGGGTCGAGCGACTCCGCGGGCACCTGGGGGTCGGCCCATTCGGGCACGGGGTGGGACATGGGACCGGCTCTCCTTCGTACGGGCGGCAGCGACCCATGATCAGGAACGCGCCTCCACGAGGATTTCCGCATTCCGGAACGGCCGGGTGAACCACGGGCGAAGGAGGGGCGTCGCCCCTGCGGCGCACCGGCCACGTCGTGCGCTCCCGGTTCGCCGGGCACGGGGGTGCGGCATCAGCACTTGCTGAGGATCTCCCCGCCGCTCAGAAGGTGGCGGCGACACCGGCGGCGAGCCTCCGGGCGCGCCTCGCCGGCACCTGTACCGAACCGGATTTCGCAGCGGCCCTGCGGCCGGCACGATCGCCCGGGCAGGCATGGCTGCGGGGAGGTCGGCAGCCCTGCCATGCGGCCGGCTGCGCCGCGTCCGCGGGCTTCATCTCACCCTGGAAGAGCAGCGCCTGACCGTCCTTCACAGTGTCCTCCCACGCCTGGGCCTCGCGGCAGAAGCCGAGCGCGTGGCCGGGCTCGTGGACCAGCCGGCTCGCACTCCCACGCGCCGGCTTTTCAGCTTCGGTGGCCGATAGTTTGGCCAAAACCCTTCCGGAGCGATGCGACATGTGAAATTTTACACATCACATTTCAACGGCTCGTGTCCTCGCACGTGTCCACAACGGCCCCGGAGGCCCCCGCAGATGCATCCCTTCCAAATATCGAAGACCAACGCGCGAAGACTTACCGCGCTCGGCGCCGCTGTCTTCCTCACGCTCGGTCTGTTCACCCCGCAGAGCCAGGCCGCCTCCGTCGGCGCCCCGGCCCCCGACGGTGCGAACGCAGGCAGCACCGCGGCCCCGGCGCCGCGGGCGATCCCGGTTCCCAGGTCGCCGCACGCGATGAGCAACAACACCCGTTTCAGGATCTCCTCGCAGGAAAGCACCGAGGAGTCGGGCACGGTGCCCGCACCCGCACGCGCCGTCAAGGCGAAGGAGCGGCTGTCGGCCGCCGCCCAGGACGCGTGCAGCGACCTCTCCGGCGTCATCAACTCCACCGGCAGCGCGCTGATCCAGCAGCTCAGAGCCCTGCCCCGGATCGACTGTACGTACCCCCTGTTCAAACTCACGGGGGAGAACGCGCGCAAGGCCTTCAACGAAGCCCAGATGGTGACCGTCGCCAACGCGCTGCGCGACGCCTCCGCCACGTACTCGGGCGACAACAACGCCGACATCGGACAGTTGGTCCTGTTCCTGCGCGCCGGTTACTACGTGCAGGACAACAACGCGGCCGTCGTCGGTGACTACGGCACGACGCTGGACAGCGCGGCGCGCGGCGCGCTCGACGCGTTCTTCGCCTCCCCGCGCAGCAAAGACGTCACCGACGCCAACGGCGAG
The DNA here is from genome assembly GCF_055579625.1 of Streptomyces sp. NPDC032721. Lineage (NCBI taxonomy): Bacteria > Bacillati > Actinomycetota > Actinomycetes > Kitasatosporales > Streptomycetaceae > Streptomyces > Streptomyces sp. NPDC032721. Next base: position 235,905 of record NZ_JBVIMX010000003.1, on the reverse strand, counting down.
ATCCTCAACGAGGTCGTCACGCTGATCGACAGCACCCACACGGCCGGCCGGTACGCCGGGTTCGTCAAGTGGATGCTCGGCAGCTTCGACGGCACGTGGCCCGCGCAGATGAACCTCTCGATGCAGCACGTCGAGTGGGTCGCCGACAACGGCTTCAAGGCCAAGAACGACACCCGCGGCTGGCGGGCCGCCCTCAAGGCCGACCCCGCCATCATCGACACCTGGGCCGGTTTCATCACGCGCAACGACGCGCAGCTGAACCGTCTGGACGTCGTCAGCAACGTCGGCCGGCTGCTGGGCTACGTACTGGACGTCCCCGAGCTCAAGGACCGGGTCAGGCCGCTGCTGAAGAACCTCATCAACCGGTACCCGAACGTCGGCCCGACCGCGCCACTCACCATGAACCTGGGTTGGGCCACGCGCCAGTTCGACCGTGGCAACTGCGCGACGTACGCCATCTGCGACCTGGGCGAGCGCGTGCTCCCCGCGGTGCTGCCGGTCCAGCACACCTGCACCCCTGGCCTGAAGATCCGCGCCCAGGACATGTCACCCGGCCAGCTGGCGAGCACCTGCACGAGCCTGGCCAACCAGGACGCGTACTTCCACCGGATCATCGGTGCCAAGGGCGCGGTCCCCGGCGACGTCAACACCGACCTGGAGGTCGTCGTCTTCGACGACTACACCCACTACGCGCTGTACGCCTGGGCCATCTACAACATCGACGTCGACAACGGCGGCATGTACGAGGAGGGCGACCCGGCCGCACCCGGCAACCAGGCCCGCTTCATAGCCCACGAGGCCCACTGGCTGCGTCCGAGCTTCGAGATCTGGAACCTCAACCACGAGTACACCCACTACCTCGACGGCCGTTTCAACATGTACGGCGATTTCGAGGCCGGTATGACCACGCCGACCATCTGGTGGGTCGAGGGCATCGCCGAGAACATTTCGTTCGGCTACCGGAACCAGCGCAACGCCGACGCGATCGCCGAGGCCGGCAAGAGGACGTACAAGCTCAGCGAACTGTTCGACACGGTCTACGGCCAGGACGAGGACCCCGAGGTCAGTTCGAACCGCATCTACCGCTGGGGCTTCCTCGCGGTCCGCTACATGCTCCAGAAGCACCCGGCCGACGTACGGACCGTCCTCAACAAGTACCGCGCCGGTGACTGGGCCGGGGCCCGTACCTTCCTGAAGCAGACCATCGGCACCGGTTACGACGCGGGCTTCGCCGCCTGGCTGACGACCGACTGCGCGACCGATGACTGCGGTCCGCTCCCCGATGCCTCGGCCAACCCCGGCACCGGTACCGCCCCGCTGTGCACCCTCAGCGACCCGCGCCAGTTCAACGAGAACTGCCGCCGGGAGGGCCTCGCCGCCGCCACCGGCAATTACAGCTACCACTTCGTGAACCTGCCGGCCGGGGTCAAGCAGCTGACGATCACCAGCAGCGGTGGCACCGGCAACGCCGACCTGTACTACGGCGGCAGCAACTGGGCCACCACCGGCAGCCACCAGGCGAAGTCCACGAACACCGGGAACGGTGAGACCCTGACGATCGACAACCCGCCGTCCGGCTGGGTCTACTTCAGCCTCGCCGCCGCGCAGGACTTCAGCGGTGTGACCCTCTCCACGCAGACCAAGTGACCCCGTGCGCCGGGGCCGGTACCGATCGGCCCCGGTACCGGCCCCGGCGCACCTGAAGGTCCACCGGCTGTGCCCCGAGCTCCGGTTCACGTGCCCGCGACGGAGCGTGGTCCCGCTACTTGATGACCTCGACCTTCTTGTCCCCGGCGGTCGCCTCGACCACCCACTTCACCGTGCCCGTCTCCCTGTCGCTCGCGGTGGCGGCGCCGGTGCCGAAGGAAACGGCGGTGAGGGCGAGGGCGGCGAAGGCCACTGCGGCGATAGCGGTCGCGGCGATGACTTTTCTCATGGAGGTCCTCCCGTATGTGGTGAAGGCGTGGTGGAGGTGAACCTATCGTGCGAACATCACCCACGGAATAGGGACATGGGCCCACCGACCGAGCACGACGGCCCCCACGGCCCGCCGGTCCACGGGGGCGGAAGGCCGACTGGCCGGCCACGTCGCCGTCCCCACCATGCCCTCGGCGAGCGGGTGGCCACCGGACGGGCAAGCGATCTCGTAGTCGCCTGTTCGTGGCACTTCGATGGTGTGGGACTCTTCCCGGGCCTCGTCCCGGGTGAGGTACACGTCGACCGCCGTCTGGTGCGCGTGGACGTGTGGGGGCCCGGAGCTCCCACCGTGCGGATCCGGGCACCGTACGGCTTGACGACCGGTACCGCCGATCAGGCGCATGGGTTGCGGATGACCGTCGGCGACGTACCGGCCGTCCTGGACCTGAAGAAGAAACTGCGCAAGTCCAGGAGTTACGCACAGGCGCGGCTCCCCCAGGGTGTCTGGGAGCTGCGGCGGGCCGACTCCACGAGCTCCTGGCTGCTGCGCGGCGCGCAGAGGGTCGCCCTGCTGCAACGGCCGCCGCGCCACAGGCGCCTGGAACCCGGCACGGTGCTGTTGCCCCTGGCGGACGTGCGTTACGAGAGCCCGGACCCGTTGGACGCCGTCATGGCCCAGGCCTTCGCGGTCGCCTTCGGCATGGGTGACACCACCGGCACGGCCCGCTTCCGGCTCCGGCGCCCGCACGCCCGCGACGGCGAGCCGATCGCCATCGACGCCGACTGGGGCCGCTCCTGGTTCAGCAATCTGGGCAGCGGCAGCGACGACGACAACGAACCGGGTGGCTCGGACGGCTGGGGTTCGGACGGAGGGGACGGCGCCGACGGAGGTGGCGGCGACTCGCGGCCTCTGTCCTTGCTTCGACACCCGGGCGTCGTCGCCCGGGGCATCGGCGACGTGTGGACCGAACAGGCCGTAGCTCTTCATGGTCACGGAGCGTTTTCCAACCTCATCTTGCGGCGTGGTGAAGGACGAGGACGGCCTTTGAGGGGGCGGCCCCGGAACGGTACCCGGATGGCCCCGCCGGCTCCTTGGTACGCCTTGTCCGCCCAGCATTTGAGCCCCGTATGGGCGAGGACTTCGACGATTCCGTGCTGCCGGGCCGCGGTCAGGTCGTGGGTCGAGCCCGGAAGGGCTGGCGAGGCCCGGAGCAGCCGGCCGAACGGATCGGTGAGGACCTGGACGTTCATGCCGTGGCGTGTGTGTTTCCCGGCGTAGTACGGGGTGTCGTCGCCGATGCGGTCGATCGCCTTCTCGCGGATCGTCGTCATCGCCTCGTCCAGGGTCGTAGCGGAACACGGTGGCGATTCCGATGCCGAACCCGGCGGCGAGCTGCGCGTAGGTGTCGCCGCATCGCAGGTGGGCAAGGACGAGCAGGGCCCGGCGGCCGGTGGGAAGATGCCGCCACCGCGCCCCGATCTCCCGCTCCCGGGCCCGGAGTTGCTCGCCCAGGTATCGCAGGGTGCGGCTGGACAGAGCGATCGACGAGGATAGACAAGCACCACGAAGCTCCTGGCAGTACGGGCGATCTTGGTCGTGAACCCGTCTACCAGGAGCTTCTTCATCTTGTACAGCAGCCCAACTCGCTCACAGAGCAGGCAGCCTGGAAACAGCTCACAGCCATGGAGAAGATGCAAATGTCCGATCTGGACTTCTACGCCCACGTGGCCGCACGAGGCGACCTGCTGGGAGCACGCATTGGCACGCAGCCTGACGAGTGGGAAGCAAGGCTGGGTGCCCAGTACCTGGACGACAGTTCAGAGGGCAGTATGCGCCGGGACTACGGGCTCGTAGAGCTTACCTTCCAACAGGAAGGTGACGTATGGCTGTGCTTCGGCATCTCTGTGCAAGTTCATCGCCTGCACCCGGATGACCCCTCCGTCGTTCCACCGCCCCTTCGTAGCGCATACGGAGAGTTCTCGCACCAGGTCAAATTCGACGAAGTGAAATCCAGGATCGTCCGCCTGGGATTCTCCGTCGAGCCTGACAACGACGAGACGACGATCGACATCCACCGGTACCGCGTCCCCGAGACCGGCGCAAGGGTCCTCGTCAGAGCGGACACCGGCACAGTCTGGCGCCTGAGCGTTTCCCCCGGTTGGTGGGAACACGTGAACTGAAACAACCCAACTGCGGTAAGCACCATCTCCGTCTACTCACTCTCAGTTTGCACAACGCCGTAGCACGCAGGGAGTGGGCAGGCTCGCAAGCTGACCACTCCAGGAGTCCCTGGGCTGTTTCCGAAAGCTGCATCCCAGCCCGAGCAGGGCAAGCCACCTCATCATTCGGCTTGCCCTGCTTCCTTCAGGAGCATTGGTCCTCGTCACGTCGCCGCGGTGCGTCGCGCAGTCGAGCCTGCCCACGTCATGGAAGCCGTTTCTTCCTGAAGTGCCTGTTCAGGGTTCTGGTGTGGGGTTCCGTCGGGGTGCAGCGGCCCGCCCGCCCCGGTCACGATCTCCATGATCTGCCGGTACTCCACGGTCAGCACCTGGGGGCCCACCCCCTGCGCACGGTCCGGAACCAACCGCATCCCTGCCGCACCCGGCGTCACCACCGGCCGCTCCGACTCCGACTCCGACTCCGACTCCACGATGCCCGACGGACGGTGTCCGCCATCGGTCGCCTCAGCCCACTGCCCGAACACCACCTCGGCCGCCTCCAACCGCCGCGATCCTCAAGGCCGAGGGGCAGTCACGGGCCATTGACGAGGTCTTCCAGGCCGTGCACCGCAACGACCCCGACCCCAAGCCACAGGGACCTGGCACCACGCTCTGGGTGATCCCCAGCGAGGTCACCTCCGCCCTGCAGGGCGTTTCCCGCGCCTTCGGCGAGGTGCTTCCCCAGTCGCCCGCCACCCGCGAGGCGACCTCCTCGGACGGCATGGCCGCCGAAGCCGATGGCCTCACCTCCGGCGCGCCGCGGGCCCGCCCCGCGGATGACGGCAGTTGAGCCGAGCCCCGCTTCCCGGGCGCGACCGGAACCCCAAGTTCCCCCAGCAACTCCCCCTCACAGCCCATCCCTGACGCCGAGTCAGTTTCTTTCGGTGCCCGCAATCCTCTTTCACTGGCATGTGAACTGTGAAATTGTACGGTCACACTTTCCGCGGGCATGACAGCTGCGGGAGTGCTCAACTCCCGTTGCCATCACCGTTCGCACCCCCCACTGCCGTGCCCCACGCACGGCTGTCGACCGGCCTGGAGGCCATCCCCATGCGCAGACCCCCCACAGCGAAGAAGCTTGCCCGGCTGCTGATACCCACCGTGACCGCCGCCGGCCTCGGGCTCACCCTGCTCGCCCCCCACGGCGCGGCCGCCCCGGCGGCACCGACTGGTGCCGAGGCGCCCAAGGCCCAGGCCCAGGCAAACGCCAAGACCAAGGCCAACACCCAGGCGCCCAGGCTCGCGCCGCAGCCCGCCAGCGCCACCGTGCTCGACGCCGACCTCGCACCCGGACATGCCACCGCCCCCACGCGGTCGGCAGCCAGGGCCGCGAACTCCGTGCACCGCGCACCGCTCCCCGCGACCCAGAACGCCGCGCAGCGCAAGAAGGCCCGCTCCACGGCGAAGGCCGCGGCCGAGTGCAGGGTCAGTGACTTCACCTCGAAGACCGGCGCCGCACTGGTCGAGCAGATCAAGCAGTCGGAAACCACCTGTATCAACACGCTGTTCGGCGTGGCCGGTTCGGACTCCAAGGCCCTCTTCCGTGAGGAACAGATGGTCACGGTGGCCAACGCCTTCAAGGAGGTCGCCGCCGACTACCCGGGGAACAACAGCACCTCCGCCGCCCAGCTGGTGCTCTACCTGCGGGCCGGCTACTACATCCAGTACAACCAGCCGGACAACGTCGGCGAGTACGGGCCGACCCTGAAGAGCTCCATTCAGGGCGCCCTGGACGCCTTCTTCGGCTCGTCCCGCGCCTTCGAAGTCACCGAGGCCAACGGCGAGACCCTGGCCGAGGCGGTCACCCTGATCGACAGCGCCGAGGAGAACGCCCGCTACCTCAACGTCGTCAAGCGCCTGCTGAAGGACTACGACTCCTCCTACGACGCGTTCTACTGGATGCTCTCGGCGGTCAACAACACCTACACCGTGCTCTTCCGCGGCCACCAGGTGCCGGAGTTCGTGGCAGCGGTGAAGGCCGACCCGAGCGTCCTCACCGGCCTGCGTGACTTCGCCGTCGCCCACGACGGCCTGCTCGGCACCGACAAGTCCTACCTGACCTCCAACGCCGGGCGCGAACTCGCCCGGTTCCTGCGTCATGGCGAGCTCAAGGACACGGTCAAGCCGCTGGTCAAGGAGCTGCTCGGGCGCAGCCAGATCACCGGGCGGACCGCTCCCCTGTGGGTCGGACTCGCCGAGATGACGGCCGAGTTCGACAAGGAGAACTGCGCCGACTACGGCACCTGTGACTTGCAGGACCGGGTGCGCGACACCGTCCTGACGGTCAAGCACAGCTGCGGTCCGAGCGCGAAGGTCCTCGCACAGCAGCTGACCGCGGCCGAACTGGCGGCCACCTGCGAGAGCGTCCTCAAGCAGGACCCGGTCTTCCACAACATCGTCAAGGACAGCGGTCCCGTCAAGGACGACAACAACACCAACATCGAGATCGTCGCCTTCAACTCCAGTACCGACTACAAGACCTACGCCGGTGTCGTCTTCGGCATCGACACCAACAACGGCGGCATGTACCTGGAGGGCGACCCGGCCGCCGCGGGCAACCAGCCGCGCTTCATCGCCTACGAGCAGGCGGCCCAGGACGGCGCCTTCCAGATCTGGAACCTCAACCACGAGTACACCCACTACCTCGACGGCCGCTACGACATGCACGGCGACTTCGCCGCCGGGCAGGCCGTCCCCGCGGTGATGTGGATCGAGGGCTTCGCCGAGTACCTCTCCTACTCGTACCGCGGCCTGACCTACGACAGGGCGATCGAGGAGGCGGGCAAGAACACGTACAAGCTCAGCCAGCTCTTCGGGACCACCTACGAGAACGCCGACACCACCCGCATCTACCAGTGGGGCTACCTGGGCGTCCGCTACCTGCTCCAGTCGCACCCCCAGGACGTGGCCACCCTGCTCGGCCACTACCGTGCGGGCGAGTACGAGGCGGCCTACAGCCTGCTCCGCGACACCATCGGCACCAGGTACGACGCCGACTTCGCCGACTGGCTGAGCAAGTGCGCCGGCGGCGAATGCGGCCGGCTGCCGGCCGCCGCCGAGTAAGGAGCAGTCCCGCAGACACGGGTGTGCCCCGGAACCGCACGCGGTTCCGGGGCACACCCACCTCTCGTTCAGGCCGCCTCGGGGAAGTGGCAGGCGACCTGCCGCGCCTCGCCCGGCGCGGCGATCCGCAGCAGCGGTGCCTCGGTGCGGCACACGTCCTGCGCCTTCGGGCAGCGGGGGTGGAAGGTGCAGCCGGGCGGCGGCGCCGCGGGGCTGGGCGGGTCGCCGAGGAGCATGATGCGCTCGCGGGCCCGTTCGGCCGCCGGGTCGGGCAGGGGTACGGCGGAGAGCAGGGCGCGGGTGTAGGGGTGGGCGGGGGCCGCGTACACCCGTTCCTTGGCGCCGATCTCGACGATCCGGCCGAGGTACATCACGGCGACCCGGTCGCAGACCCGCTTGACCACCGACAGGTCGTGGGCGATGAAGAGGTAGGCGAGGCCCAGCTCCTGCTGGAGGCGTTCCATGAGGTTGACGATCTGGGCCTGTACGGAGACGTCGAGGGCCGAGACCGGTTCGTCGGCAACGATGAGGCGGGGTCCGGTGGCGAGCGCGCGGGCGATGCCGATGCGCTGGGCCTGCCCGCCGGAGAACTCGTGCGGATAGCGGTCGACGTGCTCGGGGATGAGCCCGACGAGTTCCATCAGCTCGACCGCGCGTTTGTGGGCGTCGGCCGCCGAACTCCCCTGCACCAGAAGGGGGTCGGAGATGATCCGGGCGACCGTCTGGCGGGGGTTGAGGGAGGAGTGCGGGTCCTGGAAGACCATCTGGAGTTCGCGCCGCAGCGGCTTGAGCTCGCGCTGCGAGAGGTGGCTGATGTCGCGGCCGTCGTAGGTGACCGACCCTGTGGTGGGTTCGAGGAGCCTGACGATCGCGCGTCCGGTGGTGGACTTGCCGCAGCCGGACTCCCCGACCAGGCCGAGGGTCTCCCCCTGGGCCACCTCGAAGGTGATGCCGTCGACGGCCCGCACGGGTGGCGCGCTGCGCCGCTTGCCGGGGAAGGCGACCGTCAAGTCCCGTACGTGCAGGAGCGGTTGGGCATGTGTGGTCATGAGGTGATGCCTTCGTACGCGGGGAAGTGGCAGGCGGCCGGATGGCCGGCCGGTCCGGTGAGCAGGGGCCGTTCGGTCCCGCAGCGCAGCCGCTCACTGCCCGTCGCGCTCGCGGCGCGGGCGCAGCGGGGCGCGAACGCGCAGCCGGGTGCGGGGGTGAGCAGCGACGGCGGGCTGCCGGGGATCGCCCGCAGCGGTACGTCGTCGGGGTCGTCGAGCCGGGGCAGCGAGTCGAGCAGCCCCCGGGTGTAGGGGTGGGCGGGGGCGGCGAACAGGGTGTCCACCGTGGCCTGTTCGACGGCCCGGCCGCCGTACATCACCAGTACCTCGTGGGCGACCCGGGCGACCACCCCGAGATCATGGGTGATCATGACGACGGCGAGTCCGCGCTGCTCCTGGAGCCGGGCGATCAGTTCCAGGATCTGGGCCTGGACGGTGACGTCGAGGGCGGTGGTCGGCTCGTCCGCGATGAGCAGCTCCGGTTCGCAGGCCAGTGCCATCGCGATCATCACGCGCTGGCGCATGCCGCCGGAGAACTGGTGCGGGTACTCGCCCGCCCTGCGCGCAGGCTCGGGGATACCGACCTCGCCGAGCATCTCCACGGCCATCCGGCGGGCCGCCCCTCGCCGGGAGTTGAAGTGGACGCGGTGGTGCTCGGCTATCTGCTCGCCGACCGTGTAGTAGGGGTGCAGGCTGGAGAGCGGGTCCTGGAAGATCATCGCCATCCGGCGGCCGCGCAGCCGGTTCAGTTCGCGCTCGGTGCGGCCGATCAGCTCCTGCCCTTCGAGGGTGAGGGAGCCGGTGACCTCGGCGCTGGTGTGCAGGCCGAGGACGGCCATCGAGGTGACGGACTTCCCGGATCCCGACTCGCCGACGATGCCGAGGGTGCGGCCGCGGTGGACGTCAAAGCTGAGCTGGTCCACCGCGCGGACGGGGCCGTGCCTGGTGGGGAAGGTGACAGTCAGGTCCCGCGCGGACAGCAGGGGTTGCCGGTCCCCGGCCCGGGAGGGTTGCCTGTCCGCGGACAGCAGGGGTTGCTTCTGTACGGTCATGACAGCCTCACTCTCGGGTCGACGACCGCGTAGAGCAGGTCGACGGCGAGGTTGGCGACGACGATGAAGGTGGCGGCGAGCAGGGTCACCCCGAGGATGACCGGCTGGTCGCCGGTGGACAGGGCTCCGTAGAAGAGCCGTCCGATGCCCGGCAGGCCGAAGATGGACTCGGTGATGACGGCGCCCGCGAGCAGACCGCCGAGGTCCATGCCGAAGAGGGTCAGGATGGGGGTCATGCCCGCCCGCAACCCGTGCTTGACGACGACCGTGCGACGCGGCAGCCCCTTGGCGCGGGCGGTGCGGATGAACGGCTCCGCCATCGTCTCGATCATCGAACTGCGGCTCTGGCGCGCGTACATGGCCGCGTACAGCACGGCGAGCGCCACCCAGGGCAGCAGCAGGTTGCTCGCCCAGTGGACGGGGTCCGCACCGAAGGCGACGTAGGTCGGGTACGGGAGCAGTCCGGCGACCCGGATGAGGCCGTAGATCAGCATCATCGAGGTGAAGTACACCGGCATGGAGGCCGCGCCGACCGCGCCGACCATCAGGATCCGGTCGGTGAGGGTGTTCTTGCGCAGGGCGGCGAGGACTCCCGCGGACAGGCCGAGCGTCAGCCACAGCACCGCCGCGCCGAGGGCGAGCGAGGCGGAGACCGGCAGCCGGTCCATGAGGAGGTCCCAGACGGATTCGCTGTTCTCGTACGAGTAGCCCAGGCACGGGAAGTCGCAGTGCAGGGCGTACTTGCCGCTGCCGACGGTGCGGCCGGTGAAGATGCCGGAGAGGAATTCCCAGAACTGCTGCCAGATCGGCTGGTCGAGGCCCATGTGGACGCGGATCGCCGCCAGTCGCTCGGCGCTGCACGACTTGCCGCAGGCCGTGGCGGCCGGGTCGGACGGGAGGACGTAGAAGATGGTGAAGGTGACGGCGGCGATCGCGATGAGCACGCCGATGACGCCGAGCAGCCTGCGGCCGAGGTAGAGGGTCACGTACGGCTTCCTCTCGGGTCGAGGACGTCGCGCAGGGCGTCGCCGAGCAGGGTGAACGCGAGCACCGTGAGGAAGAGGCAGACGCTCGGGATGACGAAGTACATGGGGTCCGTGTCGTAAAAGGCGACGCTCTCGGCGATCATCTGGCCCCAGGACGGGGTGGGCGGGCGCACGCCGACCCCCAGATAGCTGAGGGCCGCCTCGGTGGCGATCATGCCGGGGACGATCAGGGTGGTGTACGCGATGACGGGCCCCGCGACGCCCGGCAGAACGTCGCGGGTGAGGATGCGCCAGGGTCCCGAGCCGCCGACGCGGGCGGCGTCGACGTATTCGCGGTGTTTGAGCGAGAGGGTCTGGCCGCGTACGACGCGGGCGATGCCGGGCCAGCCGAACAGGCCGATGACGGCGGTCATCAGGAGGATCCGGTTGACGTCCTTGGCCACCGACATCATCGCGATCATGAAGATGAGGGAGGGGAAGGACATGGTCAGGTCCATGAGCCTGCTGAGGACCGTGTCGATGCGGCCACCGAAGTAGCCGGCCGCGATCCCGGCCGCCGTGCCGGCGATCACCACGATCGCGGTCGCGGTGAGGGCGATCAGGAGGGAGACCTGCGCGCCGTGCACGACGCGGGCGAACAGGTCGCGCCCGGTGACGGGTTCGACGCCGAGCCAGTGGTCGGCGGAGATCCCGCCGAGCGCGCCGATGGGCTGACCGCCCAGGTACGGGTCGACGGCGCTCTTGTCGAACTCCTCGGGGGACCAGCCGCCGAGCGCGCTCAGCAGCGGGGCCGCGGCGGCCATGACGAGGAAGAGCGCGACCACGACGAGGGAGATCTTGACGGAGGTGCGGTGGCGCAGTTGTGCGCGGGCCAGCTGCCAGGGGCCGCGGCCGGCCGGGGCCGCCGCGGTGTCCTTGGCTTCGGGGACGGGAGTGAGAGTCATGATCTGATGGATCCTCAGCCCTGGCTCTTCGAGGGGTCCTTGAGGCCGACCGTGGCGTAGTCGAGCTGACCGCCGAAGGAGGTCTGGCCGTAGGCGCCCGCGATGTTGGTGCCGAGCACCAGCGGCCAGCGGCGCACCAGGACCGGGACGGTCGGGGCCTTGGTGAGGATCTCGCCGTCCAGCTGCTGCCAGGCGGCGGCCGCCTGCTTGGCGTCCGTCAGGGCGGCGATCTCGTCCATCCGCTTCATGGTCGGGGCGTCGCGGAAGAGCGAGTGGTTGCCGGAGTTGCCCTTCTCCTTGATGTACCGGCCGTCGAAGACGAAGGGGAGGAAGGTGGACCCGGACGGGTAGTCGGGGCACCAGCCCGTGTAGATCATGTCGGTACGGTTCTTGGTGTCGCCGATCGTCCCGTAGAACGCGGACGGGTCGACGGTCTCGATGGTGACCTTGATCCCCACCTTGCCGAGTGCCTGCTGGATCGCCTCGGCGCGCCCCTTGTCACCGTTGGAGACGGTCATCTTGGTGGTGAACCCGCCCTCCTTGCCCGCCTCCTTCAGCAGCTGCTTCGCCTTCTCCGCATTGCCGGCCGCCGGGATCTTCAGGGTGTCCGGCTGCTTGCCGTTGAAGAGGGTGGCGGGCATGTAAGCGGTGGACAGGTCGTTGAACGCGGGCCCGCCGGATGCGGTGAGCACCAGCTCCTTGTCGAGCGCGTACTGCACGGCCTGACGGACCTTCACCTGGTCGAACGGGGCGCGCCCGGTGTGCATCTGGACCATGTCGGTGCAGTTGGTGGACTCGGCGATCAGCCGCCCCCGCACCTCCGCGTTGGGCAGCACCTTGGCCGCGCTCTCCGGCCGCAGCGCACCCCAGGAGACGGCGGACGCGTCCGCGCCCTGGCTGGCGATCAGCCGGTCGTCGATCTGGTTGGGCTTGAGCCCCATCACCATGACCAGCTTGTCGGGGTACGCCTTGCGCACCTGGTCGGTCGAGACGTCCCAGTGGGTGTTGCGCACCAGGACCAGCTTCTTGCCGCGCTGGTAGGACTCGATCTTGTACGGGCCGGAGGAGAACGGCCGGTTGTCGTACTGCGGTCCCTTGTCCTTGGCCTGCGGCACCGGGGAGAACGTCGGCATCACGGTGGCGTTGGGGAACTCGGCGAAGGGCTTGCGGAGTTCGAAGACGATCGTGTGGTCGTCGGGCGTTTTGATGGAGTCGAGGTGCTTGCCCTGGGCGGGGCCCTGGTAGCCCTCGGCGCCCTTGAGGTAGCGGGCCGCGTAGTCGGCGCCGCCCGGCAGGTCGGGCGAGAAGGACCGCTCGATGTTGTACTTGACGTCCTTGGCGGTGACGGGGGTCCCGTCCTCGTACTTGACCCCCTTCTTCAGGCGGAACGTCCAGGTCTTGGCCCCGTTGGACGCGGTGCCGAGGTCGGTCGCCAGGTCCGGTACGAGCTCGCCGCCCGCGGTGCCGGGGGCGGCCTTGTAGGTGACCAGGGTGCGGTAGAGGGTCCGGGTGCCGAACTCCATGGCGTTCACCACCCAGTTGCGGGCCGGGTCGAGGTGCTCGAAGTCCTGGTTGGACAGGACCGTCAGGGTGCCGCCCTTCTTCGGGGTGCCGCCGACCATGGTGCCCGCGTTGGCGGTCGCGGGGTTCTTGGCGCCGCCGTCTCGCGCGCCGGACTTGTCCGGGCTGGAGCAGCCGGTCGTGCCGAGGGTGAAGGACGCCACCAGAGCGGTGGAGAGGACGGCGAGGGTGCGCTTGTTCATCAGTGGTCACTCCGAGAACAGTTGGCCAGCACAGGAGTTGGCTGGAATGTGACCCGTAACATAGTAATGTGAAATTGTACTGACAAGGCATTGGCGGGTCCGTTATCCACCCGTGTCCGAACCTCCGGACCCCCGCCCGAAACCCCCCGCCCCGAACCCTTGGCATCGACTGTGCCATGTGAAATATTACTGAGGTGCCCACGAGAAAAACTTCGGATGTCATCGTCGTCGGGGCGGGAGTGGTCGGCGCCGCCTGCGCCTACTACGCCGCGCTCGCAGGCCTCTCCGTCACCGTGGTCGACCGCGGCCCCGTCGCGGGCGGCACCACGGGTGCGGGTGAGGGAAACCTCCTGGTCTCCGACAAGGAGCCCGGCCCCGAGCTCGAACTCGCGCTGCTCTCCGCCGGGTTGTGGGAGGAGCTCGCCGAGCTGCTCCCCCAGGTCGAGTACGAGGCCAAGGGCGGTCTCGTCGTCGCATCGGACGAGGCCGGGATGGACGCCCTGCGCGTCTTCGCGGCCGGCCAGCAAAAGGCCGGCGTACGGGCCGACGAGGTTCCGTCCGACCGGCTGAAGGAACTGGAGCCGCACCTGGCTCCCGGCCTGGCGGGTGGCTTCCACTACCGGCAGGACGCCCAGGTCATGCCCGCCCTGGCCGCCGCACATCTGTTGCGGGCCGCGGGCGACCGGGTGCGTCCGAGGTTGGGCGAGGAGGTCACCGGGCTGCTCACGGACGAGGGCGGGAGGGTACGGGGCGTACGCACCGCCACCGGCGAGATCCACGCCGGTGCCGTGGTGAACGCCGCGGGCACCTGGGGCGGCGAGCTCGCCGGGTTCGCGGGCGTGGACCTCCCGGTCCTGCCCCGCCGGGGCTTCGTCCTGGTCACCGAACCGCTGCCCCGCCTCGTGCGGCACAAGGTGTACGCGGCGGACTATGTCGCCGACGTCGCCAGCGGTTCGGCGGCGCTGCAGACCTCGGGGGTGGTCGAGGGCACCCCGGCGGGCCCGGTCCTGATCGGCGCGAGCCGGGAGCGCGTCGGCTTCGACCGCACGCTCTCGACCGAGGTGCTGCGCCGGCTGGCGTCCCAGGCCACCGCGCTCTTCCCGGTCCTGGCCGGGGTCCGGGTGATGCGGACGTACGCGGGCTTCCGCCCGTATCTGCCCGACCACCTCCCGGCGATCGGCGCCGACCCCAGGACCCCCGGGCTGCTGCACGCCTGCGGTCACGAGGGTGCGGGGGTCGGACTGGCTCCGGTGACGGGGCTGCTCGTCGCGCGGGTGCTGACGGGCGAGGAACCCCCGCTGCCCCTGGAGCCGTTCAGGCCGGACCGGTTCGCGGACCCGTCCCCGCACACTTCTCCCGACCCCTCCCCCCGGAAGGACCCGCACGATGGCGCGTGAGCGCACCCCCGCCGGCCTCGTGGGCGCCGAGCCCGGAGCCGAGTTCGAGATCACCTTCGACGGCCGCCCCGTCACCGGCCTGCCGGGACAGAGCATCGCCGCCGCGCTCTGGGACGCGGGCATCCTCGCCTGGCGCACCACCCGCAACGGCGGCCGCCCGCGCGGCGCGTTCTGCGGCATCGGGCAGTGCTACGACTGCCTGGCCACCGTCAACGGCGAACCCAACCGCAGGGCCTGCCTGGTACCGGCACGCCCCGGCGACGCGATCACCACCCAGGAGGGACACGGCCATGACCGCACCGGCAGCTGAACCGTACGGCCTCGCGGTGATCGGAGCGGGCCCCGCCGGTCTCGCGGGAGCCGTCACCGCGGCCGAACTCGGCGTGAGCGTCGCTCTGTTGGACGCCGCACCGCAGAGCGGCGGGCAGTTCTACCGGCACCCCGCACCGGCCATGGGGGCGGTGCGCCCCGAAGCGCTGCACCACGACTGGTCCACCTTCGCCGGGCTGTACCGTCGGCTGGCGGCGAGCGACGTCACCCACCTCGCGGGACACCATGTCTGGACCGTGACCAAGGAGACCGACGGCCTGTGGACGGTCCACGCCGTCACCGGCGACGACGGCAACGGGGAGCAGCCGGTCCAGGTGCGCGCCAGGACTGTCCTGCTCGCGACGGGGGCGTACGAACGCCAACTCCCCTTCCCGGGCTGGACCTTGCCCGGGGTGGTGGGCGCGGGCGGCGCCCAGGCCATGCTCAAGTCGGGGCTCGTACTGCCCGGCAAACGCGTCGTCGTGGCCGGGAGCGGTCCGCTGCTGCTCGCGGTCGCCTCCTCGCTCGCCGCGGCCGGAGCGCGGGTGCCCGCCGTGGTCGAGGCGGCCGGCTATCTGCGCTACGCCCGCCACCCCGTCGCCCTCGCGGCCAACCCGCACAAGCTCGTCGAAGCTGCCGTGCACGGCAGCGCGCTGCTGCGGCACCGGGTCCCGCTGCGGCTGCGCAGCGCGGTCACCGAGGTGCACGGCACCGACCGGGTGGAGGCCGTCACCGTCAGCCGGCTCGACGCCGACTGGCGGCCCGTACGGAGGTCGGGCCGCCGGATCGCGTGCGACGCGCTGGCCGTGGGGCACGGGCTCGTCCCGCAGATCGAGCTGGCCACCACGCTCGGCTGCGCCACCCGCCCGCTGTCCGACCGCACTTCCGCCCTGGTCCTGGACGACCGCCAGGAGACCTCGGTACGGAACCTGTGGGCCGCGGGCGAGACCGGTGGCATCGGCGGAGTCCAACTTGCCTGCACCGAGGGCGAGTTGGCCGCTCTTGCGATCGCCGCGCGGCTGGGGCTGCGGCCCACGCACAGCGGCCGGGCCGGCAAACTCCTTCGCAGCCGGGGCCGTATGCGCAGGTTCGCCGATGTCATGACCGCCGCCCACGCACCCGGATCCGGCTGGCCACGCTGGCTGGCCGACGACACCGAGGTGTGCCGCTGCGAGGAGGTGACCGCGGGATGCATCCATGAGGCGGTCACCGAACTGGGGGCCCGCGACGCGCGCAGCGTCAAGCTCCTCACCAGGGCCGGCATGGGCTGGTGCCAGGGGCGGACCTGCGGAACGGCCGTGGCCTGCCTCGCGGCGGGCGCAGACGCCGCGGACGGAAGCACCGCGGACGGCGGCTCGGCCGACGGCGGTGCGGCGGACCGGGGTGCGACGAACGGCGGCGCGGTGAACCGCGGCGCGGTGGAACCCCTCGCCGAACGCCGCCCGATCGCCGTGCCGGTCACGCTCGCCGCACTCGGCGCACTCCCGGAGCCGGGCGGCTCCCCCGCCACATCACCCAGAACCACCAGCTGATCCCCAGCTGATCCCCCGCGCACACCCCTTCGGGGGTGCCGCACTCCACTGAGTAACATGTCACACACCACAGAAGGGCCCCTCGCATGACTGCCACCTGGAACCCCACCCGCCCCTGGCGCGGCATCATGGTCGCCACCACGCTGCCGTTCCGCGACGACCTCTCCGTCGACCACGACGCGTACGCCGAGCACGTCCGATGGCTCCTCGACAACGGCTGTGACGGCGTCGTCCCGAACGGCTCCCTCGGCGAGTACCAGACCCTCACCGACGAGGAGCGCGCCCAAGTGGTCCGCACCGCCGTCGAGGCGGCGGGCGACGGGGCGCGCGTGATGCCCGGCGTCGCCGCGTACGGCAGCGCCGAGGCCCGCCGCTGGACCGATCAGGCGGGCGAGGCCGGCTGCGGTTCGGTCCTGCTGCTGCCGCCGAACGCCTTCCGCGCCGACGAGCAGGCCGTCCGCGCCCACTACGCCGAGGTGGCGAAGGCCGGAGTGCCGGTGGTGGCATACAACAACCCCATCGACACCAAGGTCGACCTGACCCCGGCCCTGCTCGCCGCTCTGCACGCCGAGGGCAGCATCGTCGCAGTCAAGGAGTTCAGCGGCGATGTGCGCCGGGCGTACGAGATCGGCGAACTCGCCCCGGAGCTCGACCTGTTGATCGGCGCCGACGACGTGCTCCTGGAGCTCGCCCTGGCCGGGGCCGTCGGCTGGATCGCCGGATACCCCAATGCCTTCCCCGCCGCCTGCTCCGAGCTGTACCACGCCGCCGTCGCCGGTGACCTCTCGAAGGCCCTGCCGCTCTACAAGTCCCTCCACTCCCTGTTGCGCTGGGACTCCAAGACGGAGTTCGTACAGTCCATCAAGCTGTCGATGGACATCGTCGGCCGCCGCGGCGGCCCCACCCGCCCGCCGCGCCACCCGCTCACCGGGGCGATCGAGGCAGGGGTGCGCGAGGCCACCGAGAAGGCCGCGGCAGAAGGCCACCGCTGACCCGGTCGGACCCCCTGCCCCTGCTGACACAGAGCTGAAAGGACGAATCTCCGTGCGTACTCGTCATGTCTTCCATGCGGTCGACTCGCACACCGAAGGCATGCCCACCCGCGTGATCACCGGTGGCGTCGGGACGGTCCCCGGCGCCACCATGGCCGAGCGTCGGCTGCACTTCATCGACCAACTCGACCATCTCCGTACGCTGTTGATGTACGAGCCCCGGGGGCACTCCGCCATGAGCGGGGCCATCCTCCAGCCGCCCACCCGCCCCGACGCCGACTTCGGAGTCCTCTACATCGAGGTGTCCGGGCTGCTGCCGATGTGCGGGCACGGCACGATCGGCGTGGCCACCGTCCTCGTCGAGACGGGCATGGTGCCCGTGACCGAGCCCGTCACCACCGTGCGGCTCGACACCCCGGCCGGGCTGGTCAGCGTCGACGTACAGGTGAAGGACGGTGCCGCGAAGTCGGTCACGTTCACCAATGTGCCCGCCTTCTGCGTCGGCCTGGACCGCAAGGCGGAGGTCCCCGGGTACGGAACGGTCACCTACGACCTCGCCTTCGGCGGCAACTTCTACGCCTTCGTCGAACTCGACGCGCTCGGCCTGCCCTTCGACCGGGCCCGCAAGGACGACCTGCGGGACGCCGGCCTGGCCATCATGGACGCGATCAACGCCTCGCCCGACCGCCCGGTCCACCCGGAGCAGCCGGAGATCGCCGGGGTGAAGCACGTCTACCTCGCCGCTCCCGGCTCCGACGCCCACCGCTCGCGGCACGCGATGGCCATCCACCCCGGCTGGTTCGACCGTTCGCCCTGCGGTACGGGCACCTCGGCCCGGATGGCCCAGCTGCACGCCCGCGGCGAACTGCCACTGGACCGCGACTTCGTCAACGAGTCCTTCATCGGTACGGAGTTCACCGGCCGGCTCGTCGCCGAGACGGAGGTCGGCGGGCTTCCCGCCGTCGTACCGACCATCACGGGGCGTGCCTGGATCACCGGTACCGCCCAGTACTTCCTCGACCCGGACGACCCCTTCCCCGGAGGCTTCCTCCTGTGACCACCGCCGTAACCACCTTCACCTCCCGCAACCCGGCAGACCCCGACGACGTACTGGTCCATCTCCCGGCCCCCGGGGCGTTCGCCGCGGTGGACACCGTGGAGCGGGCCCGCGTGGCCCAGCCCGGCTGGCTGGCCGGCGGGGCCGCGGCCCGGTCGGCGGCGCTCGGCGCGGTCGCCGCGGCCGTCGAGGCCGCCGCGGAGGAGCTGGCCGCTCTCGCCGTACGCGAAGTGGGCAAGCCGCTCACCGAGGCCCGGGGCGAGGTGGCGCGTACCGCCGCGATCTGGCGGTACTACGCCCAGGCCCCCTACGAGCCCACCGGCGCCGTCCACGAACCGGCGGCGGGCCCGGGGCTGCTGCTGACCCGCCGCCGCCCGCACGGGGTCGCCGGGCTCATCACGCCCTGGAACTTCCCCTTCGCCATCCCGACGTGGAAGGCCGCCCCGGCGCTCGCCGCTGGCAACGCGGTCGTCCTCAAGCCCGCCCCCGAGGCCACGGCCTGTGCCCAGCGCCTGACCGAAATCATCCAACAGGCCCTGCCCGCGGGGGTGTTCACCCTCCTGCCCGGTGGCGCCACTGAAGGCAACGCCCTGGTCACCGCCGCCGACGCCGTCTCCTTCACCGGCTCGACGGCCGTCGGTCAGGCCGTCGTCCGTGTCGCCACCGGCCGGGGCGTCCCGGTCCAGTGCGAGATGGGCGGACTGAACGCGGCCCTCGTCCTGCCGGACGCCGACATCGAGCAGGCCGCCTCCCACATCGCCGCCGCGATCGCCGGGTACGCCGGCCAGAAGTGCACCGCCACCAGCCGCGTCATCGCGGTCGGCGCCGCGCTCGACCCGCTGCGGGAGGCCCTCGCCGAGGCGCTGCGGGCCGTCCCGGTGGGCGACCCGGCCGACCCCACCACCGTGTGCGGGCCGCTCATCAGCGAGTACGCCCGCGAACAGGTCAGCGGCGCCTGGCACGGCCTGCGCACACTCGCCGGCGGTTCCGTGCCCCACGGCCCCGGCTGGTACGCGGCCCCGACCCTGGTCGACGGGGTGTCCCCGGGGCACCGGCTGCTGCGCGAGGAGGTCTTCGGACCGGTGGCGGCCCTGCTGCCGGCCGACGATCTGGCCCACGCGGTCAGGATCACCAACTCGGTGCCGTACGGCCTGGTCACCTCGGTGCACACCACCGACCTGGACACGGCCCTGGGCGGTCTTGACCGGATCGACACCGGAATGATCAGGATCAACGCGCCGTCCAGCGGCGTCGACTTCCACCTGCCCTTCGGCGGCACCAAGTCCTCCAGCTACGGGCCCCGCGAACAGGGCCACGCGGCCCTGGAGTTCTACACCTCCAGCCGCACCTACACCCTCTCACCTGCGAAAGCAATGTGAAATTGTACGCTGGTGATCCATTCCGGTACGAAGGGATCACCAACGACATGGGGCATCTGAAACAGCGCGACCTCAACGCCACCAGGGAACGGCTGCGCGACCAGGTCGCCCACGCACTGCGGGCGGCCCTGGTCTCCGGCGAGCTGCAGCCGGGCGAGGTGTACTCGGCACCGGCCCTCGCCGAGGACTTCGGGATCTCGGCGACCCCGGTGCGCGAGGCGATGCTCGACCTGGCCCGGGAGGGCCTGGTCGAGCCCGTCCGCAACAAGGGCTTCCGGGTCACCGAGGTCAACGAGCGCGACCTGGACCAGTACACCGAGATCCGCGCCCTGATCGAGATTCCCCTCGTCGGACGCATCACCAGGTCCGCCGCCCGCGAGGACCTGGAGGCGCTGCGGCCGGTCGCCGACGAGATCGTTCGCGCGGCCCGCGACCACGACCTCATCGGCTATCTGGAGGCCGACCGCCTCTTCCACCTCTCCCTGCTCGCACTCTCCGGCAACGAGCGCCTGGTGGAGACGGTCGGTGACCTGCGCAAGCGGTCGCGCCTGTACGGGCTGACCGCGCTGGACGAGCGCGGCGAGCTGATCCCCTCGGCCGAGGAGCACCTGGAGCTCCTCGATCTGATGCTGGCGGGTGACGCGCGGGGTGCCGAGGAGTGCATGGCCGAGCACCTGGGCCATGTCCGTTCCCTCTGGGCCAGGGGCGAGGACCCGAAGGGACCCGCCAGAAAGCGACCACGAAAGAGATGATCCATGAACCCCGCCCACGCGACCGTCGACCACGTCTTCACCGTCCCCCTGGACCACGCCGTCCCGCACGGCCCGACCCTCCAGGTCTTCGCCCGTGAGGTGGTCGACCCCGCACGGGCGCACGAGCAACTCCCCTGGCTCCTCTATCTGCAGGGCGGACCCGGCGGCAAGTCGCCCCGCCCGTCGGCCGGTTCGCCCGGCTGGCTCGCCCACGCGCTCAAGACCCACCGGGTGCTCCTGCTCGACCAGCGCGGCACCGGCCGCTCCACCCCCGTCACCGCTCGGGCGGCGTCCCGCTTCGCCTCCCCCGAGCAACTCGCCTCGTACCTCGGCCACTTCCGCGCCGACGCGATCGTCGCGGACGCCGAGCTGGTCCGCCGCCGGCTCTGCGGCGACGAGCCCTGGGAGACGCTCGGCCAGAGCTATGGCGGGTTCATCACCCTCACCTATCTCTCCCGGGCACCCGAAGGGCTGCGGGCCTGTTACGTGACGGGCGGCCTGCCCGGCCTCGCGGCCACCGCCGACGACGTGTACGCCCGCACCTACCCGCGCGTCCGCGACCGCGTCCTCGACTTCTACGCCCGCTACCCGGACGACGCGCCGCTCCTGCGCAGGATCGCGGACCTGCTCGCGTCGAGGGACGTCCGGCTGCCCGACGGGGACCGGCTCACCGTCCGCCGGCTGCGCACCCTCGGTCTCGCCCTCGGCATGGGCGACGGCTTCGAGCGGATCCACTGGCTGCTCGACGAAGCGCTGGACGCGGCGGGCGAGTTGACCGACACCTTCCTCCACCAGGTGCGGGGCCTCACCGGCTTCACCGACAACCCGCTGTTCGTCGTCCTGCAGGAGTCGCTGTTCGCACAGGGTGCCGCGAGCGCGACCGGCTGGGCGGCCGACCGTGCGCTGGCCGGCTTCCCGGAGTTCGCCGAGGACGCGGACCCGCTGCTGCTCACCGGGGAGATGATGTACCCCTGGATGGTCCGGGAGATCGCGGGCCTGCGCCCCTTCGCGGACGCCGCCGACCTGCTGGCCGCCCGCACCGACTGGCCGGCCCTGTACGACCCGGACCGCCTCGCCGCCAACCGGGTGCCGCTGGCCGCGATCGTCTACCACGACGACATGTACGTGGACGCCGGACTCTCCCTGCGCACGGCCCGCGAGGTGGGCGCCACCCGCACGTGGGTCACCAACGAATGGGAACACGACGGCGTCTCCGCGTCGGGCGGGAGGGTGCTCGCACGCCTGATGGACATGGCGGCGGGCCGGAGCTGAGCGCTCCGCTCGGGTTCGCGGTGTGGCCTCCGAAGTGCCCTCCGAGGTGTTGTCGTTCATCTGCGGCGGCAGCGTGGCTGGTCGTGCCCGCGCGGCGGAGCCGCATATTCCGTACAGTCCCGCGCCCCTGTGGGGCGTGCCCTTCTCGCTCCCAGGAGAGACATGCCTGTTCTGCCGATCCGGCTGTGCCACCTCGTGCCGGCGCTCGTTCTTGTCCCGTATCTCACGCTCGGCGCGCCCGCTTCCGCCGCCCCGTCCTCCGGCGCCGCCTCCTCCGGCGCCTCCTCCTCCGCAGCCCCCTCCTCCGCCGCCTCCACCTGCGCGATCAAGGGGGCGACCGGCTGGACCGACGAGGGGCACGACACGGACCGGAACCAGTTCCAGCCGTCCACCGGAACCCGCCGTGTCCTGACCCTCTTCGTCGACTTCCCGGACGCGCCGGCCACCGGCTCCACGGACGCGTACGCGGCCCAACTCGCTCCTTCCGCCGAATGGTTGGCCAGGGCCAGTTACGGCCGACTCCGGCTCGACACCGATTCGCCGGACCGCTGGACACGGATGCCCGCCGACTCCACCTCGTACGGCTTCGAGCGCGGCCTCACCTTCGAGACCCACGAGAAGTACCTGCGCGACGCGGTCCGCGCCGCCGACCCGTACACGGACTTCTCCCGGTACGACATGGTCCGGGTCGTCCCCGCCAGGGCGGCGACCGCGATCCCGTTCTCGCCGACGTACCTCTACGACCCGGCCACCCCCGGCATCACCGCCGACGGCACCCGGCTGAAGTGGGCCGTCACCTTCGGCCAGGACATGTGGCGCTGGGGCCACAAGGTCGTCGCCCACGAGACCGCCCACACCTTCGGCCTGCCGGACCTGTACTCCTTCACCGGAGCCACCCACCAGTACGTGGGCGGCTGGGACGTCATGGGCAACATCGCGGGCGCCGCCCCGCAGTACCTCGGCTGGCACTCCTGGAAGCTCGGCTGGATCCGCGACGACCAGGTCACCTGCCTGTCCGCGCCCGGACGGCGCACGGTCCGCCTCACTCCGGTGGAACGCCCCGGCGGCACCAAGATCGCCGTCGTGCGCACCGGCCCGACGACGGCGTACGTGGCGGAGTCCCGCAGGGCCGAGGGCAGCGACTCCTCCGCCTGCTCCACCGGAGTCCTGGTCTACCGGGTCAACTCCTCGACCCCGACCGGTGAGGGCCCGGTCAGGGTCGTGAACGCGAACCCCACCGCCACCCCGCCCGCCGGCTGCACCCCGCTGGACATGGCCGCCCACACACCGGGCCAGAGCTTCACGGACCCCGCCACCGGGGTCAGCATCGAGGTCCTCGCGGGCGGCGGGGCGGGGGACGTGGTGCGCATCGGCAAGAAGTGACGGCACGCGCTCATCGGCCGTCCGGATGCCGGGGCCGGATGCGATGGCACTGTGGGAGGTTCGCGGCGTGGCGGGCCTGACGGCGACCCCCGGCACGATCTGGCCCGACCGCGCGATCCGGGAGATGCCGTCGGCGAACACGCGGGCCATCTTCAGGTAGCCCGCGTCGTTCGGGTGCAGGCGGTCGTTGAGGTCGGCCGTGATCAGGGCTGTCGACATGCCGACGTACGACACCTTGTGGCCCTGGCACTGCCGGGCCGCCACGATGCCGGGGATGGTGGCGTTGTACGCGTTGATCCTCGTCTGGACCGCCGGGGAGGCGGACGGCACGAGGGAGGCGACGGAGATCGCGGTGTCCGGGGACGCGGCGACGATCTGGTCGATCAGCCGGCCGGAGTGGCCCTCGTGGTCGGTGTCGGGCAGTTGCCCGTGCTTCTGCGACCCGACGAAGTCCAGCACGGGTGCGCGGTTCCGGAGCAGGTTCCACAGCTCGGCCCGGTAGCCGGAGCGGGTGGTGCTGCCGACGCCCTGGGTGATCGAGTCGCCGAGCGGCATCACGGCGAGGCGCGGCACGGTCCAGTCGTGGGGCCCGAAGCCCGGGTCGCCGCTGGAGACGCGGAAGGCGAGCGGTGGCTCCCCCTCGGAAGGGGAGTCGCGGCCCATCCAGCGGTCGCCCGTGGGCGGGGTGGCCGCGGCTGCGGGATGCGCGATGACCGTCTGCGCCAAGGAAGCGAGCAGTACGGCCGGCAGGGACCACGCGAGCAGGCGCGTCCTGGCGCGGGAGCCACGGGCGGCGGACCGTCTGGGGGAAGCCGGGGAGGCGCTTCATTCGGGTTCCTCCGGACATGTGCGAATTGTGTGGACTACATGGAGACAAAGTGTCCTTACGGTCTGGTCCACCGAGCCGATTCGCCCTGCCGGTGTCCCCCGCAAGGGCACCACCGGCGGATCGTCCGGATCGGGCCCGCGTATGCAGAGGAACTGTGGGCCCAGGGCGGTCGGCGCCGCCCCTTTTCACGTTCACGCCGCGTCGTGCGGTTGCGATCTTGTGGGGGCGGGGGAAGGGTTCCCAATGTCCAGGACCGGTTTCCCGGGCTCCGCCCAGTGAGAAAGGCACCCACATGAGCAGCAGCACCTTGTCCGGCAAGACCGTGCTTGTCGGTGCCGGAGCGAAGAACCTGGGCGGCCTGATCAGTCGTACCGCTGCGGAACAGGGTGCGAACGTGGTGATCCACTACCACTCGGACGCGACCAGGCCCGACGCCGAGGAGACCGCCAAGGCCGTGGAGGCGGCCGGCGGCAAGTCCCTCACCGTCCAGGGAGACCTGTCCCAGGTGGACGTCGCGGAGCGGCTGTTCACGTCGGCCAAGGAGGAGTTCGGTGGTATCGACGTCGCGGTGAACACCGCGGGCATGGTGCTGCGCAAGCCGATCGTGGAGACCTCCGAGGAGGAGTACGACCGGATGGCGGCGGTGAACTCCAAGGCCGCCTACTTCTTCATGCGCGAGGCGGGCAAGCACCTCAACGACAACGGCAAGCTGATCACGATCGTCACCGCGCTGCTGGCCGCGTTCACGGACGGCTACTCGACGTACGCCGGAAGCAAGGCCCCGGTCGAGCACTACACGCGGGCCGCAGCCAAGGAGTTCGCCGCCCGGGGCATCTCCGTCAACAACATCGCCCCCGGCCCGATGGACACCCCCTTCTTCTACGGCCAGGAGACCCCCGAGCGCGTGGAGTTCCACAAGTCCCAGGCGCTCGGCAACCAGCTCACCAAGATCGAGGACATCGTCCCGCTGGTCTTCTTCCTCGCCACGGACGGCTGGTGGATCACCGGCCAGACCATCTTCGCCAACGGGGGCTACACCACCCGGTGAGTGACCGCCGGGCATGATCCGGCGGCTGGCCCTGCCCGCAGGCGCACCCCTCGCTCGCAGGACGGGCGAACTCCGGGGGTGCGCCGTCGGGCCGTCGTGCCGCACGCCCATCAGGGCTAATACTCCAGCCGCAGTAAGTAAGCGGAGTGAGTACTCACTCATTCATTGACGGAGTGAGTACTCACTCCGTACACTCGTGGCCATGACAGCACCCAAGGAGAACCAGACCACTCGCCGCCGTGCCCCCGGCATGTCACCGGAGCAGCGCCGCCAAATGATCATGCAGACCGCGATCCCGCTGATCACCGAGTACGGCTCCGCCGTGACGACCGCCAAGATCGCCCGCGCCGCGGGCATCGGAGAGGGCACGATCTTCCGCGTCTTCGCCGACAAGGACGAGCTGTTGCAAGCCTGCATTGCGGAGGCGCTCTCCCCCGAGCACGCGATCCGCGAGCTGGGCGCGATCGACGTGTCCCAGCCGCTGCCCGACCGGCTCGCGGAGGCGGCCGAGGCGCTCCAGGCGCACATGGACCGGCTTGGCGCGATCATCGGCTCGCTCGGGCACGGCGGTGGCAAGCACCCTGGCACGGTGCGCGGCGCGGGCCGCGAAGAGTCGACGACCCGTATCCGCGCGGCCCTCACGGAGCTGCTGGAGCCCGACAAGGCCGCCCTGCGTCGGCCGCCGGAGCAGATCGCGGCCCTCTTCATCGGGCTGCTCTTCACCCAGCCGCGTACGGAGGACGAGCCCGACCTGACCTCGCAGGAACTCGTGGAGGTCTTCCTGCACGGGGCGCTCTCGGGGGGCGCCAAGTGAGCGCGCGGAGAAGGCGCCTGAGGGTTACGGCCCTGGCCGTCCTGGCCCCAGTCCTGGTGTGGCTGGTCGCGGACCCACTGCTGAGGCACCGGCTGCGGATCGCCGACGGTGAGCAGACACTCGACATCGGCGCCGCGCCCGTGGCGGTTGTCGCACTGCACGCGTCGCTCTCCGGCTGGGGACTCCTGGCCGTCCTGGAGCGGTTCGGGGTACGGCGTGCCCGCACCATCTGGACCGGGGTGGCCGGCGCCGTACTGGCCGTGTCCTTCCTGCCGCTCATCGGCGACGGCATGGACGGCGGCACCCGGGCCTCCCTCGCTCTGATGCACCTGGCGGTGGCGGCGGCACTGATCCCGGGGCTGAGCAGCAGATACCCCGGGGCGAGAACCGGTGCCGCCAGGGGGTGACCGTCAGCACCAAGTACGCCGCTAACAGCACCAGATGGGGGCAGCCCTGCGGCCACCGGCGATCATCGGTGTGTGAAGACTGAAGATCAGGCGGTGGCCGCTGGTCACAGCGTAGACCCGGGCCGTTGGGACGATGACTTCGCAGGGCTGATGCGGCGCACAGCCGGACGGTCCGCGCGTGCCGAACCCCGCCGCCGGATGGGGAAGTTCGTCCGAGGGCTGCTGGACGATCGCGGAGTGGGCCGGTGAGGCCACACCGGATGGAATGCAGCATCTTCTGGAGCGGGCGAAGTGGGACGCGGACGCAGTTCATGACGATCAGCGTGAGTACGTCGTCGACCACGTGGGCGCCGTACACCGGCACGGCGGGCAAGGTCGAGAAGGCGCTGGTGGCGGTCTACCTCGTGTATGCCACCGGGCGTGGACACGCTGCTGTGGAGCGGGAGTGTACCTGCCTCCCGGCCAGAGTCTCCGGAGTCCAGTAGGGAAATCCTGGCGGTGGGAGCCCCAATGCCTGGAGCTGGCGCGGGGTGCTCGCTCGACGAACGTGGACCGGTCCTCCTGGACGGCGGAGTAGGCCCAGCCTCGGCGCTGATCCCACTGGACGCCAGAGGAAAGGAAGTTCAGGTGCTCGGTCTGGGCACGCTGCTGCGCTTGAGTTAGCGTTCTGCAGGGGGCTGATGGCAGAGATACCGGGTGCGCGCGAGGAACTGGAGCGGCTGGGCCGCTTCATGCACACGCAGGTCCGCGCGTTGGTGACACGGCTGACGCCGGGGGCCAAGGTGTTTCCGCAGGAGTTGGGGGTGCCCTCGGTTTCTGACTGGCATGAGCCACTCCGGTTTCACCACACGATGACCTTCCGTGGTGCCCGGACGGAAACCGTGGCTCCGGCGGAGATGGGGCGGCGAGCAGCCGAATTGTTGGCCGCCGCGGGCTGGAGCGTGGAGGAAGAGGTCACCGAGGCCCACTTCGTCACTGGCAGACGCGACGGCGTCGTCATCCGGGTGCGGATCTCCAAGATCTCCGACGTGGTGCTCTACCAGGCAGAAACCCCGTCGATGGCCCTTCACACGCCTGAGGCTCTCGTCAAGCCCGAATCCGTGCGGACCGCTGACACCCTCTCTCCCGGGTACGTGCTGTGCTACGAGTGCGAGGGTCTGGGCTGGTGTGCGTCCTGCTGGGGGCGTGCCTGGGTGCCGGACGTCGAACGGGGGCGCCGCAGCTGTTCGGAGTGCCACCAGGACCGGGTGTGTCCGATTTGCCGTGGGGCCGGTGAGAAGCGCGCGGCCACATTGCAGTACTACGAGCGCGGCTACTACCCCGAGCTCTCGGAGGAGTGATTTGCTTGCCGGCCGCCTTATGTTTCCCGTTGCGTTCGGAAGCCCGGGTCGTCCTTCGTCGCGCCGCCTTGCCTGTGATGTTGTGAGCCACGGGCCAGAGCAGGCCGGGCCTATCCGGAGCTTGGGCGCCGCGTGGTCTTGGCAAAGGGGAGCGTGGGGTACATGGGCGGGACGGGGTCGGGCGTGTGAATCTGCCGGAGCTCGTGGGCAGTTACACGGTGGAGCGTGAGCTGGGGGCGGGTGGCATGGGCACGGTGTATCTGGCCCGCTCCCGGGGCGGACGCACCGTCGCCGTAAAGGTGGCCCGTCCGGAGCTGGCTACTGATCCGCACTTCCGGGCCAGGTTCCCCGCCGAGGTCGACGCGGCGCGCAGGGTCGGCGGCTTCCATACGGCACAGGTGGTCGACGCCGACCCCGACGCGGCAGCGCCCTGGCCGACGAGCGCCTACATCGAGGAGCCGACGCTGTCCCACCTGCTCGCCAACCGAGGGCCGATGGACGAGGCCGCACTGCGCGGCTGCTCGGTGCCGCGCCGGCCGAGGCACTGCAGGCCGTCCACGCCTGCGGCCTCGTGCACCGCGACCTGAAGCCGGGCAACATCATCATGGCCCAGGACGGGCCGCGGGAGCTCGACTTCGGCATTGCCCGCGCCCTGGAATCGACCCGGCTCACCTCCACCGGAGCCGCCTTGGGCACCCCCGGCTTCCTGGCACCCGAGCAGGCGCAGGGGCTCGAAGTCGGCGCAGCTGCGGATGTGTTCGCTTTGGGTGCGGTGCTGGTCACGGCGGCGGGAGGCAAGGCGTTCGGCGAGGGCACCCCGCTGGGGCTGATGTACCGGGCGGTGCACGAGCAGGCGGACCTCTCCGCGGTGCCCGCGTCCCTGCGGCCGGTGGTCGAAGTCTGCCTGGCCAAGGAGCCCGCGCGGCGCCCGGCCCCCGAAGCACTGCTGGATCTCTTCACACCCGCCACTGCACCGCAGCCCACAGCGGAAGTGCGCTCGCTGCCCCTGCCGGACGCGGCCGCGCCCGCCACGCCCATACCTGTAGCGGGCCGGACACTGGCATCAGCATCCGAGGCGGCGTCCGCACCGGGAGGGACCATTTCCGGTGCCATGACGGTGTGCGCCACGCCGGACACCGGGCCGCGGCCCGCCCCCCTCGAGCGCCTCCTCCCCGCCCGGCGGAGAGCGAGCGCAAAGCCGCCAAGGCTTTCGAAGAAGACCCGCACGATCCGAAAAACCAATCACGTGCCCCCCCCACCGACCGACACGCATAGGGCTGAAACCGCCTGGGTCACGACGAACCACGTGTCGATGGAGTCCGCCCCCTGCGCAAGAACTCGGTTACTGAGCCTGTAGGCGCGGTGTCGTTGGGGGTGACGTCGGCTGATCGTCGCGGTATGTCGGTCGAATGAGGTATCCGCAGGGTGGCGGGTGACTGCCGAGCGTCAGGCTTTTCGTGAACGGATCCGTCTGTTGGCGGCAGGGTTGTTTGCCGAGGGGGTGCCGAACGCCGTGGTCGCGAAGGAAATGAGGGTCGGTGTCAGGTCGGTCCAGCGGTGGCGTCGGGCCTGGGAGACCGGTGGTCGGCCTGCACTGCGTTCGAAGGGGCAGCCATCTCGGCCGAAGGTGAGCAAGGAGTTGTTCGCTTCGTTGGAGCGGGAGTTGGACAAGGGACCGGTCGCGCACGGCTGGCCGGACCAGACCTGGCCCCTGGCGCGGATCAAGACCCTCATCGGACTCCGGTTCCACAAGAGTTTCACGCTGTCCGAATCGCCCAGATGCTGCGGCGCAACGGCTGGAGCCACCACCTCCCGGCGCGCCGTGCGACCGAGCCGTGCAGCACCGTTCCCCCAGCCACGAACACTCCAGCCGAACCGACCGCTGCCGAAGTGGCCTGGCGTGCCGGTGACATGCGGGCGGCCCGCCCGCAGCCGGTAACGGAAACGCCGCCGCCGGTACGCGAAAGAACAGAGGATGCTGTCCGTTCCGCGAGCCCCCGGGCCCGCACACGGGAAGGGGCCGCACGGTGAGATCGAGCAGCGCCCCCCGACAGCGTCCGTCGTCGGCGCTCTCCACCCCGCAGTCCACCGCTCCCCGTGTCACCACCGCCCGCAGCAGGCCCTCCTCATCTGGATCGTGGCTCTGTCGCCTGCTACGCGGGGCTCTGCTGTGGCACAGCCGAAGCCTGAGCTTGGGCTTGCCTGCGCCGGAGTTCCCCGCCGTAGCGGCTGAGAAAACCGCTGTCGGGCAAACGGATCAAGATGATAGGACTATCGCCGTGCACGAGACTCTGGAGTTTCCCGATCTGCTGCGGCTGATCGACGACCGTTCAACCGCCTTCCGCGCTGCCATCGCCGCCGCGCCCAGCCTCGGCCTGCCCGTGCCGACCTGCCCCGAGTGGACGCTGTACGACCTGGTGCAGCACATCGGCGAGGGCCGCCGCCGCTGGGCTGCCACCGTCGCCGCCGGACCGGACGCAACGTCCAGGACCCCGGCCCAGGGCAACGCCGTCGCACCTCAGGAGCGCGAGGACGTGCTGGCCTGGCTGGCCGCCTCGACCGAGCTGATGCTGGCGGCCCTCCGGGAGGCCGGACCGGACCAGGGCTGCTTCACCGGCTGGGGTGTCACACAGACGCCGCACACCGCCGGCGGCGTCGCCCGGCACCAGGTCCACGAAGTCGCCGTGCACACCTACGACGCCCAGCTCACCGTGGGCGAGCCGGCCTCCCTTCCTGTCGAAGTGGCACTCGACGGCGTCGAGGACAGCCTGTTCATCGCCAGCTTCACCAGGAGTGCCTGGCCGCACAAGCCCACCGCGTTCGACTTCCATGCCACCGAGGGCCGCTCCTGGCGCCTCACTGTCGACGGCGACGGTGCACGGACCACCCGGCTGCCCGCCACCGGCGAGGCCCCGGAAGCCGCAGGCCTCTCCATACGCGGCACGGCCAATGACCTGGTCCTCTGGCGGTACGACCGCATTTCGCTGGACTCCCTGCAACTCGACGGGGACCCGGGGCTGCTCGACCAGCTCTACGCCTGGGAACCGGAAGACTGGGCGTGACGACACCCCACCGCGGACACACCTGCCATTCGAATCGCGAACCGTCTCGCACCGAACGCCAGATGACTGAGTTCAAGGGATGGGCTGCGCGAAATCGTGGTGCGGCTTGTCCGCGGAAGTACGGGGCGTGTGGGGAAGGGCGTACCTGTGCAGCCTCCCAGACGTTGCAATGCTCCCGGGGCCCGGCCGGTACACGTCGTCCAGGCGGGTTGTTTCCGCCGAACCCTCTGGTGCCGTAGGACGTGCGCCCCGAGGCTAAATCTCTGGCTCGCCCTGAGGCCAGAGCGGTTGTTGCTGCTGGGTGCAGCAGGCACCGAGCCCCCCACCAACTGACTTGGCTTCATGGCCGACTTTGAAGATTTGGCCTTCCTCTGCCTCCTCACAGAGGGCCGCTGACTGTTGGTTGGGGGCACGTGGGCCGTGACCCGGCCGACGGGAAGGTCGTTGAAAGGGACGGTGCCCCCGAGCACTGCCTCCATCAGAAGTCCCCCGGTGTCGTGCACCCGGGGGACTTTTGGCATCGGGAAGCCGGGCTCGTCCCGTGCGGCTGACCGCCAGGCGATCCGACCGACATGCTCCAGCGCCACCAGGTGCTCGCCCTGAACCGGAGCAAGCGACGCGAGCGGGGAGCCGCACCCTTTGCCGACCTTCCGCAGGGCAGGCCAGTCGACATCGCGACGTACGAGCGGGAGGAGGGCGACGTCGGCCGCGGGGCGGGACGGCGGGACAGGTGGCGGTCGGCGGGGCAGTAGCCGTCGGCCTCTTTTCCGGCGGCGCGGGCCGGGGCACCGGTCCGGACCCGGTCGTCGGTGGAGACCCGGGCTCCCGCGGGGATGCGGGCTCAGGGGAACCGAAGGGCCAAAGGCGCGGTGCGTACGGCGTACGGCGGCGTGTCGCAGCACCGTATGACCCCCTATCAGATTCCATGCTGCTGCGCGACGCCCACGAGGCGGACGCCTGATCGACCGCACCCCGCGGGTGTCTTCCCCTCTTCCTCCCCCGCCCCGACCGTGGAGAATGACATGCACAGTCAGAGACGCACGTCGCGACGGCTGGGGAGACGCACCGCAGTGTTGACCCCCGTGCTCCTCGCTCTCCAGGCGGCATCGTTGCCGATGGCGGCGCATGCCGCCTACCGCGATCCCCTCCCCGTCACCGTCGCGAACGGAACCTTCGCCAGCCCCGCGGTGACCAACGGCGACCAGACCTTCACCACGACCGCGGTGCCGAACTGGAACGCCACGACAGAGGTCTACTCCGCGGCCATGGCCAAACGCTCCGACGGGCTCCAGGCGGTGGACCTCAACGGCGGATCCGCGGTCAGCCTCAGCCAGCAGCTCACCGGCATCGCGCAGGGCGCCACGGTCGTCGTGACCTTCGGCAACAGCCCGAACACCTGGAACGGCTGCACCCTGACACAGCTGGCGAACGGCCAGCCCTTCACCGTCTCCGGCACCGGGGGCCCGACCACCTCCTTCACCACCCTGGGCGTCGCCACCCGGAACACCGGCAACTGGCGCGACAGCACGTACACGTTCACCGCCGGTACGGCCGACCCGACGCTCACCTTCACTTCGACGGAGACCCGGGCCAGCGCGGCCTGCGGCGCCATGCTCGCCAACGTCCGGGTCACCCAGGAACCCCCGGCCGCGGACCTGGGCATCACCAAGAGGATGACGACCAAGACCGTCAGCCCCAGTGGTGGGGTCGCCTGGCAGATCACCGTCCAGAACGCGGGCCCGAGCACCGCGCGCGGAGTGGTGGTGCACGACCGCCTCCCCCCGACCGTCGTCAACCCGCAGGCCTCGGTCATTCAAGGGGGCGGCCCCTGTACGACCACCCCCCTGTCGGCGGGTGCCGGGACGCAGCTCGACTGCCCGGTCCCCTCCATCCCCGCGGGCGGCTCCGTCACGATCGCCGTGAACGGCACCATGACCTCCACCGCGACGAACCTGCCGGTGAACCAGGCCTGGGTCAACGCCACCACGTCCGACCCCGACACCACCAACAACGGCCCCGTCACGGCCGACCTGACCGACTCAACGTTCGACGCACCGATCACCAAGCAAGGTCCTCCCGGCCCGAAGGGCGATACGGGAGCCGAAGGCCCGGCAGGCCCCGCTGGACCGGTCGGACCGGTCGGACCGGCAGGTCCCCAGGGCGATACGGGGGCCGAAGGCCCTGCCGGTCCGAAGGGCGACCCTGGAGCCGACGGCCCGGCAGGCCCCCAGGGACCGGCCGGCCCCGCAGGCCCGCAGGGCGAAACGGGGACAGAAGGGCCGGTAGGCCCCGAGGGACCGGCCGGCCCCCAGGGCGATACAGGGGCCGAAGGCCCTGCTGGTCCAAAGGGCGACTCAGGTGCTGAGGGCCCGGCGGGGCGCAAGGGCGACACGGGGGCCGAAGGACCCGCAGGCCCGGCAGGCCCCCAGGGACCGGCTGGCCCCGCAGGTGCGCAAGGCGAAACGGGGACAGAAGGGCCGGTAGGACCCGCAGGTCCGACAGGACCCGCAGGACCTGCGGGTGTGAAGGGCGACACCGGAGCCGACGGTCCCCCTGGACCGGCAGGACCCGAGGGTGTGAAGGGTGACACCGGAGCCGACGGTCCCGCAGGACCGGAAGGACCCGCAGGACCTGCGGGTGTGAAGGGCGACACCGGAGCCGACGGTCCCCCTGGACCGGCAGGACCGGCAGGACCGGCAGGGCCCGAGGGTGTGAAGGGTGACACCGGAGCTGACGGTCCCCCAGGACCCGCTGGCGTGAAGGGTGATACCGGCGCAGCGGGCGTGAAGGGTGATGCGGGTCCCGCGGGGCCGGCCGGACCCGCCGGGCCGCAGGGTCCCGCCGGGGCGAAGGGCAGTACCGGCTCGGCAGGTCCCGCGGGCGGGCGTGGCCCCGCAGGGCCGAAGGGCGAGCGGGGGCCCCGGGGGCCCAAGGGAGATGCGGCGTGCTGTGGCAAGGGAGACGGGGACTGCTGCCAGAAGACCAGCCCCTACCGGGTACGGATCATCCCCGGCAGCCTGTACATCCGTAGCGGCCCGGGCCTCGGCCACAAGCCGGTGGGCTCCCTGCCCAAGGGCCGGATCGTGAACATCCGCTGCAAGGTCAACTCCGACCGCGTCCGTGGCAACCCCCGCTGGTACAAGCTCTCGGACGGTCGCGGCTGGATCCCGGCGGGCTGGGCCACCAACGTCGGCGCGGTAGAGCCCTACTGCTAGGCCGTACTCGAAGCGTGGGCCCTGGCCCGGTTCAACCGGGCCAGGGCCCACGGCCTCGTACCGCCGCGACGCCGCACCACGCACACCCTGACCGACGTACATCCCTCGCGACTCTCCACACCCCACCCCTGCACGGCAGATCCAAGAATCCGTCCGCACCCGTTCGGAGCGCACTCGTCAACCCCCCTGCTGGAGGGCCCCGTTGCCCAGCAAGTCCCTGCCCTGGCTCCAGCGGAGCCTCGGGCGGCTGCGTGGTCTGGAGGCCACGCCCGACCCGTTCATGGCCCCGCCCGCCGACCCCGAGCACCCGGACGCCGCGTTCGTCGTCGCCCTCGCGCTGCTGATCGGCGATTCCCTGATGGCCAACGGCGCGGCTGCCGAGGAGACGGTCGCGGGCATGCTGGTGACGGCGGAGTCGTACGGACTCCAATGGTGCGAGCCCGATGTGACGCTGTGGGTGGTGTCGCTCGCGGGCCGGATGGCCGACGACGCGGAACCCACCTCCGAACACCGGGTCATCCGACGCCGCACCCAGGACTTCACCACACTGGAACGCACCCACCAGCTCGTCCAGGACATCAGCGACGGCCGCGTGAACGCCGTCGAAGCACGTACACGCGCCATCGCCCTCTGTACCGAGCCCGAAACCGGGGCCGACCGGGGGCGCGCCGCCCTCTGGGCCAAGGAATCCGCGCACGCGGGCCTGGTCGCCGCTTCCGGAAGCCTGCTCGCCGGCGGTGACCTGCCGGTCGTGATCCCGTCCTTCGTCGCGGCCACCGTCGCCGGACGCGTCTCCACCGTGCTCGCCACCTACGGCGTGCCCCTCTTCTACCGGATCGCACTCGCCGTACTGCCCGCGGCGCTGTTCGCCATCGTGGCCGACAACATCGGTCACGGCGAAAACGCCCCGGCCATCATCGTCGGCGGCGTACTGGCCCTGTTGCCCGCACTCACCATCATCAGCGCCGTCCAGGACGCGCTGACCGGTCACTATGTGACGGCGTACGCCCGGCTCATGGAGGCGCTGCTCGTGTTCCTGGCGATCGTCTCCGGGACGGGGGCGGTCATGGCGATCGCGGCGAAGACCGGCTACAGCCTGCCGATTCTGCCGCAGGCCACCTCCCTGAACTACTTCTCCTGGCGAGTGCTCGGCGCCGCGATGTTCACTGTGGCGATCGCTTCGCGGATGCGCGTGCCCCGCCGCAAACAGATCGTCGTGGCCCTTCTCGGGGTCGCCGGTGCCCTCGGCTACATCGCCCTGCGCAACGCGGGCTTCTTGCGGCTTTCGACCACCGGCATCATCGCCGGGACCATCGGCGCGATCGGCCAGTACCTGGCGCACAGGGCGCGGGCGTCCGCTCTTCCCCTGGTCATCCCCGCCGTCACCCCCCTGCTGCCCGGCAGCATGCTCTACCGCGCCCTGAGCGAGCTGGCACTCGATCGCGTACCGCAAGGGCTCACCCACATGGTGCAGGCGGCGGCCATGCTGATCATCCTGGCCACGGGAGTCAGCGTCAGCGGCGAGGTGGCGTACTTCCTCCGACAGCTCAGGGCCCGGCGCCGCGCCGCGCGCCAGGGCACGAAAACCCAGGGCGCGCGGCCCCGTGACGCCCCGCCCTGACGGGACACCCTTGTCGCCGAATTCGCCCGGTCCCAGGTCGCCGATCTCCTCGGTGGAGCCGGGGACCACGAGGGGCACGATCACGGTGGCGGTGCTCTGGGCGGTGCCGGTGCGGCGCAGGGCGCGGCCGACAGCTTGGACGATGTCGACCTGGGAGCGTTTGGGGTGGGCGAACAGGACGCCGTCGACGGCCGGTACGTCGACGCCTTCGGACAGGCAGCGGACGTTGGCCACCACGGTCCAGTCGTCGGGGGGTTCGCGCAGTGCGTCGAGGATGCGTTCCCGCTGGGCTTGGGTGTGCTCCCCGGTGACCCGCTCGGCGTGCACGGGTCCCGCCGGCCTTTTGGCGGGGTCGAGGCGGGCCAGGGTCGAGGGCAGGGTGCGGACGGGCAGGGTGCGGACGAACTCGTGCGCGGTGTCCAGTCGCTGGCAGAAGGCGATGATGCGGCGCAGCCCGTACCGGCGGGCGGTGTGGGCCAGGACCGCCCACGCAGCAAGAGCCAAGTTTCGCGCGGCATCCGTGGCTGCAGAGGAGAGCGCCAACCACACCGCGCAAGGCAAAGAAAGGCATCCGGCTGAAGCCGTAAGGGGCCAGGGTGGGTCCGTCACGGTGCTTCTCCTGCGAGTTGGACCGGTGGACCAGGCATCGGTGAGCTCGGTGAGCTCGACGGTGGGTGGCACCGGCTCGCCCAGGGCGGTGTGGTTGACCTTCGCGGAGAGTTCCCTCTGGTGGGCGGCGGCGATGAGAACGAGGTGTTCGGGCGAGGTGGCGGTCCGGGCAGCCGCGTGCTTCAGCGCCCTTGCTGGTCCCGGTCTGCGTGCCCGTGCCGCGAAGGCCGACCGCGGTAGCGGTCACTCCGTCCGGGATTGCGCGGATCAGCCGTGTCGCGCTGCGAGGTGACACTCCGGCGGACCGTGTCGCACGGTCCGAGTCCTTGGAGAAGTGCGACGAGTACGCGGGAGAGCGTGCCATCGGGTTCGCTGTCCACCAGGGCGAGGGTGGAAGCATTCACGTGTTCGGGACCCAACGCCGCCAAGGACGTGACCGTGTGGAGGTTCTGCGCACCTGCGTGCGCCGTTGCCATCCGGAACGCGGCGTCACCAGGGCTGCGGCCGTTGCCGAGGAGGAGAATCCGGTCGCTCTCGCGCGCGGCGCCCTCCGCGGCCAGCCACCAGTCGGTCATGGTGTAGCACCACTGGTGCGGGTGCTGTCCGCGCAGGCCCGGCTCCCTCTCACGAAGCACTGCCAGGACAGGATTCAGCTGTGGCGTCGCGGTGCCCGGCGCGACGACGAACGCCAGGCGTTCCGGGTCGCCCACCGAGAGCGCCGCCGCCTCTTCCCGGGTGGTGACAGGGATGAGGGACGCACGCTCTTCCCGGCCGAGCTGCAGGCCCTCCCAGTGCGCCAGGAGAGGCAGTCCCACCAGCAGTACCTCGTCTCCGCGGCCCTGGAACGCACGCACCGACTCGGTGGCCTCCGTGACCGCGGGGCAGTGGGCTGAGGCAGGGCATCCGCACGCCGACCAGCGTGCGGTGTGCTGGGCCGGGACCGGGCGACGGGCGCCACTCACCGGGAGCTTCCAGGGCCCCTCGGGCAGCATGATCCGACGGGTGCGCAGGACGGCACGCCACCTCAGGATCTGCTCCCGCGCGAAGCGGAGCGCCGCTTCGTCGTCGGCTCGTGTGACCAAGGCGAGTCCTCTCGTGGTTCCGTCCGGGTCTTGGTAGGAGAGCGCGATCAGGAGGTCCTCGCACGGTTCCGTACGCAGGACTCCGCCGCCCAGGGCCGCCTCCCGTACCGGGATGCGCTCCCGGTGGGCGGCGGCGGTGAGCAGGGGGTGTGCGGGACTGTGCACGTCTCCTCTTCGCGGATGCGTCCAGGAGGTCGCGACGGTCAGCCGGGCCGGCAGGGGGAGCACGCAGGGGAACTCTTCCAGCAGGACGCTTCGGTTCATGGTTCTCCGATGGAGTGCGGGACGGACGAGGGGCCGTGTACGTTGCCCGGGGCATGGGCCGCCCTGGTGCTGATCCAGCGTCCTTGACCGCACGGAGATGCAGAATGCTTTCCTCACCCCGATGGACTACCACCGGTTCCAGCCAATCGCTGCGGTCGCCCCGCTACCGGGCAGCGCGCCGTGCGGCCAGGGGCCGGGCCCGGTCGAGGAGGGCCGGAACAGCTGCGTGGGCCGCGTACGGGCGGAGGCGGGCGAGCAGGGTCAGCAGCCGGTCGTGGGCGCGGGCGCTACTGACGTGCGGACACAGATCGAGGAAGGTGCCCCAGGTCCGGCACGCGAGATCCAGGTGTCCCGAGTTCAACTGGGCTTCCGCGAGCGTGGCCAGGCTGATGGATCGCGCACGGATCTCCTCCTTGGGGCGCCCGCGGAGTGAGGCCTGGAGGTGACGGACCTCCACCGTGTGGTCCTGCTGGGCGCGGGCGACGGCCGCATGGTGCAACGCCAATGAACTGGAATGAAAGGCACCCACCGGAGTGGGTGCGCTGTCCGATCGCTCCAGCCGCTTATCGGCGTCGGCCAGGAGGCGGGAGGCAGTGCCGGGCTCCCCCAAGTGGGCTTTGGTGACGGCCAGTTGTCCCAGCAGCAGAGCCTGCTGGTGGGCGGGCGCCCGGAGCACCCCGACGCGGACGGCAAGTTCGGCCAGCCGGTCGGCCTCCCGCACGTGCCCCAGAGACAGCGCCTGGACGCTCATTCCCCTGGCCCCCAGAGCGAAGGCGGTCCGGTCTCCTGCCTCGCGCGCCAGGCTGATGGAGGCGAGGTAGTACCGCTGGGCCCGTTCCTGAAAGTTTCCGTCGAAGTGGGCGAACGCGCACAGGTACGTCAACTGAGCCGCCACGGTGCACAGTTCACTGCGCAGTCGCGGCGGTACGTCCTGCCGCAGCCAGGGAGCGACCGTGGTGGCGAGATAGGCGCGCAGAGGGTCGCGCATCCGGCCCGCGCCGAATGCCGTGTCGTGCTGGGAGAAAAGGGCGAGCAGCAGACGCGCGGCGGCCGCATCGGGCGGCGCCTCGCGTCCCGGGTGCCCGGTCGGAGGCGGGACGGACGCCCGGCCCGCTGACGCGTCCCAGCCGGGCAGCACCAGAGCGGCCAGGGAGAAGACGCCGTTGCGCGTGACGCTGCGGCGGCCGGTGACGACCGCGAGCCGTTCGATCTCGGCGATGACGTCTCCACCTCCGGGTGACCCCTCGTTCCCGTCATGGCGGCGTTGCGGTGCGGCCAGTCCAGTGTCCAGCAGCGAGACCTTCCTGCCCAGATGCCGGGACAGGGCTTCCGCGACGAGTTCACCGATGGGACGGCGCGGCCTGGTACCGCTCAGCCAGTGGCTGACCGCGGTGCGGTCGTAGTGGAAGCTCAATCCCTGTTCGACGGCCAGTGCGTTGACCTCACGGGCCAGCCGGGCGCCGCTCCAGCGGGCCTCGTCCAGCAGGGCCCGCAGGGCCGTATTGGGCGGGCGATGTGGTCTCACGAAGGCTCCTTCACAGGCGTTCCGCCCACAGGCGTTCCGCCCACGGGCGGCGTCGGTGCGAACGGGGTTTCAACACCCGCCTCCTTTCAACACGTTGCGCGGTGTGGAAGCGGCTGGGGTGCTCGTAACAGAGCACTACTCACTCAAGGGGGCCGCAACGAGCCCCTCGCCCTGTGGCTCGATCCGTCACCGCGTGGGTGCGACGGGCCCACGACGACCCGCTGCGTATGGGAGGAAGACATGGCTGGTGCAGTACATCTGTTCCCAGGTCAGGGGGACTTCACCCTCAGCACGTTCCTGCACGCGGCCCACGCGCGGCTCTCCCTTCGCCGGGCCTGTGAATCCGTGTTCGAGGAGATCGACGCGACGGCCACCACGCGAGGGCTGCGGCCTTTGCGGCCCTGGCTGTTCGGCGAGCACCCGCCCAGCGGCAGGGACCTCGCGCACGCGGCACCGGGCACACTGCAACTCGCGCACTTCGGTGCGAGCGTCTGCGTACACCGGGCACTGAGCGTCCGGCACGGCACGCCGACGGCGGTCCTGGGTGTCAGCTTCGGCGAGATCGCCGCCCTGACCGCCGCCGGGACCTACTCCGTCGCCGACGGTGCGGGCATCGCCCACGACCTCGCCGTGGTGCTCGGTTCCTGCCCCGGAGGGCTGACGCTCCTGCCCTGCGGGGAAAGCCGCGCCACCCACCTGATCGACCGCGCGCGGACGCCGGACGTGGTGGTGGCCTGTGTGAACGACGACCGCGAAACGCTGGTGGGCGGCCCGCTCCCCCAGCTCGGCCGACTGGAGGAGACGGCACTGCGCGCGGGGACCACGGCGGTGCGCCTGCGCCTGCCCTTCGGGTCCCACCACCCTTCCCTCACCGCCCAGGCAGACCGCTTCGCCGACGCCGTACGCCGCTACCGGATCGCCGGACCCCCCACCGCCGTCTTCTCAGCGGTGGCCGGCAGACGCTACCGGGCCGACGAAGACCTCGCACAGAGGCTGGCCGACTGCCTGACGCGTCCCGTGCGCCTGCCCGGCGTTCTGGGCCGGATGGGAGAGCTGCGCAGCGCGCACTTCTACGAGGCCGGCACCGGCGCGGCCCTCACCCGCAGCGTCGGCCGGGTACTGGCCCTCTCCCGGCCGGTCGTCAGCGCACCACTCGCCGACACGGACTTCAGCTGGGCCCCCGCAGTCACCGCCCCACGGCCGCCGGCCCACGCCTCCCCCGGCGTACGCACGCACCCCGTCCCCGCGCCGGCCCACCCCTCGGAGACCTCTCGTGCCCACTGAACCTCCCCCCGGCCCCGATGCCCCGCTGTCGCGGCAACTGGAGCAGCTCCTCCACGGCAGTTGCCCGCCGCGGTTCCTGCACCTGCTCGGCGATGCGCTCGCGATGGACCCGCCGCCCCCGGGAGCGCCCCCATCTCCACGCGAACAGCAGCTGAACGAGCGGCTGCGGTCCCTGTGCGAGGCCGCGCCACCTGCCCGCAGTCTGCTCGCAGAACCCGACCGGCTTGCCGCGGTCCTCTCCTGGGCGGCCGTCAGCGACCCCGCCCTGTGCATGGCCCTGATCACCCATCACCTGCTGTGCCTGGGGTCGATGACACGGCTCTCCCCACGTCACGAGGAACTGGCGCCGGAGTTCGAGGAACTGGAGTCGGGGCGGGCCAGGGGCGGCTATCTGATCACGGAGGCCGGCCAGGCCAACAGCCATCTCGCCACCCGTACGGAAGCCGTCTACCAGCCGCGGACCCGCGAGTTCCTGCTGCACTCCCCCGACGACGGTGCGGCGAAGTTCTGCGGCACGACCGCCCACGGCGTCCCGCGCACCGTGGTCGTCCTGGCCCGACTGCGCGTGCAGGGGCAGGACTGCGGGGTCTTCTCCTTCGTCGTGAACCTCACCGACGCCGACGGACCACTGCCCGGCGTCGAGATCTCCTCACCGCTCGAACTGAGCGCCCTGCCCCTGGACTACGCCCTCGTCCGCTTCGACGGGCACCGGCTTCCCTACGAAAGGTGGCTGCGCGACGACGCCACGATCTCCGCCGCAGGCACGTTCCACGACCCGCTGCCGAGCCCGGACGCACGTCTGGGACGCACGCTGTGCGTCGGCCAGGAACTGTGGGGAACGCTGCCCTCGGTGGCTGCGGCGGTCTCCCGCCAGTCTGCGGTGCTCGCCCTGCGCTACGCCCGCCGACGCCCCACCCAGGCACGGCTGGCTCCCGGCGCGCCGCTGCTGTCCTACCGCAGCCACCAGTACGCGCTGCTGGCGGCGTTCGCCGAGGCGTTCGGTCTGACCTGCGCGGCCTCCCGCGCCCGGACACTGCTGCGGCACGCCCACGCCCCAAAGCCGGCTGCCGGGACCGGAGAAGGCACAACCAGTGGCGCGGACCACGGCGGCAGCAACAACCCGATGACGTTCGCGCCCTGGGCGTCCGTGAGCCGCCCGCTGTCGGCGTACAAGGCGCACTCCGTCCGCGCGGCCGCCCGCATCACCGCCACCTGCCAGCGTCTGTGCGGCTATTCGGGGCACCTCGATGCCAACCGGCTGGCGGGCTACCACGGCTTTCACCACGCCTTCGACCCGGCGGGCGGCGACAGCCAGCTGATCTTCTACGACCTCGGCCGGTCACTGACCGCCGAAGCCGACGCTGCGGCTCCGCCGCCCCCGCCCGCCACCGCCGCCGCGGACACCGGCGACCCGGCGTGGTGGCCCACGGTCGTCCAGGCGCACGAGCGGCGCCTCGCCCACCGGTTGCGCCGCATCCACGACGAGCGGGCCGCCGCCGGCGCCCGGGGCTTCGCGCTCTGGAACCCGCTGCTGCTGCGGGCCGGCGAGCTCGGAGAGGTCTACGCCGCCAGGCTCGCCGCCCAGGACGTCCTCCACGCCCTCACCAAGATCACCGAACCGGAAGTCCGCGACACGATGGCCGCGCTCGCCGCGCTCAGCGGTGTCACAGCCGCCCGCCAGTGGGCCGGGTCCCTGCTGACGGAGGCAACCGTGCGCCCCGAGGACCTCGACGCGCTGGAGGACGTCGCCACGGCCCTGTGCGACCGGCTGCTCCCCCGGCTCACCGCCCTGGAGGAGGCATTCGGACACCATCCAAACCTCGTCCGCGCGCCCCTCGCCGACGAGGACTACACCGCGGCGCTGGTCGCGTCCCTCACCTGGCATTCCGCGAAGCAAGGAGCACGCGCATGACCGCACGCACACCCACGAACGGCACGTCGCGCGCCCGCCGGGCACGTGCGGCACAACCCGCCGAGCAGCGGCGGATCGGCGTGCTGGGCATGGGCAGTTACCTGCCCCGGCACATCCGCAGCAACGCCGAGGTCGCCCGCGGCGCCGGCGTGAGCGCCGACTGGATCCGCGAACGTACGGGAGTACGCAACCGGCACACCGCAACGCCCGACGAGGCCGCCTCCGACCTGTCTGCCGCCGCCCTGCGGGCCGCCGTCGCCGCGGCGGGGATCGACATCGAACAGCTGGACCTGCTGCTCGTCGCCACCTCCACGCCCGACGAACTCGGCCCGTCCACGGCCTGCCGGGTGCAGGCGCTCACCGGAGCGCGCAACGCCGTGGCGCTCGATGTCGGCGCCGCCTGCTCGGGATGGCTGTTCGCCACCCAGGTGGCGCACAACTGGCTCACCGCCACTCCTACGGCCCGGTACGCGGCCGTCGTCGGCGTCGAGGTCTACTCGAAATTCCTGGACCCGGCGGACCGGGGCACCGCCGTCCTCTTCGCCGACGGCGCGGCTGCGTCGATCATGGGCCCGGTGCCCGCCCGCGGCGGGTTCGACGACATCCGCCTGGGCTCCGACGGGACCGGGGCGCACCACGTGCTCATCCCGGCCGGCGGAAGCCGCGCACCGGCCAGTACGGAGACGCTCGGCAGCCGCCGCCACCGCATCCACATGGACGGAAGGGCAGTACGCGACTTCATCGCCGACATCTTCCCCGTCATCGTCAGCGAGACGCTGGCCCGCAACAGCATCAAGCTGGACGACATCGACGCCTTCATCGTCCACCAGCCCAACCCGGTGCTGCTGCGCACCCTGGGCGACCGGATCGGTATTCACCGCGACCGGATGCTCATCGTCGGCGACGAGGTCGGCAACATCGGTGCCGCGAGCGCCCCCTACGCCCTGGCCAGCGCTGCCGCCAAAAAGCTCCTGCCGGTCGGCGGCCGGGTTCTGATCGCCGTCTTCGGAGCAGGACTGACCTGGGGCGGAGCCCTGATGACCTGGACAGGAGCCTCCTCCATCCGGCTGGCCCCCACCACGCTGACGGCATCTCCCCCGCCCCCCGGTACCCACCCCCGCAACGCCACCACCCGCACTGCCCTGCTCCCGCCCGCCGACCGGCACTGAGCGAACACACCACCTCTCCAGAGGAGTTCTGCATGAACACCGCCCCCACCACCCCCGCCGACGCCCCCTTCCGCCTCGACGGAGCGCGTGTCCTGGTCACCGGGGCCTCCCGAGGCATCGGCCACTCGGTGGCCGTCACACTGGCACAGGCCGGCGCCCGGCTCGCCCTTTCCGCCCGCACCACGGACGCACTGGCACAGACCGCCGCGATGGTCTCGAAGCACGGGCACGACGCCGTCCTCGTACCCGGGGACCTCGCCGAACCGGGCTCGGCTGCCGCCGTCGTGGACGGGGCCGCGGCCGTGCTGGGCGGCCTCGACGTCCTCGTACACAACGCGGGCATCCTCCCCACCCAGCCCAACGGCACCCCTGCCATGGTCCCCCTCCAGAACTCGGACCAGGAAGGCTGGGACCAGGTGGTCTCCGTCAACCTCAATGCCACAGCCGCACTGTGCCGGCACGCTCACCGCCACCTCAGCGCCTCCCCGCGGGCAAGCGTCGTGCTGATGTCCTCACTGGCCGGAGTGGTCGGTGCACCGCTCATGGAGGCCTACGCCGCGACCAAGGCGGCACAGATCTCCCTCGTGCGCTCCCTCGCCGTCGGCTGGGCCCGCGCGGGCATCCGCGTCAACGCCCTGTGCCCCGGCTGGACCAGGACCGACATGACAGCCACGGTGCACACCACCGGACCACTCTCCGACTGGCTGATGGCGCACGTCCCGATGGGCCGGTGGGCCGAACCGCAGGAGGTGGCACACGCGGCGCTCTTCCTCGTCTCTCCCGCCGCTTCCTACCTCACCGGCCACGCCCTGCTCCTGGACGGCGGCGCCTCGGTGCCCGACTGCGGACTCGCGGGCATCGCCAAGCCGCCCTCCCCGTTCGCCACGGCCTGACCGCCCGCCCGGCGAAGAGCCGGTCGCACCAAGAGAGCAGGACAGCCGGATGACGCCCCCCAGCCCCACCGCCGCAATCAGCGGCATCGGCAGTTGCCTGCCACCGCGTGTTGTCTCCAACGAGGAGATCGCACACCGCGGCGGCCTGGAAACGACCGACGAATGGATCCGCTCGCGCACCGGCATCGCACGCCGTCGCCAGGTAAAAGCCGGCACCAGTACCGGGGACCTCGCGGTCGCGGCCGGCCGGGCCGCTCTCCTGTCCGCGGGCGCCACCGCGGACCTCGTCCTGGTCGCGACCACCACCCCCGACCGCCGCTGCCCGGCCACCGCACCGGAGGTCGCCCACCGGCTCGGCCTGGGCACCGTACCCGCGTTCGACCTGGCTGCGGTC
The DNA here is from genome assembly GCF_055579625.1 of Streptomyces sp. NPDC032721. Taxonomy (NCBI): domain Bacteria; kingdom Bacillati; phylum Actinomycetota; class Actinomycetes; order Kitasatosporales; family Streptomycetaceae; genus Streptomyces; species Streptomyces sp. NPDC032721. Next base: position 191,370 of record NZ_JBVIMX010000003.1, on the reverse strand, counting down.
TGCTCGGGCTTCCTCTACGGCCTCACGGTCGCCACCGCACTGATCCGCAGCGACGTCTGCGAGCACCCGCTGGTGATCGGCGCCGAAACATACTCGACGATCATCGACCCACTCGACCGGGACACTGCGGTGATCTTCGGGGACGGCGCGGGCGCGGTTCTGCTGCGCCCCGGCGAGAAAGGTGAACCCGGTGCGATCGAGGCCGTCGACCTGGGTGCGGACGGCTCGGGCGGCGACCTCATCGCCATCGCCGCCGGCGGCTCGCGCTGCCCCGACACCTCCCCGCAACTGGGGCGCGACGCACGCTACTTCCGCATGAACGGCCGGGCGGTGTACGCGCAGGCGGTGCAGCGGATGACGGAGTCCTCCCGCGCCGTCCTCGCCGGCGCGGGCTGGGAAGCGTCCGAACTGGGGGCCTTCATCGGCCACCAGGCCAACCAGCGCATCCTCGACTCCGTCGCCGAGCGCCTCGCCGTTCCCTCGCGGAACTGCTTCGGCAACATCCGCGAAGTCGGCAACACCGCGGCGGCATCCGTACCGCTCGCCCTTGCCCAGACCGCCGCACGCCGCGCGGTGCGTCCCGGAACCCGCAGCCTGCTGACCGCCTTCGGGGGCGGTCTCACCTGGGGATCGGTCGCACTGAGGTGGCCGTCCGCCCTCCCGCTCACCGCCGATCCCGAACCCCGCTCCGTCCCGTCCGCAGCCCGCACCCCCTCCTGGAGGAAGCCATGCAGCCCGTCTACGACCACCTCGTGACCGTACTGGAGAACAAGTTCGAAGCCGATGCCGCTCTCATCGGCCCCGATGTCTCTCTGAACACACTTGAGCTGGACTCGCTCGCCGTGGTGGAACTGTTCGTGACGCTCCAGGACCACTGGCAGGTCGCTCTGGACGAGGGTGAGGCCGCGGGCGAGCTGACCGTGCGCCGGCTCGCCGAGTACGTACAGGCGCAACTGCCCGCAGGCCACCCGGCGCACGATGCGCAGGACCGTACATGACGCCCGGCACGACCGGTGCAGACCTCGCCGTCACCGGCATCGGCCTGATCACCCCGGCGGGTACGAACGTCAAGGAGACCTGGGCACGTGTCTGTGCGGGCACACCGACCGCGGCCACCGATCCGGAACTCGCCGGGCTCCCCGTCACCCTGTCCTGCCGGGTCTCCGGCTTCGATCCCGGCCCCGGGTCCTGGCGGTTCGACCGCTTCACCCAGTTCGCACTCGCCGCGGCCCACGAGGCGGTGGCCGACGCCGGGCTCTGCCCCGACACCTGGGACGGCACACGGGTCGCGGTCGTCCTCGGATCGGCCGCCGGCGGTGTGACGACGTACGAGGCACAGCACCGCAAGTTCCTGCACGGAGGCGGCACAACGGTGTCTCCCATGGCGCTGCCCTCATTCCTGGCCAACATGGCCGCCGGGCAGGCAGCCATCGCACTGGGCGCGCGAGGACCGGTGCTGCACACCGCCACCGCGTGCGCCTCGGGGGCCACCGCCCTCATCACCGCGGCCCTGCTGCTGCGCAGCGGCTCCTGCGACATCGCCGTGGCGGGCGGCAGCGACGCCATGGTCACCCCGCTGTGCGCCGCCGCGTTCGCCAAGATGGGCGCCCTCTCCAGACGTCACGCAGACCCGGCGGCCGCCTCCCGCCCCTTCGACCGCGGGCGGGACGGCTTCGTGCTGGCGGAGGGGGCGGGCGTCCTCGTCCTGGAGCGCGCACCGGACGCCCACGCCCGCTGCGCCCCGGTCCGGGCAAGGCTGGCCGGATACGGGGCATCGGCCGACGCGCACCATCCTGTCGCCCCCGACCCCACCGGCGACGGCATTCGCCGCGCCACCCGGGAAGCCCTGCGCACCGCGGGGGCCTCGGCGCACGAAGTGGATCATGTCAACGCGCACGGAACCAGCACCCCGCTCAACGACCGCGCCGAGGCGTCGGCCCTGCACACCCTCTTCGGCACCCATCGGCCCTCCGTCACCTCGGCCAAGGGGGTGCTGGGGCACACCATGGGCGCCGCGGGAGCCATCGAGGCCGCCCTCACCGTGCTGTCGGTCGAGCACGGTCTCGTCCCGCCCACCGCCAACTTCGACCAACCCGAGGCCGGGGCCCCGCCGCTGGACCTGGTGTCAGGTGCCTCCCGCGCACAGGGCATCGGCCTGGCCCTGAGCAATTCCTTCGGGTTCGGCGGGCACAATACCGTCCTGGCATTCCGCCCGGCCTGACCCGCGTCCAGTCCGCCGGGCGTCCGTGAGGGCACCTGAGACGCCACCGACGTGCCCGTCGTGCACCCGGCACATCGCTCGCATCTCAACCCATGCACGATTCGACCGCAGAACACGGGGCGCCTCCGCCACGTCGAACGGCAGCACGGGGGCAAGCCCGGACGCTGCGCGACCGCCGGTGAGCCGAGCAGCCCCTCGTGGCGAAAGGAGACCTGGCCGCGCGTGAAGAGAAGGTGAGGGAGCACGGTGCGTGGCTGGTCTTCGAGGACGAGTCAGGGCAGTCGCTGGGCTCAGTCAAGATTTCCGTGACGGAGTGACCCAGGGTGAGGATGGTCATGCGAGGAGGACTCGCTTGCGGAGCAGGGGAAGTCCGGCGCGTCCGTACATCTGTCGCTTCGGCACCTTGATCCGGTTGACGTGTCCCTCGCTGCTCACGGCAAGGGCCGCCGCAAAGTGGGCCATGCGCTGGCAGGCCCCGCTGAACGCCTTCGGGATCGCCTTCGAAGGCCAGCGGCGCCGCACGCCGGAGCGCCTGCGTCAGGGCATGGTGCGCGGTCAGTTGACAGCTGTCAGGAAGGAGTCGCCGAAGAGCCAGTTCCCCGCAGCGGCGGTATCCGTGCTCGTGACGAACTCTCGCAGTGCACTGCTGAGTTCCTCGACGGAGAGGCAGCCGTCGCCGTCCAGGTCGAGGTGGTCGAAGGCCATGTTCCGCGCTTCGGGTGAGACGCCGAGAGCGCCTTGGAAGCGGCCGAACTCCGATGCTGTCACCAGTCCGTCATCGTCTCTGTCGCAGAGAGCCCAGATCAGTGCGCAGGCGGCATCGAGCGCTTCGTCGTCCTGGCTGGTGGGCTGGGGGGCCGAAAGCCGAAGCATGCCCGTGCGGAACTCCCCGGCGTCGACGCGGCCGTTGTGATCAGTGTCCAGTAGTGCGCAGAGCCCTCGCCACCAGAGGTCGCTCGCGCGCAGGAGCGCTACGGACTTCGGGGAGTCGAAGGGCTCTCCGACGGCGGCGATCAGCCGTGAGGCAAGGGTCAGTGCGTCTCCGGCGTCCAGGACGCCGTCCCTGTTCTGGTCCGCATAACCGAAGCAGAGGTCGATCTTGCGCCGCAGCAGTTGACTCTCTTCCGTCATGGTCCGCTTGGTCTCCGCTCTGCAAGGTGGCCGGGCCTCAGCGTATCCAGCGGCGGAGTGGGGCGAGCCGTCGAACACACCAGGCGGGCCGCTCCGATCAGGTGACAGCCAGCGCGTCGGGGATCCGGCAGGAGGGGGCGGGCCGCTAGCGTCGGAAGCCGCCCCGGAAGTCCGGACGGGCCGGGCCCTGAGCCCCGGAACGAGCGGCGCACGCCTACCAGCGGCAACGGAGACCTTCCTGTGGATGCGGAGCCCGCCTCGACCACCACCCCGTTGGACGTACTGATCACGGGGGCCTCGGTGCTCGACGGAACCGGTCGCGAGGGCTTTGTGGCCGACGTCGGTGTCCGTGACGGGCACGTGGTCGCTGTCGGCCCGTCGGCCGGTTCCTGCGGGGCGCGGGACCGGGTGGAGGCGGCCGGGCTGGTGCTCGCCCCCGGGTTCATCGAACTCCACAGTCACGGGGACCCGTTGGCGCTGCGGGAGGCGGAGAGCTCGCTCCGTCAGGGCGTGACCACGGAGATCCTCAATCCGGACGGCTTCGGAACCCGGGGCGCGCCCTGGGTGGACACCATGGAGACACCGGACATCAACGCGACGCTGGCCTTCGCGGAACAGGCCCCGGGCATTGCCGTGAACATCGGTGCCTATGTCGGCCTCGGCGCCGTCTGGACGGCGGCTGCGGGCACGGCCGACGAGCGCCCTGGCGAGCGGGCCCTGCAGCGGATGAAGGAATTGGTGCTGCGGGCGATGAAGGAGGGGGCATGGGGGGTTTCGGCCGGCCTCTACTACCCGCCCAGCGCGTACGGAACGACGCAGGAGGTGGTGGCGGCGGTGTCCGCGGCCGCGCCGTGGTGTGCGCCCTTCAGCAACCACGTCCGCAATGAGGGGGCGTCCGTGCTGGCGGCCACGGAGGAAAGCCTGGAGATCGCGGAGCGGGCCGGTCTGGTAGGCGTCATCGCGCATATGAAGTCAATGGGTCCGGCCAACTGGGGCGCCACCACAGGCACGCTGAAGGCCGTCGCTGACGCCCGCGCCCGGGGGCTGCGCGCCGCCGGGGAGGTATACCCGTACCTTTCCAGCCGGACCGGACTGAGCGTGCTGGTTCCGGCCGAGTTCCGTTCGGGGGGCGACACGGCGATGGTCGGGCGGTTCACCGACCCGCAGCAGCGACCGCACGTGGCGGAGGGCATCGAGCGAATGCTGTACTCCCGGGTTGCGGACGCGCGCAGCGTCCACCTGGAGGACAGCGGAGTGACTCTTGGCCAGTACTGCTCCGAGAGGGCGGTCGGGCTGGGAGAGGCGGTGATGGATCTGCTGGAACAGAAGCCTCAGGCCATGGCCGTTTACGACTTCGGTCACGAGGCGGATCTGGAGCGCATTCTGCGTGAGCCGTTCGTCGCTGTGGCCTCGGACGGCGGGGCCTGTCTCGACGCGCGCACCCATCCCCGCAACTACGGCACCCAGCCCCGGGTGCTGGCACGTTACGTCCGCGACCGGCACCTGCTGACTCTGCCGCAGGCGGTACGCCGGATGACGGGCCTGCCCGCCTCCGTGCTGGGCATGACCGACCGCGGTCTCATCGCGCCCGGTATGGTCGCCGACCTCGTCCTGTTCGATCCTTCGTCCGTTCGTGACCGCGCCACCTACGAGCGGCCCCGCCAGTACGCCGAAGGGGTGAGCGCCGTCCTGCTCGCCGGGGTCTTCGCGATGCGCGACGGGGTGCTGACAGGCGCCCGGGCGGGACGCGTACTGCGCCGCCCACCGTATGCGGTCAGCGACCCCGACACAGGAGTGCCGCCGGGACCGCGTCAGAGCCTCGTTCGAGTTCGGGCAAGGGGCAACAGCACGGCGGGTGACTGCACGATCGACGTGCACGGGCCGGGGCATGGACTCGATTTCCAGGGCAGTGCCGTGTTGCACACCACCGAGGGCCGGGTCTTCACGATGTCCGGGCCGGGTTGCCTGCGGGCAGGCACGGACTGGGCGGCGCTGACGGGCATCGGCCGTTTCGCGGACGGCCGGGCGCAGGAGGAACTGCCCTTCGGGCTGGTTGCGCAGACCGCGGACCCCCGGTACCGGGGGCGCCCGACCATCGCATGGACGGTGGCCGGTCGCCGGTTGGGCTACGGCCCGCTGACGGGTTCGCTCTCCGTCACCGGTGGTGCTTGACTTCGCTTCAGCGCGATGCCCGTACCGGGGCGCTGTCCGACGGTCCGACGCTGTGCTCATCAGCGCGAAAGGGCGCAGGGGCGGCGAAAGGGCCGAACAGTTCCCGGTGGTCGCCAGGGGCGACAAGGCGCAGCCCCCGCTCATGAAACGCGGCAAAGTCCTGGGCACCGGGCAGCGACCGGTAGCAGCGCTTCCGTCCGTCCTGGCGCAGGCTGGGGACGGGCTCTCCGGCGAGCACCTGCGGAAGGACATCCACCAGTGCGGCGATGCCCGTGGGGTAGATCTGGGTGACGTGCCATGCCAGCGAGCGCGTGGGATCGGCCGGCAGGCGTCCGGCAGCGAGCACCGGCCCGGTGTCGATGCCCGCGTCGATCCAGTGCACGGTGCAGCCGAGGTATCTCTGTTCCTCCAGGAGACCCCAGAACGGTGAGAAGAGCCCGGCATAGCGGGGCAGTTCACCGGGATGGACGTTGAGAATGCCGAGCCGGGGCATGGCCAGCACCTCGTCCCGGAAGATGTGGCTGAAGCGTACGGAGATGATCAGGTCCGGCTCGAACTGCCGCAGGCACCACAGGCCGTCTCCACGGTTGATCTCCTGGACCGACCGGCACGTCATCCCGTACCGGCGACCGAGATGTCCGAAGCTCAAAAGCCGGCCGGGCGGCGTGTCCAGTGCGTCGAGCTTCGGGAAGAGTGCCCGGTTCGGCACGTCTCGTTCGAAGCGCTTCAGCCGTGCCAGCTCCGGCACCCTGTGCTCCCCCGCGCGGTCCACCTCGGACATCAGCACCTGAACCCGGTGTCCGGCCAAACCGGGGAGCAAATGGTTGAGAGCCACACAACCAGGCAGGTCTCGCTTGGTGCACACCGTAATACGCATGGAACCGAGTTTCGCCGGGTGCCGGGTTCCGCGCATTTTCACCGACTCGGAGCGTCAAGGACGAGGGCTGTGCACCACACCCCTCACCTTGCTGGTGGGGCGTCGGAGTGCACCTCGCCGGGTAGCCCGGTGCTGCGACGTCCGGCGGGCCGCTGCCGCCGTCAACGGGTGAGTACGATGATTCTGTCCAGGGCTTCGTACACGACCTTCGACTGCTTGTCCGGGTTCAGGATGTTCCCGAAGCGGGGTGCCAGGTGGGCCTGGGCATGAATGTGCTGCCCGATGGCGATTTCTCCTCGGTGGCGGGCTGTGTTGACGACGGTGTAGAAGTCGGCCTTCTCGCCCAAGGGCACGTAGTCGCCTGCCGGGTGAAGGGCGATGCGGCAGCCTTCCGGGGAGAAGAGCTCCTCGAAAACCGCGTCCAGTGGGGGGTTTTCGGATACTTGGGCGAGCCGGAGGCTCAGCAGGTTGCCGCTCACCACGAAGTCGTCGGGTTTGGCGGCCTGGGCAAGAGCACGATGGCGGTCGTCAGCCAGTTCGGTGACCATCGAGAAGCTGCAACCGCGCGACTCGAAGAGGTCACGGAGGTTCAGCAGGACGGTGAGGGCACGGGCGTCAGCGCTCTCGACGTTGCAGGCATCGGGGCTGATGACCAGTACATGGTCGTACGTTTCCAGAGCGAGTGCCGTGAGGACGTCACGGCGAGTGACGTCCGCACGGCGGAAACTGACCATGCCGCAGTCGGACGTTTCGACTGTTGGCGGAGGGCCCTGGTCGGCCACGACGTCGATCCGAGAGCCGGCGGCCAGATGTGCGCGAAGCTGTCCGATGATATCGGGAAGCCGCTGGTTGCTGCCCAGGATCAGCACCGCCCGCTCTGCGGGTACCGCACGCACCGGTTCCAGGGGTACTGCCGGTTCCGGCAGTACCCCTGGAACCGGTGCCATGTGGATGGTGCTGTCGTCTTCGCTGATGGCGACGATCCGGTGTGTGGCCTCGATACGGGTCGCGCCGGGCGGGTTGAGCAGGATGCGGCCGTCCTGCTCCATCAGTCCGATCACGCAGGAGGTCCGGTAGGCGAGCAGGGCGTCGGCGAAAGTCCGGCCTTCCAGTTCGGGCTGGGCTCGGACGTAGATCTCGTCTCCGGCGAAGTCCAGGAGGTCGGTGTACACCGAGGACAGCCCGGTATGCAGACTCGTCTGCACCAACAGCCGGGCAATGAATCCCTGCACACTGACGAGACGACAGTTCGTGCCCCCTGCGAGCCTCGCTGCGGGCAGATTCTCCTCGTTCTTGATTCCCGCCACGATGGCCGGCCCGGTTCCGTCCTTCCGCCGGGTCGAGGAGACGGCGAGAAGGCATTTGATGACCGCGAAGTCGGGCTCGTCCTCCTCCGGTGCCACGATGATCACCGACCGGGCACGCTCGGGGCACACCAGAGCAATGTCGAGGGCGTCCGCCGGGTCTCCGGTCCGGCAGACGACGCGGGTACTCGCCAGATCGCCGACTCGCTCACGGATCTCGGCCTCCATCTCGGTGCGGGCCCGTTCGGCGAGGATGACCACGCAGGCCCGGCGCCTGCTGCGGTTGGCTTCCACCAGCTCCGACACCAGCACGTGCACCTGAGGTGACCAGCCGAGCAGGACTACGTGACCCGATTCGACCACCGGCGTCCGTCCCTGACGCAGTCGAGTCAACTGATTCTGCAGGCCCGCGCTGATCACCGGAATGAGGGTGCTCATCAGCAGGATGCCGCCGAAGGCCATGAATACGGCCGACGCGAGAAAGGGCGCCGGCCCTCTGTCCCGCATCAGGGCGGTCGGACTCAGCACCCGCAGAAACCCCGACCAGAGGGAGGATCCCACGTCCCCGTGATGAATGCCCACAGGGGCCAACAGCAGTAGCAGCGCACCGTTGACCAGCGTGAACAGGCAGCAAGCAACGGCCAGGACACCAATCAGGGCAGGGGTACCACGCGCCATGACGTTGTCCAGCTTGTAGCGCAGACTCCGCAGCAAGAACGGCTCCTCTTCGTGTCGGCCCAGATCGCTCAGCGGTTGCCGCTCCAGGGCTGAAGCGGACGCCATCCCGTCCGGCGGTATCAAGGGGACATGTCGCCACGGCTGGCACGCAAAGCGGCGACACACCCGTGAGGCGCGGGTCAGGGCACCCAGCGGCTCGTGCACCGGGCGGTCCCCGGATCCTCCTGGTGTTCGGCATTCTCGCTCCGTGACCATTCCTGCGCGCTGCCTGACACAACGTCGGCTGCGGACGTTTTGGCCGGCCCCCGCACGACGCGGGCCGCCTTGCCCCTCGCGCCCACCGCTGAGGCCACCCAGGACGGTCCGATCTGCGATGCGCTCAGCAGGCGGCAGCAGGGGAACCGGGCAGCATTGGGGTGAACCGCGAACGGCATACGGCGCGTCCGGGACGTGCGGCAGCGGAAACTCCAGATCGTCTCCCTATGATCAGAACATCACGTCGCAGGCCCCACGGCCGGACCGCGAGCGTGCGAAGGCTGACGTGGCTGCTCATGCAGTGTCTTTGCGTCACGGCCGTTGGCGCAGCAGGCCCGCAGGCGGCCGTGGCGGACGGTGCGAACAGCATGGGTCTGACATTGCAGGTGTCGGTGAATGCGCAGCCGGGGCTGGGAGCATTGCGGCCAGGTGTCCGGGCCCACGCACCTCTGGCCAAAACGTACCGGTTGTTCAATCGCGGCGGGGCGGACCTCTACGACGTGAAGGTGACGGATCCCGGGCTGTTCGGAGCCCGTATCCGATGCCCCGGCGGCAGCGATCACGTCCGGAGGCTCACTGGCCTCCGCGGGATCACTTGTGAAGCGGAGGGTGTCGCCCGCCCGGGCACCCAGATCCGCGAGGTGGTGGCACGCGGTCGCATCCCCTCTCTCCACACCGCGGTCCGGGCCACGGCGAAGTCCGGTTACACCGGTGTCGGCGGCGCACTGGAGCTGACGCAGAGAGCACGCGTCACCAGCACTGGGCTCGTGGTGCTCCGCTACGAAGTACGCAACACGGGCAACCGTGCAGTGCATGCCGTGAAAGTCACGGATTCCGTGCTGGGCAGTCCTCGCATCACATGCGCGAACGGGCTCCCCACCATCACCCGGCTCACCCCGGGTTCCTCAGTCTTCTGTGCCACTTCCGTCCGACGCGGCCCCGGCCTGTACACCGCTGCGGGCCGCGCGGAAGGCAGCGACCGGATCAGTACCCTCGGACGGCACGGCAACCGTGTCGCCGCACCCCGGCTGACAGCACGGGCATCCATTCGCTTCACCGTTCCCGAACGGGCCCCCCGCCCCATGCCGTCCCTGCCCCCACCCGCACGGGAAACACAGCCTCAAGATCCACGCGACGCCACCACTCCGCCGAGGCCCGGCGGACGCCTTGCCCCACCTGCCGCGCGCGCCCGGCAAGCGGTCAGGCCGCCGCCGCTGGGCGTGGTGCCTCCCGATGGCCTGCCAGTCCCACCGGTCCCACCGGTCCCACCGGTCCCTCTCGCCCTGAGGCCTCCCGCGCAATCGGTCGTACCCGGTGCTTCCGCAAGGCCCCCCGCCACCCCCCTGAAAACGGCCCTTCAACCAGATCAGGCGGGCCGTCCACTGCTGAGCCGCAGTTCACGGCACGGTCACCACTCGGCGCGCCTCAGCCTGCTCACCGCCCTGTTCCTCGTCCTGATCCCCGCCGTTGTGGCAGCCGCGGTCCTGGGAGCCCGCAAGCACTGAACACTCCCTGACAAGAGAGCGGGAACCACCCATGACAGAAACCCTGGCGATCGTCCTGGGCGTCGCGATGCTCGCCGCCCTTGTCGTCCTGGTCAAGCACCGCTTCTGGCCGATGGGACCCGACGACGAACCACGCGAAGACGTCGCCGAGTACATCTCCATGATGGTCGGCGTCCTCTACGCCCTGGTACTGGGACTGGCGCTGGTCACGGCCTGGGAGACAAACGCAAGCGCCGAAGAGCACGTCCAGACCGAGGCCGGTGCCACGCACCAGATCCACCTGCTGGCCGAAGGGCTGCCCGTAGAGCAACGCATGCGACTGCAGACACGGGTGAAGACCTATGTACGGCACGTGACCGAGGTCGAGTGGCCGAACATGGCCGCGGGCAGACCACTCCCTCCGGAGGGCTGGCGTCTGTTGCGGGAAGTGCGTGCCGCCGCGCAGAGCCCCGAGGGGGCGCCCCGCGCAGAACAGACCATCGCCGAGGAGTCGCTCGTTCAGCTGGGCCTGCTGGACGGTGCCCGGCGCGGGCGCGAGGCGGACCTGGGCGAGCACCTCTCTCCGATCCTGTGGCTGGGGCTGGTTGCCGGAGGGGTGCTCACCGTCTCCTTCATGTTTCTTTTCGGAGTGCAACGGAACTTCGCACACGTGGTGATGGCCATGGGCCTCTCGGGACTCATCACCTTCATGGTGCTCCTCATTCACCAGCTGGACGAACCATTCAGCGGCTTGCTGGCCGTCGATGCCACGCCGTTCACTCGCTACTTCTGAGGAAGGCACCACACCACAGCCCTCAGCCCACCCAGCACGCCAAGCCGCTCCGTCAGGCTTGCCGGGGTGCACGAAGACCGTGCCGTGCTCGGCGGCCGGGATGTTCCATTCCAGGCCCAGGAAGACGAGGGTGTCCTCGTACGGCGACGACACTGCCGGCGGCCATTCCCGCGCCCAGCAGTCCCGCCCGGCGCAGCAGCGTGCGGCGCGACTGCTGCTGGGGGCTCAGGGCCTCGTCGGGTACGGAGGTGTCGAAGGCGGCGGACAGGCGGCTGCCGCCGCAGCGTGCGAGTGGTCATGGCCGTGATCGTGTCCGTCGTGGTGATGATGACCGTGGTGGGGATGACCGTGCGCGCGCCCGTGTCCCATGTGCCGTGCCCCTCCTGACGCCGCTGCCGTCTGCGGCTGCCTCCTGCGGCGCTGCCAAGCAGCGACTGGCGGCCGGGCACCCTGGATTCGGCGGAACGCCGCTTCCCTCACCGTGTTCCCAACTGCCCTTGCACATCTCCCTGATTGACGGAGAACCTGAACAGCACTCATCTTCTTCGCCACCCATCGGAGACGCCCCCACCATGAGAAGACTGATCGGCACGCTCGCGGCCACCGCCCTGGCCCTGACCGGCCTCACCACCACCGGCTCGACCCCCGCGGTGGCGGCCACCACCGGCACCTTCAACGTCCTCACCTACAACGTCGCGGGCCTTCCGGAGGGCATCAGCTCCGGCAACCCGGAGAAGAACACCCCGTTGATCTCACCGCTTCTGGCGGCGTACGACATCGTGAACGTCCAGGAGGACTTCAACTACCACACGGCCCTGTACGCGGGCGACAACCACCCGCACCGCACCGCGACCAGCGGTGGCGTGCCCTTCGGTGACGGTCTCAACACCCTCTCGGACTACGCCTTCGAGGACTTCCAGCGGGTGAAGTGGAACAAGTGCACCGGCACCAACTGCCTGACACCCAAAGGCTTCTCGCTGGCCCGGGTCCGCCTCGCCGAGGGCGTCTTCGTGGACCTCTACAACGTCCACACCAACGCCGACTCCACGGACGACGCACTGGCCGCCCGCCGCGCCAACGTCGAGCAGCTGTCGGACTTCATCCAGGCGAACTCGTCCGGCAATGCGGTCATCGTCATGGGTGACACGAACACCCGGTACACCCGCAGCGGTGACAACATCCGCACCCTCGCCGACGAGAACGGCCTGACGGACGCGTGGGTGCAGCTGGCCAGGAACGGGGTCCGGCCGACGCAGGGTGCGGATCCGCTGCTGTGCCCGACGACGGCGCCGCCGAACGGCTGCGAGGTCGTCGACAAGGTCCTCTACCGCGGCAGCAAGCTCCTGACGCTCGACGCCACCCGCTACAACAACGACTGGGCGTCGTTCCTGGACTCGGCGGGCGGCAACCTCTCCGACCACTTCCCGCACACGGTCGACTTCTCCTACACGCTCAACTCCCGGCTTAAGGCGAGCGACTTCTTCGGCGGCCCGCACGGCACGGCCTTCAACGACGCGGACGACCTGCCGGCGTCGGGGTCCCCGCGCACCCTGACCCTGCGCGGCAGCTCCCGCCTGGACGCGGTGGCCCTGACACACGACGGCGGCACGGCCCTCACCCACGGCGGCACGGGCGGCATGGCGACGTCCCTGACGCTGGCCTCCGGCGAGCACCTCACCGCCGTAAAGCTGACGCAGGGCCAGAAGGACGGCCGTACACGGATCTTCTCAGCGTCCTTCACCACGGACAAGGGCCGCACTCTGTCCGCCGGTACGGCGACGGCGGACTCCAAGACCTTCACGGCACCGTCCGGCTGGCAGATCGTCGGCTTCACGGGACGGGCCGGCACCGAGATCGACAAGCTGGGGGTGCTGTACGCGCCGATAGGCTGATCACCGTCACCACGGTACGGCTGACGGCCGACGGCTGTAGATCCCGGCGCACCAGCGGCCGACGGCCGAGATCGAGCACGCGAGGCCGAGCCACCCCATCTACATTCACATGCACGCCCGGTGAACGTCTCCACCCACAACGCCTCAGCCCTCAACAGCGCTGCCATACATGGGAGATGACCGGTTCGCGGCCTTGTGCAACGCCCTTTAGCTCCGTACTCCGCGGGTGACCGATTCAGGTGGAGCTGCGATCTGGCCGGTGTCCGTTTCGGCGGCAGCCGCGGTAGCCAGCAGAGTCGCCGCGCATTCCTCGATGAGGTCCTCCGAGTACGGCGGCAGTGGCTGCCCGGCGCGTAGGTGGCGGCGGACCACGGACAGGGGCAGGTCGACCAGGGCCAGGGTGATGCGCTCGTGGTCCTGTGGGCTCACCGCGCCGAGGGCTTCGGCGAGAGAGCCGAGGGAGCCGAACACGCGCTGGTTGCCCAAGTCCGCGCGCTCCTTGTGCCCCTCGGACCAGTCGGCGCGGCCGAACTCTTCGGCGCCGTAGAGGAGGAGCGAGGCTTCCTGCGGGTGGGTGCGGCTCCAGGAGACGACATGCCGGGCGGCCGCGCGGGCGGCCGGGAGGGGGTCGGGGGAGCTGTCGAGCGCGGCGAAGTACCCCTCCTGGAAGCGTCCTACGGTGCGCAGCCACACCTCGGCGAGCAGGGCCGTACGGCCGGGAAAGCGGTGGTACACGGACCCGCTCGGCGCGCCGATGGCCTGGGCGACGGCGGACATGGTCACGCCTGCCGGTCCGGCGGTGGCGGCCAGCCGGACGGCCGCGTCGAGGATCTGTTCGGTGTCGAAGCGGGGTGGTCTCGCCATGAATCAGAGAGTACCCTCCAGATTATTAGAGACTGGTCTCTAATAATCTGGAGGGGAGGACGCATGGGCGTCTACAACGTGCACGAGCGCCTGCTGGCCGCCAAGGGGAGTGAGGCGGGCGCGCTCATCGACAGTCTGTCCGGCGGCGCAGCGGACCGGCTCTGGCCGCACCCGAATTGGCCTGCGATGGAGTTCGACCGCCCACTGGCGGTCGGCGCGACCGGCGGCCACGGCCCGGTCCGCTACACGGTCACCGCGTACGTGCCCGGGACCTGGGTCCGCTTCACCTTCAGCGGGCCGCGCGGATTCCACGGCTTCCACGAGTTCACGGTGCTGCCCGTCGATGAAGAGCGCACCGTGCTGCGGCACACCCTCGCGATGAAGACCAGCGGCCTGGCACGCCTGAGCTGGCCGCTGGCATTCCGCTGGATGCACGACGCCTGCCTGGAGGACAGCCTGGACCGTGCCGAGCTCGCCTGCACGGAGACGGTGGCCCGCCCCGCCCGCTGGTCTCCGTACGTACGCCTGCTCCACGCGCTCGCACGCTAGGTCCGTACTTTGCGGGTAAGCCGTTCAGGTCTCCCACAGGGCCGCCCACGCCGACTCGACAGCCCCGGAACCGAATGCCGGATCCAACCCTGGCGCAACACTCCGGCGGGGGACGCCCGATGAGGTCGATGATCTCCCGGACGGGCAACCAGCCAAGAACCACAACAGCGCCAGGCAGGCACGGGAAGCGGCAGGCGTGCCCTCAGCAGTTCTTCACGCACCCGCCCCATGACCATGCGCCCCCTCGTCGGCGGCGGGACGTTCCAGAGGCGTGGGGCGCGTGCGCGGGCAAGCGGGATTCCGGCCGCGGGCCGACGGCCGTCGGCTGGTGCCGTCAGCCGGGGGGCCGCCCGGCGGCGGGCGCGTCGGCGACCGGGATGCCGAAGTCCGGGGTGCCGTCCGGCTTCCAGCCGAGGCGCTGGATGCGGGTATGCCGGTTGGGGTCGTTCAGCGGGTCGCCGGTGATGTCCTTGTACTGCCGCGCGTGGTAGACGAGGACGTCGGTCCTGCCGTCCTCGGCGACGGTGAAGGAGTTGTGCCCGGGACCGTACTGCCTGGTCGTCTCGTTGCTGGTGAAGACCGGCCTCGGTGACTTGGTCCAGGAGGCCGGGTCGAGCAGGTCGCTGCCCGCGCGGGCGGTGAGCAGCCCCATGCAGTAGTTGGCATCGGTGGCGCTCGCGGAGTACGTCATGAAGACGCGCCCGTTGCGCTGGAGGAACGAGGCCCCCTCGTTCACCTTGAAGCCGATGCGTTCCCAGTCGTACTCGGGTGTGGTGAGCCGGATCTGATGCCCCGTCAGAGTCCAGGGGTTCGCCATCCTGGAGAGGAACACGCCGGTGTTGCTGTCCGTGCCCGGCTCGTGCTGCGCCCAGGCGAGATAGCGCGATCCCTCGTAACGGAAGGTGGTGGCGTCCAGTGAGAAGGTGTCCCAGGCGGTGGCGATCTGCCCCTTCTCGACCCAACTCCCCTTGAACGGGTCGCGGTTCGCGTTCTCCAGGACCCACATGCGGATCTTCCACACGTCGTCGGCGGGGGCCGCGGCGAAGTAGATGTACCACTTGCCGTCGATGTGGTGGATCTCCGGCGCCCAGATGTGCGCGGCCATGTCGCCGCTCGCATGCTTGCGCCAGACGACGGACTCCTCGGCGGTCCCGATGCCGCGCAGGGTGCGCGAGCGGCGCAGGATGATGCGGTCGTACTCGGGAGCGGTGGCCGTGAAGTAGTAACGGCCGTCGGAGTGGCGGTGGATGTGCGGGTCGGCACGCTGCCGGACAAGGGGGTTGGCGTACGGCGAGGCGGCCCTGGGGGTGGCGGCGTGTGCGGCGCCGACGGGTATCGCGACCAGCGCGCCCGCGGCGGCCGCGCTCTTCAACAGGACTCTACGGCTGGGCAGTTGCCCGCCCCGGCTCGTTGGCGTCATCGACATGCCTGCTTTCACGCTTTCGGTGCGATATCGACGATTCGATATCTCGAACATCATCTGTAATACCGAACGGCGAAACGGTAAGGGCGTGCGGTCAGGAGGTCAACGGGTCTGCCGGGACGAGTCTTCGCCGGGCTCGGCGACCACCGCCGCGGCAAGGGGCTCGCGCGGGCTTCGTCCGCGCACGCGACCCCGTGGACGAAGCCCGCGTACGGCGCCCCGGGTCAGGAGCCCGGCGTCCAGTCGCCGAGCCAGTCAGCGATCTCCTGAGCGGCGGCCTGTGCGTCGGTCAGGTGCGGGCGGTCGGGTCCCGCCGCACCCGCGCCGGGGCCGGTGTTGCGGTACTCCGCGAAGCGGTCGTCCTTCCAGGAGAAGCCGCCCATGTCGGTCCACGGGGCGCGCTTGACCGCGGCGCCGAGGGTGCTGTCGCGGACCGTGGCCTGCGGGTCGAGGGAGGCGTCGCCGCCCGCGTGCCAGGGCCGCCCGAGGTGGAAGCTGTCCGCGGAGACCTCGCCGTTGACCGTGGAGCGGGTGATCAGGAAGCCCTTGCGGCCGGCGGGGGTTCTCGGCGCGGTGACGTACCCCTGTGACGTGCCGTTCCAGCGCTTCTTCAAGGTGATCACCGAGCGGTCGACGACGGCGGTGCCCCGTCCGAAGATGAAGTCGACGTTGCCCACGATGTAGGAGTTCTTGACGTAGACCCGGCCGGTCCTGTCCCTGGCGGCGGTGTCCAGGAGCAGGGTGTCCTGGTCGCCGGTGACGATCACGGAGTCGAGTACCGCTCTGTCGGCCGCGGTGCGCAGGGCGACGGCCTGGTGTCCGACGAGGTCCTGGTGGGCCTTCTCGTCGAAGTCGTTGGAGACGGTGAGGTTACGGGCCTGGAAGTCGTCGGCCTCCACCGCGAGGGTGGCGCTGCCCGCGGTGCCGTAGGTGCCCGAGCCGTCGGGCTTCGGGGTGCCCGCGGCGTTGCCGTGGACGATGACGGTGTCCTTGCGGCCGGCCCCGGTGCCCTGGATCGTGATGTGCGGCTTGTCCGCGGGCACCTTGACCGTCTCGCGGTACGTACCGGGGGCGACCCGGATCACCACGCGCGAGCCGTTCCCGGCGGGCACGGCGTTCACTGCCTGCTGCACGCCGGCGAACCGGCCGCTGCCGTCCTTGGCGACGGTGAGGACGGTGGCCGCCCCCGGCGGGGTGCCGGTCTGCGAGCCCAGCGAACTCCTGGGCCCGGCACCGGACTTCAGCAGTGCCGGTACGTCCGCCGCCCGGTCGGGCGTGTAGACGTAGTACGCCTTCGGATCGAAGGCCTTTCCGCCGCTCTCGTTGCGTCCCCGGGTGTTCTTGAAGACGTTGCCGCGCTGGACCAGGGCGGCGCTCGCATCCTTGATGACGGGGTTGTTCAGGCCCTGGAAGTAGCTGTTCTCCAGGACCATCCTCGTGCCGCCGCGCGCGTAGTTGCCGTACGACGTGGTGATGCCGGTGCCCGGGACGTCTTCGAGGAAGTTGTTGTAGAGGTGCGCGTGCGCGGCGTTGTCCGTGGAGGGGTTGCGCTGTTCGCTCTCGCGCAGCCAGTTGTGGTGGACGGTGATGTCGGTGACGACGTTCTCCGTCCAGCCGATCCCGAACGACTTGTTGTTGTCGCCGAGCCTGTTCCAGGACACCGTCACATTGGTGCTGTCCTTGCGTACGTCGATCAGCCCGTCGGCCATGTGCCGCAGGTCGTTGTGGTCGATCCAGACGTGGTGGGCACCATCCATCTGCACGGCGTCGAAGTCGTGCTCCTTGTCGTTCCAGGTGCCCTGGTAGGAGTCCCGGATCGTCAGATTGCGGAGGATGACGTTGTGCACGCCGCGGCCGAGGAAGAAGCCGCCGCCGACGATGTGGCCGGAGGTTCCGGCGCCGACGACGGTCTTGTCGGAGGCAACCTTGATCTCCTTGCCCACCGGGTTCACGGCGATGGTCCCCGCGACCACGATGACGTACGGCTCCGGAGCGGTCGCGTACCTTTCGAGCTCGGCGAACGTGCGGACGGTGACCGTCCGGCCGCCCCGTCCGCCGTACGTGCCGTTCTGGCCGAGCGCGTTGACGGAGGCGAACCCGTCGGCCACGTCGTCGGCCCACCCGGGGGCGCCCGCCGCCGACGCCCTGGGCTGCGCCTCCTCGCCGAAGACCCCGAAGACCGCGCCGTACGCCAGTACCCCGGCGGACGCCACGGCCAGCGGTACGCCGAAGGTCAGGACCGGCCTGCGCCTGCGGTGCTGCGGCTTGTGCTGATTTCCGGTCAATTTTCTCATCTGCCTTGCTTGTTGGCGGGTGCGTTCCGTACGCGTGTCAGTTGCCGCCGGGAGCCTGACAGGTTGCCGCGACCGCGCGGGAACCCCTGCGGCATCGCGGAAATCTCTGAAGCATTTCGACCGGATTCACGTTCGGAATTGCGGTCACGTTCGGGGTGCCGAATGGCAGGAGCATCCGGATTTACCT
This sequence comes from Streptomyces sp. NPDC032721, assembly GCF_055579625.1. Lineage (NCBI taxonomy): Bacteria > Bacillati > Actinomycetota > Actinomycetes > Kitasatosporales > Streptomycetaceae > Streptomyces > Streptomyces sp. NPDC032721. The sequence goes on along the minus strand of NZ_JBVIMX010000003.1, from coordinate 173,246 downwards.
CTTCGATTCACGGGTCTTCACGCCGGGTTCCCGCCGAATGAGTATCGGCCGCTCATTCCGGCGAGGGCACGGCGGAGGGCGAGCAGATCCGCATGGCGCTCAGCCAGGGCAACGCCCCACTCGCTGTGGCCGACGAGGGAGCCATTGAAGGGGTCCGGACTTGAGGGTGCCCGGTGTGGTGACGGTGACGGGGGTGGCACCGCCCCCCACCGGTGGTGCGTTCGCCGGAGCCGACCGGGGAGGTCTCGGCGGAGGCCTGCCGCGGTGCGGGGCCGGCGGTGGCCAGGGTGGGCAGGGCGGTGCCGAGTCCGATGGCGGCGGCCACGGGCAGCACGGTACGGCGGCAGGTGCGGCCGTGGTTTCCGGTGCGGGTGCGCCGCCCGGAAGACGAAGGTTGCCGTCGTACCGCTGTCAGGCTGCCTCGGCCTCGATGAGGCTGAACGCGTGCGGGGCACCCAGCGGGGTGACCGACACGACCGAGAGGCCCGCCCTGCCGCACACCTCTTCGAAGTCCGCGCGGGTGCGTTCCCTGCCGCCCACGTTCACCAGCATGTTCAGATCGCTGAGGTAGGTGAGCCCGGGGTTGTCCGGGTCGACCAGCTCGGGCAGTACGGGCTCCACGATCAGGACGCGCCCTTCGGGCGGCAGCACCGCGCGGCAGTGGCCCAGGATGGTGACGCACTGCTCGTCGTTCCAGTCGTGCAGGATGCTCTTGATCAGGTAGAGGTCGGCCCCCTCGGGGACCGACCGGAAGAAGTCCCCGGGCACCAGGGCGCACCGCTCGGTGAGCCCGAGCCTGCGCAGCCGCTCCGGGGCCTGGGCCAGCCCCTCCGCCGTGTCGTACAGGATTCCGGCCAGCTCCGGGTACTCCTGGAGCACCGCGCTGAGGAGCGTGCCGTCGCCTCCGCCGATGTCGGCGACCCGACGGAAGCGGCCGAAGTCGTAGGCGTGCGGCAGCCTGGCGGCGGTCTCGGAGGAGGCCTGGCTCATCGCCGCGTTGAAGCGCGCCGAAAGCTCAGGACGGTCCTTGAGGTGGGCGAAGAAGTCCTTGCCGAAGACCGTGTCGAAGGTGGTCGCCCCGGTCCGTACGCCGTCGTCGAGCAGCTCCCAGCCGCGCTGCATCTCCGGCTCGGTGAACATGCCCGCCATGTCCACGAGCGAGTCCGCGCGCCCGGGGTCGAGGAGGGTTCCCGCGGGCGTCGCGCGGAAGGTGCCCGCGGCACGCTCCTCCAGCAGTCCCAGACTCGCCAGGGCCCGCAGCAGCCGGTACGTGGCCTGCTCGTGCGCCCCGGTCTCCGCGGCCACCTCGGTGGCGGACCGCTCCTTCTCGCCGAGCACCTCGAAGACCCGCAACCGGGTCGCCGCACGCACGGTCTGGGACACCATGCTGCCGAACAGGAGCTTCACCACGTGTCCGCGGTCCTCGATGCCGGCTGCTCGGATCTCGTCGTCGTTCGCCACAGGTGTTCCCCTTCGCTCCGGACGGTGCGCGCGCCACGGCACGCCGTACGGGCCGGCGCGTGCAAGTTAGGCAACCCTAACCCAGGCACTTCGGGGGATGGACGGTCTTCCGCCAACTCACCCGCGCCGTCACGCCACTTGGCCACTACGTGTACGTGCCGGACGCGGCGGGGTGTGACACGTAGGGTCAGGCGGACTCGCGGCGCACCAGCTCCGTCGGCAGGATCACCGCTGCCGGGTCCTCGCCGCCGATCCGCGCGAGCAGCACCCGTACCATCTCGGCGCTGATGCGGTCCCAGGGCTGGCGGATGGTGGTGAGGGCCGGGTCCGCGGCGATCGCGGCGGGCGAGTCGTCGAAGCCGCCGACGGCGATGTCCTCGGGGACCCGCCGCCCCGAGCGCTGGAGGGCGGTGAGGACACCCTGCGCCATCAGGTCGGAGGCGACGAACACGGCGTCCATGTCCGGGGCCCGGCGCAGCAGTTCCTCGGCCGCCGCCTGACCGCCGGCCCTGCTGTAGTCGCCCTGCACGACCAGGCGTTCGTCCGCCTCGACGCCCGCCTCGGCGAGCACCTCGCGGTAGCCCGCGAGGCGTTCGACACCGCCGGGGGTGTCCTGGGGTCCGGTGACCGTGGCGATGCGGCGCCGCCCCAGGGCCAGCAGGTGACGCACCATGTCGCGGGCGCCGTCCCGGTCGTCGGCGGCGACGTAACTCACCTTCGCCCCCTGCCCGATGGGCTTTCCGCAGGCCACCACCGGCACCCCGGCCCCGTGCAGTTCGGCGGTGACCGGGTCGCCGGAGTGACTGGAGACCAGGAGCACTCCGTCGACGTGGCCCGCGCCGATGTACCGGATGATGCGGCGCCGCTCGTCGGGCGTACCCGCGATCATCAGCAGCAGCGGGATGTCGTGCGCGGCGAGCGCCTGGGTGCAGCCGCGCAGCAGGACGTTGAAGTTGGGGTCCTCGAAGAACCGCTCCTGCGGCTCGGTGAGCAGGAAGCCCACCGAGCCCGAGCGGCCGGTGATCAGGGAGCGGGCGGCCCGGTTGACGACGTAACCGGTCTTGCGGATCGCGGCGTCGACGGCCTGCTGGGCGGCCGGGCTCACATAGTGGCCGCCGTTCAGGACGCGGGAGACCGTGCCCCGGGAGACCTCGGCCTCGCGCGCCACGTCATTGATCGTCGGCGCCCTGCGCCTGCCTTTCGCCGCACCCGCCCGGCCCGGCCGCCCCGTCTGACTCATGGTCATGACTTTACGGCTCCCGACAGCAGGTCCAGGCTCCAGAAGCGCTGGATGACCAGGAACAGCGCGATCAGCGGGACCACCGCGAGGAGTGCGCCGGTGATGACGAGGGTGTACAGCGCGGGGGTGTTGGAGCCCTGTTCGAGGAGGGTGAACAGACCGAGCGTGATCGGGAACTTCTCGTCGTCGCTGAGCATGATGTACGGCAGCAGGAAGTTGTTCCACACCGTGACGAACTGGAAGAGGAACACCGTCACCAGCCCCGGCACCATCATCGGCAGCGCGATCCGGGTGAAGATCCGCCACTCCCCCGCCCCGTCCATGCGCCCGGCCTCGACCACGTCGGCGGGCACGGCCGCGGCCGCGTAGACCCGCGAGAGGTAGACGCCGTACGGGGAGAGGATCAGCGGCAGCAGCACCGAGGCGTAGGAGTCCGTCAGGTCGGCCTCGGCCAGCAGCAGGTACTGCGGTACGGCGAGGATCACCGGCGGCATCAGGACGCCCGCCAGCAGGATGTTGAAGACGCTCTCGCGGCCCCGGAAGCGGTAGACGGCCAGCGCGTAGCCGCTGACCGCGGAGACGGCGGTGGAGAGCAGGGCGCCCAGGCCCGCGTAAAGGGCCGAGTTGGCCATCCACTGCCAGTAGACGCCGTCGCGGTAGGCGGACAGGTCACGGACGTTGTCGGTGAATCCGGTGCCCGGCCAGAACGTGAAGGTGGAGAAGAGCTCGCTGCCCGACTTGGTGGAGGCGATCACCACCCACAGCACGGGAAGCAGGCAGTAAAGGGCGCCGAGGAGCAGCGCGGCGGTGGGCAGCAGGGCGATGCGGCGGGGGCGCGCCGGCGGCCCCTGTGCGGTGCCGGGCGTGCTGCCCGCGGCCGGTGCGGACCTGCGGACGGCGGGGGTGGCGGTCATCGCGCGGCCTCCTGCTTCGTACGGGAGTTGGCGACGCGCAGGAAGCCGAAGGAGAGGGCGAGCGTGACGACGGCGATGAGGACGGCGGTGGCGGCCGCGGAGTGGATGTCGCCCTTGCCGAAGGCGTCCTGGTAGACCTTCATCAGTGGACTCCAGGTGGTGGAGACGGAGTTGGTGAGCGGTTTGAGGGTGGTGGGTTCGCTGAACACCTGGAGCGTCGCGATGATCGAGAAGAAGAAGGTGAGGACCAGCGAGGGCCACACCATCGGGATCTTGATGCGCAGCGCGATCTGGAACTGCGAGCAGCCGTCCAGTTTCGCCGCCTCGTACACCTCCAGCGGAATGGCGCGCAGCGCGGTGTAGATGACGATCATGTTGAAGCCGGTGCCGCCCCAGACGGCGATGTTGGAGAGCGCCAGGTAGAGCGGTCCGCCGTCGAGCAGGTCGGGCTGCGGGAGGCCGAGCTTGTCGAGGGCGAAGTAGAAGGGGCTGACGTCGGGGAGGTAGAGGAAGCCCCACAGAAGTGCGGCGATGACGCCGGGCACGGCGTACGGCAGGAAGATCGCGAGCCGGGTGAAGCGGGTGGACCTCACCCGGTCGGTGTCCAGGAGCAGCGCGAAGAGCAGGGCGAGGCCGAGCATCACCGGGATGACGAGGGCGCCGTAGCCGAGCACGCGCAGGGCGCCGCCCAGGAGTTCGGGGTCGGTGAGCGAGTCGGCGTAATTGCCGAGGCCCGACCAGACCTCGCTGCGGGCGCCCTTGCCGAGGCCGAGGCCCTTGACCTCGACCTCGTGCAGGCTGAGCCAGAGGGCATAGCCGATGGGCAGGGCGAAGAAGAGGGCGAACAGGGCTGCGGCGGGCAGCAGGAAGGCGTACGGGGCGCTCTTGTGACCGTACGATCTCCGGCCGCTGCGCCCGGACGGCTCCCGACTGCTGCGCCCGGACGGACCCCGACTGCCGCGCCCGGACGGACCCCGGCCGCCGGGCAGGGCACGGGGCGCGGCGCCCACGGGACCTACCCCCGCACCCTCGGGACCTGCCTCCGCGCCCTCGGCGACCGCCGCACTCGCGGCGCGCACCTCGCTCACTGTGCGACCCCGAAGCCCTGCTTCTTCAGGTCGGCGACGGTGGCGTCCTGCATGGTCTTCAGGGCGGCGCCGAAGTCGGACTTGTTCTTGGCCGCCCGGGCGAAGGCGTCCTTGAAGGAGGTGTAGGCGACGTTGACGTTCGGGCCCCAGGCGGCGGGGGCGGTGGTCTTCGAGATCTCGGCGGCCCTGGTGTAGAAGTCGGCCTGCTGGGAGAGGAACGCCGGCGGCTTGGCGAAGGCCCCGCCGGTCTGGGCGGCCGTCGCGGCCGGGTAGATGCCGCCGTTCTCGGCGAGCGCGGTGAGTGCCTTCTCGTCGGTGTTCAGCCAGGCGGCGAACTTCGCGGCGGCTTCCTGGTGCTTGCTGTCGGTGGTCACCGCCGTGGACGAGCCTCCCCAACTTCCCGTCACATGCTCGGACTTGGTCCACTGCGGGAGCGGCGCCATGGCCCACTTGCCCTTGGTGTCGGGTGCGGCGGTGGTGAGGGTGCCGGGGGCCCAGACGGCGCTGACCCAGGCGATCTGCCCACCGGTGTTGATCTTCTTGTTCCAGGCGGGGGTGTACATCGGCTGGTTGTCGATGGCGCCCTCCTTGACCAGGCCGCCCCAGAAGTCGGCGACCTTGCGCGTCGCGGCGTCGTCGATGCCGACCTGCCACTTGTCGCCCTTGTTGGTCCACCACTTGGCGCCCGCCTGCTGGGCGAGGCCCGCGAAGAGCCCGGAGTCGTTGGCGGAGAAGGTGGTGAGGTCGGCCTCGGGCGCCTTCTTCTTCAGGGTGCGGGCGGTCGTGGCGAACTCGTCCCAGGTGGTGGGGACCGTCAGGCCGTACTTCTTGAAGAGGTCGGCGCGGTAGTAGAACATCATCGGCCCCGAGTCCTGCGGGACCGCGTAGGCGGCGTCCGTGCCGAGGGTGATCTGCTGCCACACACCGTCGGCGAACTTGCCCTTGATGCCGTTCACCTGCCCGGATATGTCGGCGAGGGCGTCGTTGCTGACCAGGGTCGGCAGCGCCTGGTACTCGGCCTGGACCAGGTCGGGGGCCTTCTTCGCCTTGTGGGCGGTGAGGATCTTGGTGACCAGGGTGTCGCCGGACGCCTGCTTCTTGACCGTGACCTGGATCTGTTCCTGCTTGCCGGGGCCCTTGTTCCACAGGTCGACGACCTTGTCCATGCCGGGCGTCCAGGTCCAGTACGTCAGTGAGACCGGGCCCGCGGCGGAGTCCGTACCGTCGCCCGTGGATCCACAGGCCGTGAGGACGGCCGTGCCGAGGGTGAGGGCGAGCGAGACGGACGCGAGGCGTCCGCCCCGCACGGAACGGCCCGGCGCGAAGTGGCCCTTCGTGGATTGCCCCTGTGTGAATCGGCCCTGTGTGAAAGCCATCGAAGTCTCCCGGTTGGACGGACGCCGCCTGTGCGGGCAGGCTGCCTAGCGTCTGTGAGCGTTCACAGTAGAGAAACTTCCCGGACACTTGTCAATGGTCGTTGCTGTGCGGTTATGTGGGCTCGCCACCGCCCCATGCGTGTGTGCACGTTCCCAATTGATCGATCCCCAGGGGAGATTTACATGCCGGAGCCCACCCAGAACGGCCCCCTGAGAGCCCCGAGCGGTCTCACCGGACTCGCCTTCGGCGGGGACTACAACCCCGAGCAGTGGCCTGAATCCGTCTGGCACGAGGACGTGGCGCTCATGCGGGAGGCCGGCGTCACGATGGTGAGCGTCGGGATCTTCTCCTGGGCGCTGCTCGAACCGGCCCCGGGCGTATACGAGTTCGGCTGGCTGGACCGCGTCCTGGACCTGCTGCACGAGAACGGCATCCGGGTCGACCTGGGCACCCCGACCGTCGCGCCGCCCGCCTGGTTCTACCGCGCGCACCCCGACGCACTGCCCGTCACCGCCGACGGCACCCGTCTCGCCTTCGGCTCGCGCGGCGCCATCTGTCACAGCAACGCCGCCTACCGCGAGGCCTCCTCGCGGATCACCGAACAGCTCGCCCGCCGCTACGGCAGCCATCCGGCGCTGGCGCTGTGGCACGTCCACAACGAGTACGGGGTGCCCGTCGCCGCCTGCTACTGCGAGGGCTGCGCCGAGCACTTCCGGCGCTGGCTGCGCACCACGTACGTCAGTATCGACGCCCTCAACGAGGCCTGGGGAACGGCCTTCTGGGGCCAGCGCTACGGCTCCTTCGACGAGATCGACCCGCCCCGTACGACGCCGACCGTCGGCAATCCCGCCCAGGCCCTGGACCACCGCAGGTTCGCCGACGCCACCCTGCGCGAGAACTTCGTGCGCGAGCGCGACATCCTGCACCGCCTCGCACCCGCCGCCCCCGTCACCACCAACTTCATGACGGCACTCAGCCAGTGCGACACCATCGACTACTGGGCCTGGGGCCGCGAGGTGGACCTGGTCACCAACGACCACTATCTGATCACCGACGGCCGCCGCACCCACGTCAACCTCGCGATGGCCGCGGACCTGACGCGCTCGGTGGCGGGCGGCGCCCCCTGGCTGCTGCTCGAACACTCCACGTCCGGTGTCAGCTGGCAGCCCCGGAACCCCGCGAAGTCCCCCGGCGAGATGGCCCGCAACTCCCTCGCCCATGTGGCGCGCGGCTCCGAGGGCGCGATGTTCTTCCAGTGGCGGCAGTCACGGCGCGGTGCGGAGAAGTTCCACTCGTCGATGCTGCCGCACGCGGGAACGGACTCCCGGGTGTGGCGCGAGGTAACCGCTCTCGGCGCGGCCGTCGGCGCCCTCGGATCCGTACGGGGCGCCCGTACCGTCCCCGACGCGGCCGTGCTGTGGGACTGGCACTCCTGGTGGGCGCAGTCCCTGGAGTGGCGTCCCAGCGAGGACCACGACGCCCGCGAGCGAGCCGACTCGTACTACGAGGCGCTGTACGACCGGCACCTCACCCTCGACTTCGCCCACCCCGAGGCGGACCTGTCGGCCTATCCCCTGGTCGTCGTGCCCGCCCTGTACCTGATGACGGACGCCGCGGCCGCCAATCTGCGCACCTACGTGGAGGGCGGCGGCACGCTGCTCGTCTCGTACTTCTCCGGGGTGGTCGACGAGCACGACGCGGTGCACCCGGGGCCCGTCCCCGGCGCCCTGCGCGAGGTGCTTGGCCTGACGGTGGAGGAGTTCTCGCCGCTGCTGGCGGGCGACACCGTACGCATCACGGGCCCCGACGGCGCCGGGCTGACCGGTGACGTGTGGAGCGAGTTCGTCGTGCCGGACGGCGCCGAGACCCTGTGGACGTACGCGGACGGCATCGCCGCCGGACACCCCGCCGTGACCCGGCACCGGCTCGGCAAGGGCACTGCCTGGTACGTCTCCACCCGGCTGGACGCGACCGGGCTCGGCACCCTCCTCGACCCGGTCTGCGCGGACGCCGGTCTCGCGCCGCGCCCCGAACTGCCCCGCGACGTCGAGGTGGTGCGCCGCGAGGGCGCGGGGGGCGACCACCTGTTCGTCATCAACCACACCGCCGTCGAGGTGAAGGTGCCGCTGGACGCGCCCGGCACCGAACTGCTCACCGGCGAGCGTCACGCGGGCCATCTCGCGGTGCCCGCGGGCGCGGTCCGGGTCGTCCGCCTGAACGACTGAAGTCCCCGGCCGACCGCCCCCGGCCGATCCCACCCGGCCGACCGCCCCGACCGATCCGCCCCGAAGGGACAGCAACGACGATGTCCGAGCCTCCGCCCCACCTCACAGCCTCTACCGGCCCCACAGCCACCACCAGCCGCAGGGGCCGGTGGCGTCCGTACGCGGTCCTGACGCTGCTCCTGCTCGCAGGTCTGACCGGGCCCCTCCTCGCCGCCCCGCCCGCCCAGGCCGCCGCCGCGCTCGTCAACGGCGGCTTCGAGTCGGACGGCACGGGCACCGCCGGGCCCGTCGGCTGGTCGACGTACTCCGCCACGGGCCAGAACGCGGCCTCCTTCACCGAGGCCGGCGGCCGTGGCGGCGGTCACCGGCTCAGCCACTACGCGGCCTCGGCCTACCAGGTGGAGACGTACCAGTACCTGTCCGGCCTCACCGACGGCAAGTACACCCTGACCGCCCAGGTCCGCTCCGGCGGTGGCCAGAACTCCGCTTACCTCGCGCTCAGGAACTGCGGCAGTGCCGAGCAGCGCACCGGACTTCCGGTGTCGGGCGGCTCCTGGGTACGGATCGTCACCTCGGTCGAGGTCACCGGCGGCCGGTGCACCGTGAGCGTCAACTCCGATGCGAAGGCGGGCAATTGGCTGAACGTCGACGACCTGGCCTTCACACCGGGCGGCACCGGTGTGAGCGCCAGGGGCGCCGATGTCTCCTCGCTCCCCAAGAGCGAGGCACTCGGCGGCGGTTACCGCAGCGTCTCGGGCGCGAGCGGGGACGCGCTCGCCCTCCTCAAGTCCTCCGGCATGAACTACGCCCGTCTCAAGGTGTGGGTGAACCCGGCGGACGGCTACCACGACAAGGCCCACGTCCTCGCCATGGCCAAGCGTGTCAAGGCGCAGGGCATGAAGCTGCTCGTCGACTTCCACTACTCCGACACCTGGGCCGACCCGGGCGCCCAGAGCAGGCCCGCCGCCTGGGCGGGACACTCGTACAGCCGGCTCAAGCAGGACGTCCACGACCACACGTACGAGGTCCTGAACGCGCTGAAGGCGCAGGGCACCACGGCCGACATGGTGCAGATCGGCAACGAGATCAACGGCGGCATGCTCTGGCCGGAAGGGTCGACGGAGAACTGGCCGCAGTTGGCCGGGCTGCTCAACTCCGGGTACGAGGCGGCCAAGAAGGTCTCCGCCTCCACCACCGTCGCCCTGCACCTCGCCAAGGGCGGCGACCTGACGGGCACCCGCTGGTGGTTCGACAGCGCGGTGGCGGCCAGGGTCCGCTTCGACGCGATCGGGCTGTCCTTCTACGGGTACTGGCACGGCTCGCTCGCCGAGCTCCAGACCACCCTCGACGACGCGGCGGCCCGCTACGCCAGACCGGTGTTCGTCGCCGAGACCGCGTACCCGTTCCGGCTGGACAGCAAGGACGCGCACACCAACATCATCGACACGCCCGCCGAGCTGGTCGCCGGATACCCCGCGACGCCGGCCGGTCAGGCGGCGTGGATGCGGGACATCACGAGCGTCGTCGAGGCCGTGCCGAACGGCCGTGGCCTGGGCGTCTTCCACTGGGAGGCCACCTGGACGGCGGTCCCCGGCAACGGCTGGGACCCCGCCGATCCGGTCTCGGGCAACGGCTGGGAGAACCAGGCCCTGTTCGGCTACGACAACCGGGCGCTGCCTGCGGCGGGGTGGTTCCGGCACCGCTGAAACGGCGGGCACGGGGTGCGCCGGTCCCCGCGCGCCCTTCCGACCCCGCCCCTCACGCGCACCAACTCTCTTTCCTGTCACAGGTGTTGACGGCCACCACTCGAACATGGATCCTCTGCGAGCGAAATCCCGTACATCGTCCGAGATCTCGAACGCTTTCAGGAGCCGCCCATGTCCGCTCGACACCCGTCGTCCCCCCACCGGCGCAGGTCCGCCCTCGCGCTGGGCCTGCTGACGGCTGCCGCCCTCGTCCTCGCCCCGCCCTCCGGGGCGGCGCCGGTACCCGCCGCCGAGCCCGTCGACTACACCCTCTCCCTCGACCGTTCCCGGCCCGGTCCCGAGATCGCCGACTCGATGTACGGCGTCTTCTACGAGGACATCAACCGGGCCGCCGACGGCGGTCTCTACGCGGAGCTCGTCCAGAACCGCTCCTTCGAGTTCGACCGCGCCGACAACGTCGCGTACACCCCGATGACCGCCTGGACCCCCGAGGGCACCACCGGCAGCGCGCAGGTCGTGGACGACGCCGGACGGATGAACGAGAGGAACCGCCGCTATCTGCGACTGAAGCTGGAGAACAAGGACCGCGACACCCGCTTCGGTGTCACCAACTCCGGCTACAGCCAGGGGATTTCCGTCCGGAAGGGATCGGCGTACGAGTTCTCTGTCTGGGCCCGTACCGACCGACCGCGCGGCACCCCCCTTGCCGTCGCCCTGCGCGACGCCGCCGGAGCCACCCTCGCCGAGGCGCGGCCGGTGACGGTGCGCGGAGACCGCTGGGCGAAGTACACGGCACGGTTCACCGCCGGGGCCGACAGTGCGACGGGGCGGCTCTCCGTGACCGCCGGCGGCACCGGGACGCTCGGGCTCGACATGGTCTCGCTGTTCCCCCGGGACACGTACAAGAACCGGCCGAACGGCCTGCGCAAGGACCTCGCCGAGAAGATCGCCGCCCTGGAGCCCGGGTTCCTGCGCTTCCCGGGCGGGTGCCTGGTGAACACCGGCAGCCACCGGGCGTACGAGGCCCCGCACTTCGACCGGCGGCGCTCCTACCAGTGGAAGGACACCGTCGGACCCGTCGAGCAGCGGCCGACGAACGCCAACTTCTGGGGATACAACCAGAGTTACGGCCTCGGTTACTTCGAGTACTTCCAGTTCGCCGAGGACATCGGGGCCGAGGCCCTGCCCGTGGTGCCCGCGCTGGTCACCGGCTGCGGCGAGAACAAGGTGACCGACGACCCGGCGCTGCTGAAGCGGCACATCCAGGACACCCTCGACCTCGTCGAGTTCGCGAACGGGCCCGTGACGTCCACCTGGGGCGGCCTGCGTGCCCGGATGGGCCACCCGAAGCCGTTCGGGCTGCAGCGGCTCGAAGTCGGCAACGAGGAGAACCTCCCCGAGGACTTCTTCACCCGCTTCACCGCCTTCCGCGAGGCCATCGAGGCCAAGCACCCCGGCATCGAGGTGATCAGCAACTCGGGTCCCGACGACAGCGGTTCCGTCTTCGACCGGGCCTGGAAGCTGAACCGGGACGCGAACGTCGCGATGGTCGACGAGCACTACTACAACAGCCCGCAGTGGTTCCTGGAGAACAACGACCGCTACGACTCCTACGACCGGAAGGGCCCGAAGGTCTTCCTCGGGGAGTACGCCTCCCAGGGCAACAAGTTCTCCAACGCCCTGTCCGAGGCCGCCTTCATGACCGGCCTCGAACGCAACGCCGACGTGGTGAAACTGGCGAGCTACGCACCGCTGCTCGCCCACACGGACGCGGTGCAGTGGCGGCCGGACATGATCTGGTTCGACAACAAGCGCTCCTGGGGCTCCACCAGTTACGAGGTGCAGAAGCTGTTCATGACCAACACCGGCGACCGCGTCGTGCCGAGCCGGGCCGACGGAACGCCCGCGACGTCCGGTCCGATCACCGGTGCGGTCGGCCTGTCCACCTGGGCGACCAGTGCTTCGTACGACGACGTGCACGTGACCGGAGCCGACGGCCGCGCGCTGCTGAGTGACGACTTCTCCGGTGGCGACGGCAACTGGAAGAAGGCTTCCGGCAGGGGGAGTTGGGCCGTCGAGGACGGCGCGTACACCCAGTCGGACGCGACCGCCGAGGACACCCTCGTCACGGCAGGAGACCCCTCCTGGCAGAACTACGACCTTCAGGTGAAGGCCACGAAGAAGGCCGGACAGGAAGGCTTCCTGGTCGCCTTCGGAGTGCGCGACACCGGCAACCACTACTGGTGGAACCTGGGCGGCTGGGGCAACACCCGGTCGGCCGTGGAGAAGACCGTCGGCGGCGGCAAGCAGACCTTGATCGAGAAGCCGGCCACGATCGAGACCGGCCGCACATACGACGTGAAGGTGCAGGTCAGGGGGCGGGACGTGGCGCTCTTCCTGGACGGGAAGGAGTGGGGCCGCTTCACCGACGACAAGGTGGCGGAGCCGTTCCGGCAGGTGGTGACGCGGGACACCAAGACCGGTGAGCTGATCGTCAAGGTGGTCAACGCGCAGGCGAGCCCTGCCCGTACGGCCGTCGATCTCGGCCGGGCGCCGGGCGCGCCGACCGCCCGCGTGACCACCCTCCAGGGCGCACCGGACGCGGAGAACAGCGCCGAGGCACAGCCCGTACGGCCGCGGCAGTCGACCCTGGCGGGGGTCGGCGCCCGGTTCTCGTACACCTTCCCGGCGTACTCGGTGACGTTCCTGCGCATCAAGGAGTGACGAAGGCGGCCCGGCCCTCCCCCTCGCGCAGGGGGAGGACCGGGCCGCCCGACGTTCGGCTGCTTCTACTGGTGGCTGATGTCCGAGGCCTGGTAGCGGCAGTGCGTGCCGTCCGGGCCGCTGCCGGTCTGCGTGGGCTCCTTGCCGGTGTTGTTGCCGGTGAAGCGCACGCACGGCTGGATCTTCTTCTTGGTGTCGCCGTGGATGCGGACGTCGCGCAGCGAAGCCGTGTCGCCGTAGTTGGTGTTGATGCCGATCAGGGACTTGCCGGGGGCGGTCACGTCGATGTCGTTGACGATGAGGGTGCGCTTGTACTGGGTCTTGCAGTTGCCGCAGGAGCGGACCAGCTTGCCGAAGTCGGCGACCTGGAACTTGGAGACGACCAGCTTGCCCGCGCCGTTGAACTGGAGGACCTTGTCGGACGCCTTGCGGGCGCCGCCGCCGTACACCTTGTACACGGATCCGGCGGACTTGCCCTTGAAGCTGGCGGCGTCCTCGCCGACGTCCTCCCACCAGACGTTCTGAATGGTGCAACTGCCCAGACAGTGCACGCCGTCGGCTGCGGGCGAGCCGATGACGATGTTCTTGAGGACGGCGCCGTCCGCGAGCTCGAAGACCGGGGCCTGGCCCTCGCCCTGGCCGCCGTCACCCAGGTCGCCGCTGCCGAAGTGGCGCTTCAGCTTGCCGTCGTAGGTGCCGGTGACCTTGACGGTCGCGGTGACGGGCTTGCTGCCGTTGGGGGTGGGCCAGGCGGGCGGGGCTTTGACGTCCGCGGCCCGGGGCGTGGCGGGGGCCTTCGCCGCGCCCGCGGTGGGCAGCAGGCTGGTGGTCAGGAGCGCGCCCGCGGTGAGCGCGCCGACACCGGAGAGGGCGAGGACGGCACGGCGGCGCGCGGTGCGCCTGCGGTGCGAGTGGGGAGCCCGGGGGGACTGGGGGGACTGGGGAGTGTGGGACATGCAGATTTCCCGTTCGTGGGTGGGGGACGGGACCGGCGGTGTGCCGGTCGTCATGCCGTTGTTGCCGCCACCGGTGAAGGGGTTGCCCTGGAGGACGAAATACTTACGGCACCCGCGTCGACCGCAGGACCCTGGACGGCACGCCGCACCAGCTCTCCGTCAACGACGCCCCGGTGCACAGCTTCTCGGCGCGATGGGGTGCGCGGCGCGGTCAGTGCGCGGCGAAGGTGGAGCGGCGTACCACCAGCTCCGGCTGGAGCACCATGCGGCGGTGCTCGTGATCCGCGTCCGCGAGTTCGGCAAGGAGCAACTCGGCTGCCAGCGTGCCGAGTTGTACGGCCGGCTGGCGTACGGACGTCAGCGGCACGGCGGCCGCCGCCGCGAACTCGATGTCGTCGTAGCCGACGATCGCCAGCTCGTCGGGTACGACGACACCTGCCGCGTACATCGCCTGGAGCAGACCGAGCGCCAGCAGGTCGTTGGCGCAGAAGACGGCGGTGGGACGCTCGGCGAGCCCGAGCAGACGGGCGCCCGCGTCGCGGCCGGCCGCGACGTCGAGCCGTTCGGTGGGGATCTCGCGCAGAGCCGCGGGCGGCAGGCCGGCGGCGGCCAGCGCCGCGTGCGCGCCCTCGCGGCGGTCCTGCACCTGCCGGAGCACGGCAGGACCGCCCACGTAGGCGATGTCGCGGTGCCCGGCGGCGAGGAGGTGGCGGACGGCGAGCGTGCCGCCGGTCACGTCGTCCACGGACACCGAGCACCCCGTGGTGTCGTCGGCGACCCGGTCGACCAGGACGAACGGGATGCGGTGGCGGCGGAACGCCTCCACGGTGCCGCCGGTGGCGTCGGCCGGGGTCAGCAGGACGCCGCGCACCCGCTGTTCGGCGAACAGGGAGAGGTACATGGCCTCCTCCGCGGGGTCCTGGGCGCTGTTGCAGAGCATGACGCCGAGGCCCGCGGCACGGGCGGTGCGTTCGGCGCCCCGGGCGACGTCCACGAAGAAGGGGTTGCCCATGTCGAGGACGAGCAGCGAGATCATGCGGCTGCTCCCGGCCCGGAGCTGACGGGCGGATTCACTGCGTACGTAGCCCAGGCTCTCGATCGCCGAGAGGACGCGGGCGCGGGTGGCCTCGGCGACGGAGGCGGGCCGGTTGATGACGTTGGAGACCGTGCCGACGGACACTCCCGCGGCTCGGGCCACGTCCTTGATGCCTACCGTGTCTGCCATCGGGTCCGAACTCCTGGGGCGGTGTGGTGCCGGTGACCGCGCGGCGCCGGGCGGCGTGCGGTCACCGGAATCGTACTGGTGGAGGGCGGGCGGGAGGTACGTCGCAGGGGCCTACGGCATGCGGTCGCCGATCAGCGCCAGGTTCTCGATGGCGGCGAGGCCGTAGAGGGCGGTGTCGTTCGTGTAGACCCAGTTCGCCTCGCTGCCCGGCACGAGCGCGGTCGGCCCCTCGACCTTCTCCGTCTTCCAGGGGGCCGATTCCTTGTACCCGTCGCTCCGGTAGAACTTCTCCCACGCCCGCGCGGCCAGCTTGGCGTCCCCGGTCTGGGCGGCGGCGTACGCGTCCAGACGCGAATGCCCCTGGAAGAGGATCAGCGAGCCGAAGTCCTTGCCGTAGCGCGCCCGCTGCTCGGCCTTGGTCGCGTTGAAGTAGCGGCAGTAGTCGAGGTACGCCTCCTTGAACTTCGGCATGTCCACCAGGTGGATCAGCTCGGCGCACAGCTCGCCCAGCCCGAAGACGGCAGACAGGTGCGACACCCCCACCTTGGCCTCCTTCTCGATCGCGAAGCGCCCGGTGTCCAGGTCGTACAGTCCCGTCCCCTGTACGAAGCCGTTGGGCTGCGCGGCGATCGTCTCCATCGTGGAGAGCACCCGCGCCTTCGCCTTCTCGGCCTTGGGGCCGCCGCGCTCCCACTCCGTCAGCCAGGCCGACACCAGGCCGCTCCAGTCCGTGCCGAAACCGACGGAGAGGGCGTGCCGGTCGGGGGTGTACGGCTCGGTGCGGATCTTCCGGATCGGATCGAGGACGAGGAAGGTCTCGTCGGAGTCGACGTTGGCGTGCATGAGGTCGCCGGTGCGCTCGTCGGCGGTGAGGAAGTAGTGGATGCGGCGGTACGTGGTGTTGGCGATGCGCTGCTGCTTGGCGCTGTCGGCGTAGTGCTGGATGCCGTGCCGGGTACCGAGGCCCGCCCATTTCCCCAGGTGGTAGACGTCGACCTCGCCGGTGTGCCGGGTCATGGCCTCGGCGAAGCGGAAGATGTCGGCGCGGCCGGAGCGCAGGTAGGCGTACCAGAGCCAGAGGTCCGGGGAGAGTTCGGAGTTGTCCCAGGCGTACCCGCCGACGTCGTAGCGCCACTGGTGGCGCACCGGGTCGTAGCTGTGCATGATGTCGCCGTAGTCCCAGAAGCCGTACCAGCGGCGCATGTCGACCTGGTCGCGGTAGTACGTTAAGAGGAAGTCGAGGTGGTCCTCGATCTTCGCCTTCGCGGGGTCGGACCGGTCGGGTTCGGAGAAGAGCCCGCCGAAGACCTTCGCTCTTATCAACTGCGCGGGCGGCGCGGCCAGTTGGGGCGGCGTGCGGACCGCCTGGGTCTCGCGGGCGTGGGCGGCGGCGCTCGGGGTGGACTCATGGGCCCAGAAGAGGAGTTCGCTGGTGCGGGCGATGCCGTACGGGGTGCCGAAGCCGGGCTCGTAGTCCTCGTACGTGATGTTGAGGCCTTCGAGCTGCTCGGCGTACGTGTCCTGGCCGAGGCCGTCGTGGTAGAAGCGCAGGTCCATGGGCGGGGCCTCGGGCGACCACAGCCACAGGGTGACCTCGGCCTCGTCGGTGTGCGCGTCGCGGACGTCGAGGCCGGCGGGGTGCTTCTCCCAGAAGTCGCGCAGCCCGAAGGAGAGCCCGCCGCTCGGCCCACCGACGTACCCGTAACCGGAAGCCCGTCGCCCGCCTCCTGCGGCGATCCACCCGTGTCCCTGCTTCGTCCGCTTCCGCAGGGTGAAGCCGTCGGCGGAGAGCTGGCTGAGGGTGTAGTCGCCCCACTCGGGAATCAGGTGCAGGCGGCTGGTCACGCGCTGGTCCCAGGTAGCGGGATCGGCGAGCTTCTGCCCCTCGAACTGGGCGTTCTGCACGGTGGTCCCGGGGTCACGGCGCAGTCCGGTGATCCCCTTCACGGCTTCGCGCAGGAGCCCGGTCCCGTCGCCGCCGAGGCGGACGTGCCGGTCGTACGAGGCGTCGCGCATCGGCACGGTGAAGCGCACCCCGAGCCCGCGCACGAAGTCGCCGCTCGCTCTGCCGGGCTCCTGCGTCCCGTCGTACGTCAGGGTGTGGACCATGCGGAAGGACTCGCCGCCGGCGTAGAAGTACAGCCGGACGGAGAAGGGCATCCAGCTGCGGCTGCCGCGCCGGTGCTTGCCGTCGATGCGGACGACGGCGCGGACGGGGCCGTTCTGCTCGACCTCCGTCTTCCCGATGACGCTCTCGAAACGTTCGTACGAGGTGCGGCCCTGGTCGCCGTCCTCGATCTCGCCCTGCCGCAGGAGAACGAGCCGGCCGTTCTTGGCGATCTCGGTACGGCCGCGCACGACGGACTTCACGAGAGCGGACCCGGAGGTGCCGATGCGGGCGGTGATGACACCGGTCGACACCTCGACGGCGCCGCCCCTGGCCGCGACGGTGATCCGCTGCCGGGGTGCGGCGGGGGTGCCGGCGGTGAGGGTGTACTTCTCGCTGCTCACACCGGGGCCGACGGCGTGCGCGCTCCACTTGAGGGAGCCGTCGGGCCACTGGGCGATCGGCCAGGTCTGCACGGGGACCTGTGTGCCGTCGGCGGTGGCCAGAGCGAAGGTCTGGTCCTTGGGGTACGCGCCCTTGGGCCAGGGGACGCCGAGGGTGGACCCGGGTGCGGCGCCGAGTCCTCCGGGCTCCAGCCACGTGAGGTCGACGGGGCCGGAGTCGGGGGCGGCTGCGGCTGTCCGGGCTCCCTGGGCGGCTTGGGCGTGCGCGCCGCCGAGCAGGGGCCCGAGGTGCGCGGCGGCCCCGGCTACGGCTGCGGCCTTGAGAACGGTGCGGCGTGGGTGGGTGGGCATGGGGATTCCTTCCGTGAAGTGTGGGGCGCGGTGGGCTGCCTGGAGGTGGGCCGGGTGACGGTGGGTCGCACGGCGGGGTGGGGGGCGACGCGTGACGTGGGTGGGAGACGACGGGTGGTGCGGGCAGCAGGGGCGGGTGACGTGGGCAGCAGGGGCGGGTGGTGCGGGACGGAAAGCAATGCGAGACGCGGGAGGGAAGGCAACGGGTAACGCAGGGCGGAAGGCGGCGGGTGACGCACGGGCCCCGACCGGACCCGCACCCCGACCCGTAACCAAGGCCGGAAGCCCAAAGGCAACGCACAGGACCCGACCGGCCCCGCACCCCCTCCCCGGCCCGCCCCGGAACGGGCTCCCCCCGGCCCATTCCGGAACGGCCCCCGCCCCGCGCCCGGGCCTCCCCCGGCCCACCCCGGCCCGCACCGCCCGGCTCCGGGTCGGCCGGAGCGTCGGCTCCGGCCCGGGTCCGGGGCGGCTCGGCTCAGCTCGGGTCGCGCCCCTCCCACCTGCGTTCCGCCGCGATCGCGCCCGCCAGCACCGCGCCCACGACCGGCACCGCCAACGGCAGTACCAGTCGGCCGGACACGGCGATCACCATGAAGCCCGCGATCACCAGCAGCGACCCCGCCGGGTCCCGGACCGTACGGCGGGCCGCCGCGCCCAACAGGGCCCGCCAGGACTCCCCCGGCTGCCAGCTCACCGCCGCCCGGACCCCGGCGACCAGGGACCCCAGGAAGGCCAGCACCCCGACCGTGCCGACGAACGCGCCGCCCGGCAGCCCGGCCCGGACCGCCGCCAGGTCGAGCCAGAGCAGCCACACCGCGATCCATCCGGCGACCCCGACCGCCCATCCCCGGCGCAGGGCGGTCCGGAAGTCGCCGAGGAACTCCCGTACGCCGCCCTTCTCCTGGTCGATGTGGCGGCGCAGGTGTCGCCCGCCCGCCGCGAGCGCCGCCGGATACGTGACGACCGGCACCGAGGCGACCACCACCCACACCCCCACCCACAGGCATTCCGCGAAGACCGCGAACCGGGCGGCGAAGCCCGGGAACCGCAGGGCCGCCCGGCCCTCCGCCGCGCTCATCCCTTCAGGCCCGAGGTCGCCATGCCGTCGATCAGGTAGCGCTGGAAGGCGAGGAAGAAAGCCAGCACCGGCAGCAGCGCCACCAGCGACATCGCGATCATGCCGCCGTAGTCGGCGACCGCGTCCTGGTCGACGAACATCTTCAGGCCCAGCGACACGGTGTACTTCTCCGGGTCGTTGAGGTAGAGCAGGGGGCCCATGAAGTCGTTCCAGGCGTGGATGAAGGTGAAGATCGCGCTGGTGATCAGGGCGGGACGGCACAACGGCAGCACGATCGACCAGTAGATGCGCAGGTGTCCGCAGCCGTCGAGCCGGGCCGCCTCGTCCAGTTCCTTCGGCAGGCCGCGCATGAACTGCACCATCAGGAAGACGAAGAAGGCGTCCACCGCCAGGTACTTGCCGAGCAGCAACGGCACCATGGTGTTGATGAGTTCGAGCTTCTGGAAGAGCACGTACTGCGGAATCATCAGTACGTGGAAGGGCAGCAGCAGCGTGCCGATCATCAGCGCGAAGAGCAGGTTCCGCCCGGCGAAGCGGATCTTGGCGAAGGCGTACGCGGCGAGTGAGCAGGAGAGGACGACGCCCACCACCGAACCGACCGCCAGTACGGTCGAGTTGACGAAGAAGGTCGACACCGGGATGTCGGCGATTCCCTCGCTCAGGCGGGTGTAGTTCGAGAAGATCGGGTCGGTGGGGAAGAGGTCCGGGCTGCCGACGATCTCCTCGCTCGGCTTGAGCGATCCGCCGATCACCCAGATCACCGGGTAGAGGACGACGGCGAGGACGGCGAGCGCCCCGAAGTGCCAGAGCAGCGAGCCGGTGCGGCGGCGCGGAGCACGCGGGCCGGCCACGGCCGGGGCCGGGCCTGCGGGGCCTGCGGGGAGGGAAGTCGGGGCTTCTCGGGGTATGTGGGTCACGGTCACCGGGCGTTCTCCTCGTAGTGCACCCAGCGCTTCTGCGACCAGAACAGCACCGCTGTCACCAGGCCGACCGCGATGAGCAGCATCCAGGCCATGGCGGAGGCGAAGCCCATCCGGCTGTTCTCGAAGCCCTGTTGGTAGAGGTAGCAGGTGTAGACGAGCGTGGCGTCGGCGGGACCGCAGGGGTTGCCCTGCCCGCCGAGGATGTACGCGGAGCCGAACACCTGGAAGGAGTGGATGGTTTCGAGCAGTACGTTGAAGAAGAGGACCGGCGAGATCATCGGAAGTGTGATGCTCCAGAAGCGGCGCAGCGGCCCCGCCCCGTCCACCTCAGCGGCCTCGTACAGTTCGCGCGGCACCTGCTTGAGGCCGGCCAGGAAGATGACCATGGGTGCGCCGAACTGCCAGACGGTCAGGGCGACCAGGGAGTACAGAATCCAGTCCGGGTCGCCGACCCAGCCGCCGATGTTCAGGCCGAAGAGCCCTCGCTGGGCGCGGTCGACGACCGCCCCGTCGCTGAACAGGGCCCGCCACACGATGGCGATGGAGACGCTCGCACCGATCAGTGAGGGCGCGTAGAACGCCGCCCGGTAGAAGCCCTGACCGCGGCGGCTCTGCGCGAGGAGCAGGGCGACGCCGAGGGCTGCCGCCAGTTTCAGGGGGGTGCCGATGACGACGTACTTGGCCGTCACCTCCACCGACTTCTGCCAGCGGGGGTCGGAGAACATCTCCTGGAAGTTGCTCAGGCCGATCCACCGCGGGGCGTCGAACAGGTCGTAGTCGGTGAAGGCGAAATAGAGCGAGACCGCCATGGGGCCCGCCGTGAGCAGCAGGAAGCCGGCCAGCCAGGGGGACATGAACAGGTAGCCGGCCAGGTTCTCCCGGCGACGGCCGGACCTTTGCGCTGCCGTGCCGGAAGCGGGGGCTCCGGGTGGGGAGGGGCGGGGTTGCCGCGTCTCCAGGGTGTGGGTCACTTGCCGTACCTCTCGGGCTTTCTTCTACGACGTCACAACGGCCTCGGGGACCGAGGCGGCCCGGCCGACCGGGCGGCCCCACGGGCCACAGCGGCCCCGGCGGCAGGGAGGTGCGGTCTCAGCCGTTGGAGGTGAGCGCGGTCTTCGCCTCGGCGAAGAACTTCTGTGCGGCTTCGCCGGGCGACGCCTTGCCGAGGGCCAGTTCGGTGGCCAGGCGGCTGAAGGTCGTCTCGACCACGTCGGCCCCGGCGGGGTGCGGGGTGATGGGTTCCAGCAGACCGCTCCCGGCGATCTTCGTCTCGTACGCGGCGATCTGCTTGCTCACCTTGTCCGTCGGCTGGAACGCCTCGAACTGCTTCTCGGTGGCGGGTACGCCCCGGTCGTAGCCCATGATCCGGCCGACCTCGGGGTCGTGGACCATGAAGTTGATGAAGGTCGCGACCTCCTTGGGGTGCTTGGTGCGGCGGGTGCCGCTGAGCATGAGCGAGCCCAGGTACTGGCCGGTCTTCCTGCCGTCGGTGGTGGGGACGGGGGCGATGCCGTACGCGCTCCTGCCCTCGGCCGCGTACCGGACGGTGAAGTTGTCCCAGGTGAACTCGCCCGCCGAAATTCCGGCCGCCGTCGCCGACTTGGGCTTGAGCTGCTCGACGCGCTTGGGGTTGGCGTAGAGGCCGGAGCGGGTGCGCTTCATCCCCTCGGTCCACTCGGCGACGAGGTCGCTCTCGTCGAAACCGAGGCCCTTGTCGGTGAAGAACGCCTTGCCCTTCTGACGCAGCACCAGGTCGTAGTAGTACATGATCCCGCCGGGTCCCGAGTCGCCCGCGACGCCCGTCCTGTCCTTGATCTTCTCCAGGCCGGCCAGCCACTGTGTCCAGGTCCAGCCGAACTCCGGGGTGACGCCCGCCTTCTCGTACAGCTTCTCGTCGATGATGTAGCCCATCGAGTTGGAGCCGACCGGCAGGCCGAGGAGCTTGCCGTCGATCTCGGCGAACTTCTCCAGTCCGGCCCGGAATCCGTCGGTGCTGAGGTTGCCCTCCCGCACCTGGGGCTTGAGGTCGAGGAGTACGTTGCGGGCCTCGTACTTGCGCAGGAAGGTGACGGCGTTCTGGATGACGTCCGGCGGGTTGCCGCCCGCCGCCTGGGTGTTGAACTTCTTCCAGAAGTCGGGGTAGGGCTGGAAGTCCGTCTTGACCTTGATCTTCGGGTACTTCTTCTCGAAGAGCGCGACCGCCTGGTTGATCCTCTTGGCCCGGTCGTCGGCACCCCACCAGGCGTACCGGATGGTGACCGCCCCGCCGCCGGAGCCGCCGGACCCGGCGGCGCCCCCGCAGCCGGCCAGCGTCGCGCCGACACCCAGGGAACCCAGAGTGGCACCGGCCGCCTTCAGGACGGTCCGCCGGTCAACGTGCCTGTGCGTACCCATGGTTGAACCCCTCGCCGCATGGTTGAATCGTTTTAAGGAAGCGCTTGCCGAGGAAATGTACGAGTGCGCATCTGAAGCGTCAACGGTTTGCGCAGCGATCTATTGAAACGATTCGAACGCTCCCCTCATAGCGGCCACCCGCAGGTGTCATTCGATATCCCGAACGCCGAACCGCACTTCGAACGAACCTTATCCAACCCTCTTGCCGAAGCCTCTGCCGGAACGGAGGCTGTTCTCCGTCCCCCGATCAAGGAGCCCGATGTCCACGCTGCCCCTCACGTACGTCGAAGACCCCGGCCCGGGGACCGGCGCCCTCCCCCCGCGCGCCTGGTACGCCACCTCGGACGCCACTCGCCTCTCCCTGAACGGAAGTTGGCGCTTCCGGCTGTCCGCGACGGCCGACGCGCACGACGACTCCTTCGCCGCACAGGGCCACGACACGTCCGGCTGGGACCGCGTCGAGGTGCCGGGGCACTGGGTCCTCCAGGGCGACGGCGCGTTCGGCGCCCCGGCCTACACCAACGTCGCGTACCCCTTCCCGGTCGACCCGCCGCACCTGCCGACCGCCAACCCGACCGGCGACCACCTGCACACCTTCGACCTGCCGGACACCTGGCCCGCGGGCGACGACTTCGACGACGGCAGCGACACCGTCCTGCGCTTCGAAGGCGTCGAGTCCTGCGCCCGCGTCTGGCTCAACGGCGAGGAGCTCGGGGACTTCAAGGGCAGCCGCCTCCCCCACGAGTTCACCGTCGGCCACCTCCTCAAGCCCTCCGGCAACGTCCTTGCCGTACGGGTGCACCAGTGGTCGTCGGGCACCTACCTGGAGGACCAGGACCAGTGGTGGCTGCCCGGCATCTTCCGCGAGGTGACACTGCTGCACCGGCCCGCCGGATGCGCGGGCGACTTCTTCGTCCACGCCTCGTACGACCACACCACCGGCACCGGCACCCTGCGCGTCGACTCGGACGTGCCCGGCCGGGTGACGGTCCCCGAGCTGGGGCTCGACCTGGCGACCGGCGAGAGCGCGACCGTCGCCGTGTCCCCGTGGACGGCCGAGACCCCACGCCTGTACGACGTCGAACTGGCCCTGCCCGGCGAACGCGTGCCGCTGCGGGCGGGCTTTCGGACCGTCGCCGTGGAGAGCGGCCTGATCAGGGTCAACGGCCGCCCACTGCTCTTCCGGGGCGTCAACCGGCACGAGTTCCACCCGCGCACCGGCCGCACCGTGGACACCGCGACGATGCGCCGCGACATCGAGCTGATGAAGCAGCACAACATCAACGCGGTCCGCACCTCCCACTACCCGCCGCATCCGGAATTCCTCTCCCTCTGCGACGAGTTGGGCCTGTGGGTGATCGACGAGTGCGACCTCGAAACCCACGGTTTCGAGGACCAGTTCTGGCGCGACAACCCCACCGACGACGACCGGTGGACGCCCGCCCTGCTCGACCGCGCCGCCCGTATGGTCGAACGCGACAAGAACCACCCCTCGGTCGTCATCTGGTCGCTCGGCAACGAGGCGGGAACCGGGCGCGGCCTGACCGCGATGGCGCAGTGGATACGCTCGCACGACTCCTCCCGACTGCTGCACTACGAAGGCGACCGGAGCTGCCGCGACACCGACGTGTACTCGCGGATGTACCCGCCGCACGAGGAGGTCGAACGGATCGGCCGCGGCCTGGACGGCGGCCCGGCCCGCCGCCGCCAACTCCCCCTCATCCTCTGCGAGTACGCGCACGCCATGGGCAACGGCCCCGGCGGCCTCAGCGAGTACCAGCGCCTCTTCGAGGCCCATGACCGCCTCCAGGGCGGCTTCGTCTGGGAGTGGATCGACCACGGCATCGAGCACCCGGCACTCGGGTACGCGTACGGCGGCGACTTCGGCGAGGAACTCCACGACGGCAACTTCGTCTGCGATGGCCTCCTCTTCCCCGACCGCACCCCCTCCCCCGGACTGATCGAGTACAAGAAGGTCATCGAGCCGGTGCGCATCGAGGGCCACGCCCCCTCGCACACGGTCCGCGTCACCAACCTGTACGACTTCTCGGACCTCTCCCACCTCGCCTTCACGTGGTCGTACCAGGTGGACGGCGAGACGGTCGACTCCGGCCCGCTGTTGGTGCCCCGGCTCCTGCCGGGCGGGACGGCGGAGGTGAAACTGCCGCCCGCGCCCGCCTCCCCTGCCGGGGAGACCCAGTGGACGGTACGGGCCCTGCTCGCCACCACCACCCCCTGGGACCCGCGCGAACACCCCGTTGCCTGGGGCCAGTTCACCGAACGGCCCGCCCGGCCCGCTCCCCCGGCCACCGGTGACCGGCCACGGCGCGACGGCACGCTGATCACCCTCGGCCCCGCCTCCTTCGACGCCCGCACCGGCGCCCTGCGCACCGTCGGCCGCACCGAGGTCGCCGGCCTGCACCTGGACGTGTGGCGGGCCCCGACCGACAACGACGCCGGCGCCGCCTGGCAGCCCGACACCCGCTACGGAACGCTCTGGCGCGAGCTCGGCCTGCACCGTATGCAACACCGGCTGGATGACGTGGAGTTCACCGACGACGCGCTGACCGTACGCGGCCGGGTCGCGCCCGCCGCCCGCGACCTGGGCCTGCGCACCGCCTACCGCTGGACCTCCGACGGAACCCGGCTCTCACTCGCCGTGTCCGTCACCCCGGAAGGGGACTGGACGGCACCCCTCCCCCGCCTCGGCATCCGCTTCGCGGTGCCCGCCTCGTACGGGTCGGTGCGGTGGTTCGGCGGTGGGCCCGGCGAGGCGTACCCCGACACCCGGGCCGCGTCCATGACGGGCCTGTGGCGGGCGGAGGTCGACGCGATGCAGACCCCGTACGTACGTCCCCAGGAGAACGGCGCGCGGGCCGACGTCCGCTGGGCCGAACTCAGCGGCCCGGACGGCGGGTTGCGGATGACGGGGAGCCCCCACTTCGCCCTCACCACCCGCCGCTGGACCACGGAACAGCTCGACGCCGCCGCACACCGCCGCGACCTGCTGCCGTCCCCCGACCACATCTGGATCAACCTGGACCACCGGCAGCAGGGCATCGGCTCGCAGTCCTGCGGACCCGGCGTCCTGTCCGCCCATCAACTTCGCGTCGAAAACGCGGAGTTCACCGTCACCTTCCTGCCCGTGGAGGGCCCGTGAACAGCACAGCCCCCCTGCCGGTCGTCCTGGCCGGAGCCCGGGGCCACGGCCGCCGGCACCTGGAGAACATCCTCAGCCTCGAAGCCCTC
Source organism: Streptomyces sp. NPDC032721 (assembly GCF_055579625.1). Classification (NCBI taxonomy): domain Bacteria; kingdom Bacillati; phylum Actinomycetota; class Actinomycetes; order Kitasatosporales; family Streptomycetaceae; genus Streptomyces; species Streptomyces sp. NPDC032721. The sequence goes on along the minus strand of NZ_JBVIMX010000003.1, from coordinate 147,821 downwards.
GGCCTGGTGCGCCTGGCCGGGATCTGCGAGCTGAAGCCGCTGGACGCGACGGAGCTGGCCGGACTCGTCGACCCGTCCCGGCAGCCCGCCCAATCGGCGGACTTCGGCGCACTCCTGGACTCCACGGGCGCGCGCGTCGCCGTCCTGTGCACACCGCTGCACACCCATACCGGCCTGGCGCTGGCCGCCGCCGCACGCGGGGTCCACGTACTGCTCGAAAAGCCGCCCGCTCCTTCGTACGCGGAGTTCACGCGGATGACGGACGGGGTGCGGGATGCGGGCACGGTCTGCCAGATCGGCTTCCAGTCGCTGGGCTCGCACGCGCTGCCGGCGGTGCGCGAGCTGGTCTCCGACGGAGCCGTCGGTGAGCTGCGCGGCATCGGGGCCGCCGGCGCGTGGGCACGGGACACCGCGTACTTCACCCGCGCCGCGTGGTCGGGCCGCCGTCGGCTCGACGGTGTGGACGTGGTCGACGGCGCGCTGACCAACCCGCTCGCCCACGCCGTGGCCACCTCCCTCGCCCTGGCCGGGAGTGCGCGTGCGCAGGACGTCGCGGCGATCGAGACGGAACTCTTCCGCGCGCACGACATCGAGTCCGACGACACGTCCTGTGTGCGGGTGACCACCACGAGCGGCCTCGCGGTCACCGTGGCGGCCACGCTCTGCGCGGCGCAGCCCTGTGCGCCGTACGTCGTCGTGCACGGCAGCCGGGGCCGGATCACCCTGTGGTACACGGAGGACCGGGTGCGGGTGGAGCGCGACGGGGAGAGTCCGTACGACGTCTCGTACGGTCGCAACGACCTGCTGGAGAACCTGGTGGGCCATCTGACGCGGGGCGAGCCCCTGCTGGTGCCGCCGGAGAGCACGGGGGCCTTCATGCGGGTGGTGGAGGCGGTTCGCACCGCCCCCGACCCCGTCGCCCTGCCCGCCACCCACTGGCGGACCGGCGTCGGCGAATCGGCGCCGCGCCGGATCGTCGACGGGGTGGAGGCCCTGGTCGCCGCGAGCGCCGAAACCCTCTCCCTCTACTCCGAACTGGGCGCCCCGTGGGCCCGGCCGACCGAACTGAGCACACGATGAACTCCCTTCTGATCCTGAGCGGTTCGAGCCGGGAGGTGGCCCGCTACCGCCACCGTCCGGACGTTCCGGCGGGGCTGTCCCCGCGCCCGTACCTCCACCCGGTGCACACGCTCGGCGGCGCCCTGGTCACGGAGGAGCTCCCCGAGGACCACCCCCATCACCTGGGCGTCGGCGTGGCCGTGCCCGACGTGGACGGCATCAGCTTCTGGGGCGGCAGCACGTACGTACGCGGCCAGGGCCCGCGCCGTCTCGACAACCACGGGGTGCAGGTGCACCTGGGCCGGCAGCGCCGGGAGCCGGGCGGCTTCGACGAGGCGCTGAGCTGGCGAAGCAACGGGGAACCGGGCGCCGAGGAGCTGATCCGCGAACTGCGCACCGTCACCGCCCGCGAACTCGACTCCCGGGCCTGGGCGTTGGACTTCTCCTTCGCCCTCACCAACTCCACCGGCCGGGCCCTCTCGATCGGCAGCCCGGCCACCAACGGCCGCCCCGGCGCGGGATACGGCGGCTTCTTCTGGCGGGCGCCGAAGGAAGCCGCGGCACCCGAGGCGTTCACGGCCGACGGGAACGGGGAGGAGTCGGCGCACGGCAGCCGTGCGGCCTGGGTGGCGGTCGCGGGCGGCGACGGGGGCACGGGCGCAGGCGCGGGCCACGGCTGGACGCTGGCCTTCGCCGGGGCGACGGAGGCCACCCGGCGCGACCCGTGGTTCGTACGGACGTCGGAGTACCCGGGGGTCGGCTCGTCGCTGGCCTGGTCGGAACGCCTGCCGCTGGGAGCCGGGGAGACGGTGACCCGGCGGGTCGTGACGGTGGTGGCGGACGGACGGCCGGACCGGGACGCGGTGTCCGCGTACGTGAACACAGCCGTGGCGGCTGCCGTATCCGCCGCGACGAAGGGAGACTGACGTGACCATCCTTCCCACCCTCTACCTAGCCGGGGACTCGACCGCCGCGCAGAAGGACGCTGCCGCCGCACCCGAGGCCGGCTGGGGCATGGCCTTGCCCTTCTTCCTCTCCAAGGACGTGGACGTCGCCAACCACGCGATGAACGCCCGCAGCGCGCGGTCCTTCGTCGAGGAGGGCCGGCTGGACACGGTTCTCGCCGCCCTCCGTCCGGGCGACCACCTGCTGATCCAGTACGGCCACAACGATCAGAGCGACCGGCCCGAACGGCACACCGACCCCTGGTCCAGCTATCAGGAGTACCTGTTGCGCCATGTGAAGGGCGCCCGGGACCGGGGCGCACACCCCGTTCTCCTCACCCCGGTGGAGCGCCGTTCGTTCGACGCCGGGGGCCGGGCCGTGCCCACGCACGGCGACTACCCGCAGGCGATGCGTGCGCTGGCCGCGCGCGAGCACGTACCGCTGGTGGACGTGTCCGCGCTGTCCCTGGCCCGCTGGCAGCAACTCGGCCCACAGGCCACGAAGGAGTGCTTCCTGTGGGTCGGGGATACCCGGGACGACACGCACTTCCGGCCGCGCGGGGCGATCGAGGTGGCGCGGCTGGTGGCGAGGGGGCTGGCGGAGACGGGCTCGGTGCCCGGGTCATGGCTCGGCGACCTGGAGGCCGTGGTGCCGGACGAGCGGATCGAGTGGCCCGAGGTGGTGCCCGACAGGTTGCTCTCCTCCTGAACGCCCGTGTTCCGCGTGTCCGGCTGGGGGCCGGGGCAGGGACTCCGGCTGTGGACCAGGTCGTCGGCTCCGGCAGGGGGCCAGGGCCTCGGCGCGGGCGAGAAGGCCCCGTAGGCAGGCGGCCCGGCATCGCGACCGGGACTCTCTGACTCCGCCTCCCCGTGCTGGCAACCGCCGCCCCCGGCCTCCGCAAGTTCGGGGGCGGCGGTTGCCGTCAGCGCCTCGTCGGACTCGCCGTCCCCCTCGGTGTGCGGGCGCCCTCTGCGACTAGGGCAATCACTACTGCAATCAGATGATCAACGCCGGATGCCGGGAGCGGCACAATTCCTCCCCGCCCTCGTACGGCCCACCCTTGGCCGGTGACCACACGATCTTCACTTCTGCGCACGGGCGCGGCCACCCTGGTGGCCCTTGCCCTCACTTCCGCCCCGGTAGCGACGGCGGGAACCCCCGGCAATCCGGCGGACCGGGGAGGCCGGGAAATCGACGGAGGCCGGGACGCGGTCGAAGAGCAGGGCGGCCAACGCGGCCGGGCCGCGGCTCCCGGGCTGCGGCTGACCCTGGCCGCCCGGGTCTGCGACGACTACACCGACATCATGGCCAACCTCTTGCGGGACAACCACGCACAGTCCCTCCGCGACATCGGCAAGGACTCCGTCTATACGGCGGGCCGGCCCGTGTCCCCCGCGGTCGAGGAGCCCAACCACCCCAACTGCCGTCCACTGCCCGGTTGGCGGTTCACCCTCGGGCGCGGCATCAGCGGGGACGTCGACGGGCTGGCCACGGTCGTGCCCAGCGACTCCGGGGAGCAGCCGGTCACCCGGGCCACCACACCGCTCCTCGACGAGCAGGGCGACCCGACGGGACGAGACCTCGCGGGCGCGGTCACCGTGGCACTGGGCCCGGTCGACACGGACGTCGCCCAGCGGAGGCGTCTGCAGATCCAGGGCGGAACCCCCGCCGACCCGCTGAACACCGCGGACCTCGGCGCGAAGTACGCCTTCGGCGCCCTGCGCTGCGCGGTCGACAACCAGAAGAACGACAACGTGGACCGGGCCGCGTACCCGACCGGCGTCCAGCACGTCTTCTGCTACTACTACACGGTCGCCTCCACCGCGGGGGCCGGTGAGATCGTGGTCCGCAAACAGCTGAAAAACAGCACGGCCTCCCGGTCCTTCGGCTACAACGGCGACATCTCCTACTCCACCGACAAGGACTTCACCCTCGACGTCGTGGACGGCGCCCCTGGCGAGATGCGGTTCCGCAGGGCGGCGAGCAAGGGAACCGGCGCGAAGCCGTGGTCGTTCCTGGAGAAGCCCGTGGACGGGTGGACGCTCACCGACCTGACCTGCGCGTCGGCGAAGGCGACCAGCACGACCAGCACCACGCCGGCGGGCGCGGCCACGGTCGACCTGGCCGCCGGGGACACCGTCACCTGCACGTACACCAACGCGCCGAGCGACAGCGTGGCCCCGCTGACCCTGCGCAAGCAGACGCTGGGCGCGGCCGGTGGCCCCTTCGCCCTCACCGCGAAGGAGGGCTCGTCGGGAGAGACGGCGGTGTTCGCCCCGGTCACGACCAAGGCGGGGAACACCCCCACCGTGGCGGGCACGCGCCAACTGTCCCTCGGTGCCCACACCGTGACCGAGACGCTGCCCGCGGCCACGTCGGCCGGCCGGTGGGAGTTCGTACGGGCCGAGTGCGACGGTGCCGCGGTGACGGCAACGCCGGGCGCGAGCACCGTGTCGTTCCCGGTGGACGTCAAGGCGCCCGGGACGCAGTGCACGGTGACCAACCGCCTCGTACCGCCGCCGCCCCCCTCTCCGAAGCCCACTCCTCCTCCGACCGAACCCGGCTCCGGAAAGCCCACTGGCAAACCGACCGGCAAGCCCACCGCCAAACCCCACGGCAAGCCGCGGGCGATGCCCTCGTCCTCACCGAACTCGCCCCGCCCCCAGCTCTCCGAGACCGGCAGCGGGCACGTGGCCTCGGTCGCACTGCTCGGCGGCGGACTCCTCGCCACCGGCACCGGGACGGCCGCGCTGCGCCGCCGGAAGAGGTGACACGTCCCGCACCGGGAGTTTCCCCGGTGCGGGACGCTCGCATGTCCGACATCCGACATCCGGTATCCGGTAGCGGCTCAGAACGCCGTGGGCCAGCCGCCCTTCCAGTCGAGGCGGTTGAGGCCGAGCTTCGGGGTGCCGTTGTCGGAGCCGTCGTAGTAGTGGTAGACGAGCAGGTCGCCGTCGACGTCCTTCATGACGGACTGCCCGCCCGGCCCGATGTAGCGGCCGTTGGTCTCCATGACCGGGCTGCCGCCGTTCCTCATCATGTCGACGCCGCTCTTGTCCTTGTACGGGCCGGTGACGCGGGTCGAGCGGCCCACCTTGATCTTGTAGGTGGAGTCGACGCCCGCGCAGCAGACGTCGTACGCGGCGAAGAGGTAGTAGTAGCCGTCGCGCTTGACGATGAACGGCGCCTCCACCGCCTTGGTTCCGGTCGGCCGGGAGGCGAGGGAGTGCAGGGCCGTGTCGGTGGGGTGGCGCATTCCGGTGTTCGGGTCGAGCCGGAGCAGCTTGAGGCCGGTCCACCAACTGCCCAGCGACATCCACCACTTGCCGTTGTCGTCGACGAAGAGGTTGGGGTCGATGGCGTTGTGGTCGCTGGCGGAGTTCGTCGCGTACACGAGTCCGCGGTCGGTCCAGCTGCCCGCCTGGCCGGTGCGCGAGGTGGCGAGGCCGATGGCGGAGGTGTGGGAGCCGAAGGACGAGACTGAGTAGTACATCCAGTACTGACCGCGGTGGTAGGAGATGTCGGGCGCCCAGACGTCCGAGGTCTGCGAGTACTTCTTCCACCAGGTCGGCCGGGTCGGGAACGCGGACCCGCTGCGGACGAACGCGGTGCGGTCGGTGGAGGTGCGCAGCTGGAGGCCGTCGCCGGTGGAGTAGAGCAGGTACTGGCCGTTGGGTGCGCGGACCATCGTCGGGTCGTGCACGACGACGTCGCCGGTGACGTGCCCCGGGTTGGGGTACGCGGAGGCGGTCGTCGGCACGAGCGCGAGGAGGAGGGCGGCGGGCAGGGCGAGGAGTGCGGTACGGCGGGGGGTGCGGGTCACGTGGGTGCTCCTTGTCCGTGGGAGGGCCGTGGGGGGCGTGATCCCGTGAGGGCCCGTTGGGGGGCAACTCCGTTGCCGGGTACGCCGGTTGCTGCGACGGCGCACCCGGCAGGCCGGTCAGCTGAGGCGGATCACGTTCCAGGAGAGCGGTTCCAGTACGGCGTTCAGCACGCCGTCCTTGAGGGTCGTGCCGTCGATCGGGTGCGGGCCGACGCGCTCCGGGTCCTCAAGGGTGTTGCGGGCCTCCGGGTCCTCGTCGCAGAGCGCGCTGTGCTCGGCGACGGACGTCAGGTCCAGTCCGTGCAGGGCGACTTCGAGGGGGAGCGGATCGGTCTGGCTGCGGTTCACCGCGAATAGGGTGACCGAGCCGTCCTCGCCGCGTACCGCCGTCGCGTGCAGCAGCGGCACCTCCCCGTACGCCTTGGTCGCGTACGTGGGCGAGTCGGGCCGTACGTCGAGGACCTGGCCGCGCCCGTGGTGGGCGGCCTGGGCGAAGGGGAAGAAGGTGGTCTGCCGCCAGGCGGGGCCGCCGGGCTCGGTCATGATCGGGGCGATGACGTTGACGAGCTGGGCGAGGCAGGCGATGGACACCCGGTCGGCGTGCCGCAGCAGGGCGATGAGGAGCGATCCGACGACGACGGCGTCGGTGACGGAGTAGTTGTCTTCGAGCAGGCGGGGGGCCTCGGGCCAGTCGCGTGGGGCGGCGGCGGCCTCCTCGGAGGAGCGGCTCATGTACCAGACGTTCCACTCGTCGAAGGAGAGGTTGATCTTCTTCGACGACTTGAGGCGGGCGCCGATGTGGTCGCAGGTGGCGACGACGGCCTCGATGAAGGTCTCCATGTCGACGGCGGAGGCGAGGAAGGAGTCGCGGTCGCCGTCGATCTCCTCGTAGTAGGCGTGCAGGGAGATGTGGTCGACGAGGTCGTACGTCTCGCTGAGGACGGTCGCCTCCCAGGCGGCGAAGGTGTCCATGGCGCGGCCGGAGCTGCCGCAGGCGACGAGCTCGACGGCGGGGTCCAGCTGGCGCATGGCGCGGGCGGTTTCGGCGGCGAGGCGGCCGTACTCGGCGGCGGTCTTGTGGCCGGTCTGCCAGGGGCCGTCCAGCTCGTTGCCCAGGCACCACAGGCGGATGCCGAAGGGCTCCTTGTCGCCGTGGGCGATGCGGCGGTCGGAGAGTTCGGTGCCGGCGGGGTGGTTGGCGTACTCCTGGAGTTCGAGGGCTTCGGCGACGCCTCGGGTGCCGAGGTTGACGGCCATCATGGGCTCGGCCTGCGGGCCGACCTTGCGGAGGAAGTCGATGTACTCGCTGAGGCCGAAGCGGTTGGTCTCTGTGGAGCGCCAGGCGAGGTCGAGGCGGCGGGGGCGTTCGTCGGCGGGTCCGACGCTGTCCTCCCACTTGTAGCCGGACACGAAGTTGCCGCCGGGGTAGCGGATGGCGGTGGTACCGAGTTCGCGGACGAGGTCGAGGACGTCCGTGCGGAGTCCGGCCTCGTCGGCGGTGGGGTGGCCGGGTTCGTAGATGCCGGTGTAGACGCAGCGGCCGAGGTGCTCGACGAAGGAGCCGAAGAGGCGGGGGTCGACGGTGCCGACGGTGAAGGCGGGGTCGAGGGTGAAGCGGGCGACGGGGTGGGGCATGGTGCTGCCTTTCAAATGGCGCGGACGGGGGGAGAGTTGCTTACAGTCCGGCTTACTGTCCGGCGAGGCCGGTGTGGGCGACGCCTCGTACGATCTGGCGCTGGAAGAGCGCGAAGACGACGAGCAGCGGCAGACCGGCGATGACGACGGAGGCCATCATCTGGGCGTACCGCAGGCCGTAGCTGGACTGGACGTTGACCAGGCCGACGGGGAGCGTCATGCCGCTCGGGTCGGTGGTCACGAGGAACGGCCAGAGGAAGTTGTTCCAGGTGGAGATGAAGGTGAAGATCGCGACGGCGGCGAGGATGGGCCGCGAGAGCGGCATGACGATGGTCCAGAAGACGCGCCACCGCCCGGCGCCGTCGACGAACGCGGCCTCTTCGAGTTCGCGCGGCACCCCCTCGAAGAACTTCACCAGGATGAACACCATGGCGGGGACGGCGACTTGGGGCAGGATCACACCCCAGTACGTATCGACGAGGCCGAGCGAGACCATCTCCGCGAAGAGCGGCGCGATCAGCACCTGCGGGGGCACCATGATCCCGGCGAGCACGAGACCGTAGAGAGCCTTGCGGCCCTTGAAGTCAGTGCGGGCGAAACCGTACGCGGCCATCGCGCACAGTACGACCGTCAGCAGGGTCGTCATGACCGATATGTAGGCGGAATTGAACATCCACTGGCCGAGGTCGCCGGACTTCCACACCTCGCGGTACGCGTCGAAGGTGAGCGTGGAGCCGATCCACTGCAACGGCGTCCTGGTGGTCTCGCCCTCGGGCTTGAGGGAGGTCGCGACCGCCCAGGCGATCGGCAGCACCCACGCGACGACGAGCGCGAGCGCCACGACCAGCATGACGATCCGGCCGGGGGTCCAGCGGGGCTTGCGCCCGGTCGACGACGCCCGTTCCTTCTTCGCCTCCAACACGGCTGCTGTCATCGGGAGTTCACCTCGCGGTTGCGCCGGGACAGCCGCAGCTGGACCAGGGAGACGATCAGGATCAGGGCGAAGAAGAGGTACGAGACGGCGGAGGCGTAGCCGATGCGGTAGCCGGTGAATCCGGCGTCGTACACGTACTGGAGGATCGGACGGGTGGATTCGTCGGGGCCGCCGCCGGTCATGATGTAGATCTGGTCGAAGACCTTGAGCGAGGCGAGCACCTGGAGGACGACGACGACTCCGGTGGTGCGGGCGAGCATCGGCAGCGTGATGTGCCGCAGCCGCTGCCAGGCTCCCGCGCCGTCCAACTCGGCGGCTTCGTAGAGGTGTGGGGGGATCGCCTGAAGGGCGGCCAGATAGAGCAGGAAGTTGAAGCCCACCGTCCACCAGACCGTGGTGAGGACGATCGAGAGCATGGCGTACCGCTCGTCGGTGAGCCACCCGATGCCCGGTTGAAGCCCGATGGCGGCCAGCGCCTGGTCGGCGAAGCCGAAGTCCGACGGGAAGATCACCCAGAGGAACAGCAGGCCCACCACACCGGACGGCAGCAGGAACGGTGCGAACCAGCTCAACCGCCACAGCCACTGCACGACCCGCAGATGGTGCGCGAGCAGTGCGAGCACCAGCCCGACCAGCACCAGCGGCACGGTCGACAGGACGGTGAACCACACCGTGTTCCACAGCGAGGCCCAGACGTCCGGGTCCTGGACGGCCTCGATGTAGTTGTCGAGTCCGACGAAGCCGGCTCCGGCGCCGGTGATGTTCTCGCTGCGGACGCTCATGCCGAGCCCGGAGATCAGCGGCCAGACCAGGAACAGCGCGTACACGAGCAGGAACGGGGCGACGAAGACGAACCCGTGCTCCGACCAGTGCCTCTTGACCCTCATGGGTGTGGTGACGGCCGGCGGCGCGGCGGCAGGCCCCGCTGCCACGGCCGGCGTTTCGACGGCGGTCATGCGGACGCACCTCCCAGCGAACTGCCGGAGTTTCCGAAGGGGTTGGGGGTGTCGAGCAGCTTCCGCAGCCGCTTCTTGGCCTCGGCCAGCGCGTTCTGCGGCGTACGGGATCCGGTCAGCACTCCGGAGAACACGGCGCCGAGCTCGATCCACATCGGCGAGGCGGACCCCACGAACCACGCGGGTTCGTCCAGCACGACGTCGTCGATGACCGTGCGGTACTCGGACTGCGGCGTGAGCGACAGGTACTCGGGCTCCTTGAGCGTGGGCAGGTACGCGGGTACGTGGCCGCCCTTGCCCCACTCGACGCTGTGCTTCAGCATCCACGCGACGAAGGCGTGCGCGGCCCGGTTGCTCTCGCCGCCGCGGTCCTCCTGGTGCGGCAGCACGAACGAGTGGCAGTCGGCCTGCGCCGTCGCCCGGCCGAACAGGTTCGGCACCCTGGCCATGGAGAACGGCAGCTTGGTGGTGAGGAACGAACTGACCTCCCACTCGCCGTTCAGGAAGAACCCGGTCTTCCCGCCGTTGAACACCCCGATCGCGCCGGGGTAGTCGACGCGTCGCACCGCCAGCCCCTCGGCGACCAGCATGTGCATGTACTCCAGCGCGACCAGCGCCTTGGCGTCGTCGAGCGCCATGGTTCTGCCGTCCTCCGACAGAATCCGTCCGCCGGTCTGCGAGTAGAACGTCGAGAACAGCCGCCACGGCCCGACGACGGCGGGGCCGAGCGTCTCCGTCACGAGTCCCGGCTTCCCGGTCTCCTTCTTCACGGCCCGCAGCGCCTCGGTGAACTCCTTTGCCCCTTCGATGGGTTGGAGCTTGCCCCGGACGTCCAGGAGTCCGGCCTTCTTGCACACCTCGGTGTTGTAGAAGAGCACCATGGGGTGGGTGTCGAGCGGCACCGCGTACTGCTTTCCGCCGACCGCCCCTCGCTTCCAGATCGCCTCCGGGAAGTCCGCGGCCTTCACCCCGAACTCTTCCAGCAGCCCCAGATCGAACGGGTCCAGCAGCCGCCCCGGCGCGAACCCGGCGAGCCGTGCCAGGTGCAGCGCCGCCACTTCGGGCGCCCGCCCGCCGGCCCCGGCGAGCCCGAGCTTGGTGTAGTACGGCGCACCCCAGGCGAGCGTCGCCGCCTCAAGCCCGATCTCCGGGTGTTCGGCGCGGAAGGCGTCCAGCATCGCCTGCATGTTGACGCCGTCGCCGCCGCCGAAGAGGTGCCAGTAGCGCAGCCTCGTCTTCCCGGCCCCGGCACCCATGGCCTGCGGCGCCGCACAGCCGCCGACCCCGCCCGCCAGCGCACCGCTTGCGGCCGTTCCACCGATCCCGGCGAGTACGTTCCTGCGGCTCAGGGAGGATGGTCGTCCCATACCCCACCCCTCATGTTCGATATTACGAATGGTGCTCGTGACTTCGAACGGGACCGTAAGTTCCCTGTTGAGGGGCGTCAATGAGTTGCGCAGATATTCTCTGGAATCTCGACCGATGTTCGAAATCCCGCACGGCGTGGACGAGTGCGTCGGATCAGCCGGAGTTCCAGCTGCCGATCAGTCGCAGCGCGTCGGCGGACGGGGAGCCGGGCTGGGCCGAGTAGGCGATCAGCTTCCAGCCGGCCGTCCCGGCCACGTCCACGGCCTCGTAGTGCAGGTCGAGCGGTCCTACCAGCGGGTGGTCGAGCCGGTAGCGGCCGTGCGACTTGTCGTGGACGTCCTGCTGCGCCCACAACTGGCGGAACTCCTGGCTGTGCATGGACAACGTGCCGATGAGCTCGATGAGTTGCGGGTCGTCGGCGTGCCGACCGGCGTTCAGGCGCAGGTAGGCGACGGTGTCGGCGCACTTGCCCGGCAGGCTCTGTCCGAACAGCTCGCGAAAGGTCTGGTCGAAGAAGACCAGCCGGGCGGCGTTGCGTTCGGCTCCCGGCAGCGTGGGGAAGTCGGCGAACACGCCCCTGGCCAGGTCGTTCCAGGCGACGAACTCCGCGCGCGGCCCCACGATGTAGGCCGGTCCCGCCACGGTGTCCAGCAGCATCCGCAACGAGGCACGCACGTCGGCCACCGGCTCCTGCTGGACGCGGCGGGACTCGGGACGGGCCAGGTTGCGCAAGTGGCGGGTCTCGTCGGCGCTGAGCCGCAGGGCTCGGGCGATCGCGTCGAGCACGTGCTCGGACACGTGAGGATTGCGTCCCTGCTCCAGCCGTACGTAGTGATCGACGCTCACCCCGGCGAGTTGGGCGAGCTCCTCCCTGCGCAGCCCCGGCACCCGGCGCCGGCCGTACGTGGTCAGCCCGGCCTCCTGCGGCGTCACCCGGTTCCGCCGCGAGCGCAGGAACTCGCTCAACTCTGTCCGTCGGTCCACACCGCCCATTATGGGCGGCACACCGCCCCGCCAGGGTGGGGAGCTTTTCCCCAGGATGGACCTGCCCTGGTACGGCTCGTGCGGCCCGGCCGATGGTGGTCGGCATGAAGTACAAAGCCCTCGTGATCGTCGCCTTCATCACCCTTGCTGCTACCGCCTGTACCGCCGGGGCCGAGACTCCGACGGGCTCGGTCGCACAACCCTCGGCGTCGGCGGGCACGCCCACGCGGAGTACCTCGGGCACGCCGGGGACCGAGGGCATTCCCGCCGAACTCGTGGGCACGTGGGCACGTGGGCCAGCAAGGACGGCGAACCCGTCCTGCGGCTCACCCGCGACGGCACCTTCGAGGAAGACCTCAACGGCACCCGGGCTGCCTTCAAGGGCAGCTACGTGGTCCGCGAGAAGAGCTTCCACCTGAGCGCCGACAACGGCGCCAGGGCCGAGGGCAGCATCGTCGGCGACTTCCACCACCTGGAACTCAGCGGCTACGAGCTGGAGTGCTGACGCGCCACCAGCCGCACCATCCACCCGCACATTCCACCCGCACCATCCATTGCCATGGAAAGAGAGAGCGATGCTTGCCAAACAAACGCTGGGCCGTACCGGGATGGAGATCACCCGGGTGGGGTTCGGATCCTGGGTGGTGGCCGGGTCCGGCTGGAGGTTCAGCTGGGGCGACACCGACGACGCCGAGTCGATCTCGGCCATCCGGCACGCGCTCGACTCGGGCGTGAACTGGATCGACACCGCCGCGGTGTACGGCCTCGGCCACGCGGAGGAGCTGGTCGGGAAGGCGATCGCGAACCTTCGCGAGAAGCCGTACGTCTTCACCAAGGCCGGTCTGGTGTGGGACCGGGACAACCCGTCGGCCGCGCCTCGGCGGATCATGAAGCCCGCCAGCGTGCGCCGCGAGGTCGAGGACTCGCTGCGGCGGCTGGGCGTGGAGCGGATCGATCTGTATCAGGTGCACTGGCCCGACACCGGCGAGTCTCTGGAGTACGCCGGTGACGGCTCCGGCCAGGTATCGCCCAACGCCACGCCGCTGGAGGAGTACTGGCAGGTCATGGCCGATCTGAAGGCCGAGGGGAAGGTCGGTGCGATCGGGCTGTCCAACCATGACCTGGTGCAGCTGGAGGCGGCCGAGAGGATCGCGCACGTGGACGTGATTCAGCCGCCGTTCTCGGCGATCAACCGGTCGGCTGCGGCCGAGGTCGCGTGGGCGGCCGCCAGCGGCACCGGCGTGATCGCCTACTCGCCCCTGCAGTCCGGACTGCTGACCGGCGCGTTCACCGCCGAACGGGCGGCGTCGCTGGGCGCCGACGACTGGCGGTCCGCGCACGCCGACTTCAACACCGGGCTGGCCGCCAACCTCCGGCTCGCCGACGCGCTGAAGCCGATCGCCGTCCGGCAAGGGGTGAGCGTGGCCGAGGTGGCCGTCGCCTGGGTGCTGGCCTGGCCGGGCATGACCGGCGCCATCGTGGGCGCGCGCACGGCCGCCCAGGTCGACGGCTGGATCGGTGCGGGGGATCTGGAACTGACCGCCGCCGATGTGGACGAGATCGTCGCCGCCATCACCACCACGGGCGCGGGTACCGGCCCCGCCGAGGCTCGAAACGCAGGCTGAACCGCGCCTGTCACCCTGCCGGCGTCGGCCGTCGGCGCCCTGACGCCACCGGCACAACGGGTTCGAGGCGGCGGGGAAACTTCAGCGATCTCCCTCACCTACATGTCGTTCACGACGAGACGGAGCATCTGATGGGACAACACCCCGTGTCACGGCGGAGGATACTGACCGCTGCCCTCGGCACCGCGGCCGCGATGTCCGCGACGGCCTGGACCCGGACGGCGCCGACCACCACGCAGTCCGGCGGCAGCGCGACGCCGCCCGGTGCCGGTCGGCTGCCGACGGAGTACGTCCTCCCCGGGGACCGGGCCTTCCCCAGCGGACACGCCTACGACGCGCGCACCGGACACCTCTATGTCGGCAGCGCCGCGGACGGCACCCTCTACCGCGGTCACCTGACCAAGCCCGCGCTGCGCCCGTGGTCGGCCGACGGCACCGACGGCCGCACCACCACCTCCGGGGTGGCGATCGACTCCGCCGGACGGCTCCTGGTCGGCGGCGCGGACACCGGCACCCTGCGGGTGTACGACACCGAGCGCGGCGCCCTGCTGGCCCTGCTGCGCGGCGTGGACGGCGGCTTCGTCAACGAGATCGCCGTCGCGCCGGACGGCAGTGCGTACGCCACCGATTCCTTCCGGCCCGTCGTCTACCGGCTCACCGGTTCCAGCAGCGGCCCGCACCTCGAACGATGGCTCGACGTCACCGCGACCCCCGTCGAATGGATCGACGGAAAGCACAATCTCAACGGCATCACCTGTGTCGGCGGCCACCTACTGACCGTCAACAGTTCCACCGGGCAACTGTGGCGCATCGACCGGCACTCTCGGCAGGTCCACCGCGTCGACCTCGGCGGCCACCAACTCCCCAACGGCGACGGGCTGGCCTACCGTGACGGGCGGCTGTACGTGGTCCAGGGCAACATCAACAACGTCCCCGGCCTCACCCCCCAGGTCACCGTCATCGCCATGTCCCCCGACCTGTCCCGGGGCCGCTACACGAGTCGACTGCTCGCACCCGGCGGCTTCCACCACCCCAGCTCCATCTCCCTCGCCCGTGGCCGGGCGCTGGTCGTCAACAGCCAGTACAACCGCTGGATCAACGGACTCCCGCCCGAGGTACTCCCCTTCACCCTCTCCGCCGTGCCACTGGACGCAGCCGTCCCCGCCGAGCGGCGCCTCGCGTCCTCGACCACGTGACCTGAGCCCGTGCCCCGGGCACGGCGAGGGGCGGGCGCTCCCGGCACCGGAGCACCCGCCCCTCGCCGTACGTACGGCACGTCAGGGTGTCAGCGCAGCTTGCCCGCGCCCGCGTTCTTCGTCAGCAGGTACGGGACCGCTTCCGGGTGGTCGACCCGGGTGCGCAGGGTCGGGGTCCAGCCGGCGTCGGAGCGGAGGGGGTTGGTGGGGTTGGCCGTGTTGTGGGCGGCGATCAGGTCGACGGGGCGGCCGTTGACGTAGTTGGAGGTGGCGGTGAGGGGGGCGTCCTTCCACTTCTTGAGGAGGGTGGCGGGGGTGACGGTGGCGGGGAGGGTGAAGGCGTTCTTCTCGGCGTACAGGCGGGAGTCCTGGCCGATGCCGAAGGTGTAGACGTAGGGCTGGGTGCGGGTGACGGTGAAGTGGTTGTTGTACGCGTCGACCTGGCCGAAGCGGACGCGGGGGGCGCGTTCGACGGTGCCGGTGAAGCGGTTGTGGTGGAGGGTGACCTTGAGTTTGCCCGCGTCCGTGGCGCCCGCGCTGTCGCTGTTGCCGATCATGAGGGTCTTGTCGTGGTCGGCGAAGGTGTTCCAGGAGGCCGTGACGTGGTTCGCGCCGCGGACGATGTCGAGTTCGCCGTCGTGCTGCTGGTAGAGCTCGCCGTAGTGGCGGGGGAGGGTGCTGTCGGGGTGGCGGCCGTCGGTGAAGGTGTTGTGGTCGATCCAGACGTGGGTGGAGCCGTGGATCACCATGGCGTCGTACGCGGAGTTCCACGCGCCCTTCGCCGTGTCGGTCGGGTCCCACTGCGGGAAGCAGTCGAGGGGGCTTTCGACGGTGAGGTTGCGGACGATGACGTTGTCCACGCCCTGGATCTGGAGACTGCCGCCGGTGATGCCCGCGTTGCGGCCGATGCCGATGACGGTGGTGTTGGCGGGGACGTACGCCTTGATCGCCTTGGCCTGGTTGACGGCGGAGGCGGCGCGGGCGTCTTCGAGCGGGCCGGTGACCTCCTTCTCGTGGCCCCAGACCTCGGGGTCGTAGGCAGCGAGGTAGGCGTTGAAGTCGTAGCCGGGGGCTTCGAAGGCGGAGCAGCCGGAGGAGGTGGCGTCGAGCGTGCCGCGGACCTTGATGATCTTGGGGGCGGTGCCGGCGGCGGCGAGTGCCGTACGGAACTCCTCCCAGGTGGAGACCGTGTACGTGTGCGCGGCGGCGGCGCGGGAGCCGCCGGTGGTGCCGGACCCCTCGGAGGCCCAGCCGTCGCCGGCGGGGAGGGTCTGGCGGGCGGGATCGTGGGAGGGGTTGGGGTGGGTCGGGTGGTGCGGGTGGGCCTGGGCTGTTGCGGTGGTGGCCAGGGTGGCGCAGGCGGCGAGGGCTGTGGCGGTGGCGAGGATGCGGGTGCGGGTGTGGGTGCGATTGCGGGGGCTCATGGTGGCTCCTTCGGTGGGTGGGCGGGGGCACGGGGTGGCGCCTCAGCCCTTCGGCCAGGTGATCCACTCTTCGGGGATCGGGGCGTTCAGGCGGCGCAGGTGGCGCGGGGGCAGGACGCCGTTGTTGCGCAGGCCGGTGGCGACCATGCGGGCCACCTCGATGGCGCCGCGCGGGCGGAAGTGGGTGTTGTCCTTCGCCCCGTCGGGGTAGTTGGGGTGTTCGCCGGGCGCCAGCCAGTTGAAGTACGCCTTGAGCGGTTCGGCGCCCACCTCCTGCCACCGCTTGAGCGAGGCTGCCTGTACGTCGACGAGTGGCACCCGGGCCTCGGCGGCGAGAGCGCGCACGGCTGCCGGGTAGTCGCCGTGACTCGGGACGGCGTTGCCCGCGGCGTCGAACTTGCGCCGCTCCACGGAGGTGAGGAGGACCGGACGGGCACCGCGCGCCCTCGCTCCGTCGATGTACTGGCGCAGGTACCGCTGGTACGTGGTCCAGGGCTCGGTGTAGCGGGTGGGGTCGGCGGACTTCGAGTCGTTGTGACCGAACTGGATGAGGAGGAGGTCTCCGGGGCAAAGGAGCGGGAGGACCGCCGCGAGCCTTCCTTCGTCGATGAAGCTCTTCGAACTCCGGCCGTTCACGGCGTGGTTGGCGACAGTGAGGTGCGGGTGGAGGAAGAAGGGGAGGGCCATGCCCCAGCCGGTTTCGGGGGCGGCGGCGGGGGCCTTCTGCGCGGCGGTCGAGTCGCCCACGAGGTGGAGGGTGGGGCGGCCGTCCGTGGTGCGGGCGGTCGCGGGCGTCGCGAGGGATGGGACGAGGGGGGTGGTGAGGAGGGACGCCTTGAGGGCCGTGCGGCGGGTTATGGACATGGGGATCAGGCCTCGCATTCCGTGCGGGAGGGGGCCTGCGCCCCGGCTGGGGCGCGGGCTGTACTCGATCTGCGGTCCTGACGCGGGGTGCGACCAGGACCACCCCGTCAGGGGCACGGGGCTGCATCGGATCTGCGGCACCGGCGCGGGGCACCGACGCGGGGAGGGGCCTCATCTGGTCGTGCCCGGTGCCGGGCAGCCGGAACGGAGGGTTCGGGACGTCCGCCGGGGCGGCCCGGAACCCGAGCGGGCCGGAACCGGGGTGGGCACCTCCGGTGGGAGCCGCCCCCGATGGGCGGTGGAACGGGGGCGGTAGTGTGCGGGCCGTCGCGAGCCCGGTGGTGGGGTGGGGCCGTTGTGGGGGTTACTTCTTGGACTGCTCCTTCCACTCGGCCTGGGCCTCGTTCAGCTGCTTGGCGAGCGTGTCCAGGAAGTCCTTCGCCGGCATCGTCCCCAACAGCACCTTCTGGAAGTTCGGCTCGTTCTCAGCCTTGCTGATCTTGTTCCAGTCGGGCAGGTAGTACGGCAGCTGGACCAGCTTGGTCGAGCCGTCGGTCAAGGTCTTCGCGCCGAGGCGGGTCGGCTCGGAGGCGTCGACCCACGGGTCCTTGGCCGCCTCGATGTTGGCCGGCATCGCGCCCGCCGACCTGTTCCACTTGCTGTTGGACTCGTGGGAGGCGGCGAACTCGATGAACTTCCAGGCGGCCGCCTTGTTCTTGCTGCCCTTGAAGAGGCCGAGGCCGTCGACCGGATTGGAGACCTGCACGCGCGTGCCGCTGTCACCGGTCGGGCCCGGGATGCCCTTGAACTTCTCCTCGCCCAGCGCCTTCACATGGTCGGTGTACGAGCCGAGGTTGTGACTCAGCATGCCGATGGTGCCGGTGGCCCACTGGGAGACCATCTTCTTGAAGTCGTTGTTGACGTCGGCCGCAGGGGTGGTCCTCTTGTAGAGGCCGACGTACTTCTCCAGCGCCGCGACGTTCTTCGGGTCGTTGACCGTCGTCCTGTCGCCGCTCCAGAACTCGGTGATGCCGGACTGTCCGTACGCCGCGTCCAGTGCCTGCGCGATGGAACCCGCACCGCCTCGGATCGTGTACCCGAACTTGTTGTTCTTGGCGTCGGTCAGCTTCTCCGCGGCCTCGTAGAACAGCTTCCAGGTGGTCGGGGGCTGGAGGTTCGCCGCCTTGAACAGGTCGGTGCGGTAGTAGAGCGTGCCGTTGCTCGCGGAGGTCGGGACGGAGTACATGTCGTCACGTCCGCCGGCCGTCTTGACGGAGTCCACCATGACGGGGACCAGCTTGCCGTTCAGCGAGGAGGACTTGATGCGCTCGCCGACCGGCTCCAGGGCCTCCTGGGCGACCATGTTGGCGAGGTACGCCGCGCCGACGCCGCCCACGTCCGGCAGGCCGCCGCCCGCGATGGCCGTGTCGTACTTCGACTGCACGTCCTCGCTCGGCACCGGAACGTACTTGACCTTGACGTCCGGGTTCTTCGACTCGAAGTCCTTGATGATCTCCTGCCAGACGGCGGTGCGGACACCGCCGTTGTTGTCCCAGAAGGTGATCTCGCCCTTGCCCGCGCCCTCTTCACCGGTGCCGGTGGTTCCGCCGTCACCGCAGGCGGTGGCGGTGAGGGCGATCATCGCGGCCAGCGAGACGGCTGCGACCGAACGGCCATTGTTTCTGCGGGGGTTGGTGTGCGTCATGATGTCAGTGCTCTCTTCTTTGAGAATGACGGGACGTCAGTTGGCGTGAACGCGGAAAGACTTGTACGGGGCCCAGCCGTCCTGTCCGGCCAGGTAGTCGCCGACCTCGTGCCGGGTGGCGTCCGCGGGGGACATCTGCGGGCGGTCGGCGGTGACGGTCGCGCCGGGCCCGTACGTGCGGTACTCGGCGAATCGGGCGTCCTTCCAGGAGAAGCCGCTCATGTCGGTCCACGGCGTGGACCTGATCGCGTCGGGGAGCCGGGTCTCGCGGAACAGCGTCTGGCCGATCGCCTCCGGCTGGCCGCCCGGGTGCCAGGGCCGGCCGAGGTGGAAGGACTGTGGCGGGGCGTCACTGATGACGCGGCTGCGGTTGATCAGGAAGCCGTACGGATTGCCCGACCAGGTCGAAGGGGCGGTGATCCAGCCGTTGTTGGTGGCGGAGCCCCGGTTGAGCGCCTTGATGAGGGAGCGGTCGATGACCGTGGTGGCGCGGCCGTAGATGAAGTCGACGTCGCCCTCGATGTACGAGTCGCGGATGTAGACGCGGCTGATGACGTCCAGCTTGGGGCTGTCGGTCATCAGGGTGTCCTGGTTGCCCTTGAAGGCGGTGTCGGTGAAGGTGATGCGGTCGCCGGTGGTCTTCATGGCGAGGGCCTGCTCGCCCTTCAGCTCGACGGCCGCCTCGTCGAAGTCGTTGACGAAGGTGAGGTTGCGGACGCTGACGTCGGACGCGGCGATCAGCACCGTGGCACTGCCGGTCGAACCCCCGTACTCGGCAGGGGTGTTGTGCACGATCACGGTCTTCGACCGGTCGCGCCCCGCCCCTACGAGGGCGAGCTGCGGCTTGCCCTTGGGGATGCGGACCTGCTCGCGGTACGTCCCGGGGGCGATCCGCAGTGTAATCCGGCCGTCGTTCGCGTCCGGGACCGCGTCCACGGCGGACTGCACGGTCGGGTAGTCGGCGGGGACGTTCAGGACGGTGTCGGTGCCGAGGGTGCGCTGCGGGCCGGAGAAGCGGGTGACCAGGGCGGGGACGGCGGCGGCCGGGTCGAGGCGGTAGGAGTAGAAGGACTTCGGGTCGAAAGCCTTGCCCCAGGCGTCATGACGGCCGGTGGTGTTCTTCAGGATGGAGCCGCGCTGCACCAACTCGGCGGTGGTGTCCGCCTGGTGGGGGTGCTGGACGTCCCGGTAGTAGCTGTTCTCGATGACCATCCTGGTCCTGCCGCGCGCCCAGTTACCGTACGTCCACACCGGGTCGCCGCTGTCGGCCTGCGCGGTGAGGTAGTTGTTGTAGAGGTGCGCGTACGCGCAGTTGTCGGCGGAGGGGTTGCGCTGCTTGGTGCCGTTGAACCAGTTGTGGTCGATGGTGACCTTGGTGACGACGTTCGGGGTCCAGCCGATGCCGAACGCCTTGTTGTGGGTGTCGAACTTGTTGTACGAGACGGTGACGTAGTCGCTGTCCTTGCGCAGGTCGACCAGGCCGTCGCCCATGTGCGTGAAGCGGTTGTGGTCGATCCAGACGTGGTGGACGGTGTCCAGCTGGATACCGTCGAAGTCGTTGGTCTTGCCGTCCCAGTCGCCCTCGACGTAGGCGTCGCGGATGGTGAGGTTGCGGATGATGACGTTGTGCGTGCCGGGCTTCAACTGGAGTCCGCCCGCGACGATTTCACCGCTGGTTCCGACTCCGACGATGGTTTTGTTCGAGGCGACGACGGTCTCCGCGCCGAAGGGCTCGTGGGTGATCGCCCCGGCCACGCGGATGACGTACGGCTCGACGGCCCCGGCGTACTTCGCCAGGTCGGCCTGTGTGCGTACGGTCACGACCCTCCCGCCCCGGCCGCCGGTGGTGCCCCGGCCAGGGAGGCGAAGCCGTGGGCGGTGTCGGACCAGGCGGGGGCCTTCACCGCCGGAGGTGCGGCCTCCGCCGCCCCCGGCGCGCCGACCAGGAGGGCGAGTCCGGCGGCGAAGGCGGTCGCGGCTGCCAGGACTCTGGGCAGCAAGCGTTTGCTCGTACGGTGTGTCATTGCGGCTCCCAACGTGCTTGATGGCTGGGTGAGTTGCTTCAGTCGGTGCATGTACGGGCCGTGACGCGGAAGTTCGTCAACGTGGCCGTGCCCATGTCCGCGGCCGGGCCTGTACCTGCATCCGCGGCCGGGCCTGCGTCCGCGCCCGGGCCTGCGTCCGCGCCCGGGCCTGCGTCTGTGTCCGCGGCCGGGCCTGCGTCTGTGTCCGTGCCCGGCTCCGGCGTTCCTTCCGGCGCGAGCGCGAACAGGCCCAGCAGCGCCCCGACCCACCGCCACGGCTGGGCGGCGAAGACCTGCCCGGAGGCCTGCCACCCCTCCCCCGTGTTCGCGTGGAACCGGCAGCGGGCCCCCGCGGAGACCTCGATGCGCAGCCGCGCCCGTCCGGCCGGCGCGGGACGCGGGTGCGCCGCGTCGCGTTCGTGCTCGGCGACGGTTTCCGCGAACCGGTGCACGAGGCGGACCTCGCCGTCCGTCCCGCGCTCCAGGCCGATCCAGGTGAAGGCGTCCCCGAGTACGGCGAACCCCGCGCGCGCTCCCGGTCCAGTGGCGTCCAGGGCCAGGTCCACCTCCGCGGTGAAGGTCTCGTCCGGCAGCCGCTGGGTGAGCACGTGCGGCAGAAGCCGCAGGTCATGGGCGTCGGGTGCGGGTACGCAGGCCAGGCGCAGCCCGTTCGCGCCGTGGGCACGGGTCCACGACGGGGCAGGGTTCGCGGTCCAGGACCACTGGGGCCCGTACCGCCCGCCGGGGAAGGTGTCGTCGGTGGCCGGGGACGCCATCGGCTGCGGCGGTGCGAGCGGCTTGCGATGGAGGCGTACGGGCTCCCCGCCGGCCCCGAGGACCGGCCAGCCCGCGTCGTCCGTCCCCGTCGCACCCCACCGCATCGGCTGGAGGTGGACCAGCCGCCCGTACGCGCCCCGCGCCTGGAAGTGCAGGAACCAGTCCTCGCCCGCCGGGGTGCGCACCCAGCCGCCCTGGTGGGGGCCGTTGATGTCGGTGGCGCCCTGGGCGAGGACGACCCTCTCCTCGTACGGCCCGAAGAAGTCGCGGGAGCGGAACGCGCCCTGCCAGCCGGTCTTCACTCCCCCGGCCGGGGCGAGGATCCAGAACCAGCCGTCGTGCCGGTAGAGCTTGGGGCCTTCGAGGGTGAACCAGCCGGGGATGCGGTCGCCGTCGACGATCACCGTGCCCTCGTCGAGGAGGGTGCGGCCGTCGGGGCTCATGCGGTGGCCGGTGAGGCGGTTCTTGATCCCGGAGCGGGACTTGGCCCACGCGTGCACGAGGTAGGCCTCGCCGCTCTCCTCGTCCCAGAGGGGACAGGCGTCGATGAGGCCCTTGCCCGGCTTGACCAGGTGCGGGGCGGTCCAAGGACCGTGAATCGAGGGCGAGTTGATCTGCTGGATGCCGTGGTCGGGGTCGCCCCAGAAGATCCAGAAGCGGCCGTTCGCGTGGCGCAGGGAGGGAGCCCAGACGCCTCGGTCGTGGCGGGGTGCGGTGAACTCGGCGGCGGGTTCGAGCCGGTCGAGGGCGTGCCCGACGAGCGTCCAGTTGACCAGGTCGCGGGAGTGCAGCAGGGGCAGGCCCGGGGCGCGGCCGAAGCTGGACGCGGTGAGGTAGAAGTCGTCGCCGACGGCGATCACGTCGGGGTCGGACCAGTCGGCGTGCAGGACCGGGTTGCGGTAGGTGCCGTCGCCGAGGTCGCCGTGCCGAACGGACTGGCCCCCGTACCGTACGACTCGTACGAGCTGCTCGGATCCCATGGGGCCGGTACTCATCGGAGCCTCCCGGCGCCCGCGCCGCGCAGGACGTCCCGGGCCGCCTTCGCGGCGGGGTCCACGGGGCCGTGCAGGGCCGGTCTCCAGCCGACGTCGTCGGTCAGGTCGCGTTCGCTGCCGGAGTTGTAGGCGTTGTTGACGGCCAGGAGGTCGACGGGGAAACCGTTGAACTCGGTGCCGCGCTGGTGGAGGGCGGTGCCGTTCCAGCTCTTGACGAGGTCGGCGGCCTCGACGTGACCGGGGGCGGTGAAGGAGTTGTTCTCGGCGTGGATGTGGGACTCGGTGGAGACGCCGAGGGAGTAGCGGTAGTCGCTGTGCCCTGCGGGGATGTCGTAGCGGTTGTTGTAGAGGTGGACCTGGCCGTAGCGGACGCGCGGGGCGCGCTGGACGACCGAGGTGAAGTGGTTGTGGTGCAGGGTGACGCGGAGTCTGCCCCGGTCGGCGGGGACGTTGTCGCCGTTGCCGATGAGCATGGCCTTGTCGTGGTCGGCGAACTTCGACCAGGAGACGGTGATCAGGTCCGAGCCGCCTGTGATGTCCAGCAGACCGTCGTGGCGCAGGTAGTTGCGGCCGAAGTGGGTGGGCTCGCGGTCGTCCGGGTGGCCCTTGTCGGAGGCGGTGACGTGGTCGATCCACACGTGGGTGGCGCCGCGCAGCCAGAGGGTGTCGTACGCGGTCTTCCAGTCGCCGAGCCCGCCGGTGTTGGGCTGCCAGACGGGGAAGCAGTCGTACGCGTCGCGGAGTTCGAGGTTGCGGATGATGACGTTGTCCGCGTCCGAGACCTGGAGGCTCGCGCCCTTGAGCACGGCGTCGCGCCCGACGCCGACGATCGTCGTACGGGAGCCGACGGGCAGGACGACCCTCTCCGCCTGCCGGGCGGCCGACTTCCTGCGAGCCTCCTCCTGCGGGCCCGAGGGCTTGGCCCCGCCCCAGCTTCGGGGGTCGTAGGCGGCGAGGTAGGCGTGCGTACTGTAGCCGTCGGTGGCGTAGTCGTCGCAGGTCAGGTGGCGTCCGAGGTCATCGGTGTTGGCGTCGATGGTCCCCGCGATACGGATGATCCTGGGGGTGTCGCTGCCGCCGTCCAGTGCCCGGACGAGCTCGGTCCGGTTGCGTACGGTGAAGACGTGCGCGGCATCGGCGGCGGATCCTCCGGTGGTCCCCCCGTCCGCACTCGCCCAGCCGTCCTTCGCACCGAGCACTTCGCGCCCGAGGTCACGGGCGGGAGTTGTCCCGGGAGCCGGCCCGGCGGAGTCCGGCGGAGCGTCGGGGGCGCTCTTGGCGGAGGCGTGCGGTGCCTCCGGGACTGACGGGTCGACGGCCCCCAGAGCACTGTCGGCCTGCGCCGCGCCGGGCAGCGCGAGGGCTGTGACCAGGACGGTCGCGCAGGCGGTGCGCCAGGCGCGGCGGCTGAGCCGTTGACGGGGGCTCGCTCTCATGCGACGTACTCCTCGGGGTTGATGGTCGTACGGGAGTGGTCTCGACCGGTGCGGTTGGCCCGCCGGGCGCTGGCGCTGGAGGCACGGCCGGTGCGGCCGGCTCGGCCGGGGCCGGAGGAACAGCCGGTGCCGGTGCCGGTGGGGAGGTGAGGCCGTGTGTGGGATGCCGGGTGCAAGCGGCGCTGCGGCGACGCCGTACAGGACACCCCGCGCAGGCGGCACGCTCCGCGACGCGGCGCGTCGTGCGCGTTGCCCGCCGCGCCGTCCACGCCCCGCGCGCGGCGACCGTGCCCGCGGGGCCGCACGGCCACCGCCGCCCCGCGCCCTCACCGCGCGCCCCGCGCCTCACCCCTTCACCGCGCCCGCGCTGAAGCCCGTGACCAGCCACTTCTGGATGAACGCGAAGACGACGACCACCGGGATGGCGGCGATGACGCCCCCTGCGGCGAGTGCGCCCAGGTCGACGCTGTCCGCGCCCATCAGGGTGTTGAGGCCGACCGGGATCGTCTGCTTGTCCTGTTCGCTGAGGAACATCAGGGCGAAGAGGAAGTGGTTCCAGCTGTGCACGAAGGCGAAGGAGCCGACAGCGATCAGGCCGGGCCGCAGGAGCGGGAGGACGACGGCGCAGAACGCGCGGAAGCGAGAGCAGCCGTCGACCCAGGCGGCTTCTTCCAGGGTGACCGGCACGTTCTTGATGAAGCCGCTGATCAGGATGATGGAGAGGGGGAGCTGGAAGACGGTCTCGGCGATGATGACGCTTCCGAGCGAATTGATCATCTGGAGGTTGCGGAAGATCTCGAAGAGCGGGACGAGCATCAGTGCGCCCGGGATGAACTGGGAGCACAGCAGCGCCAGCATGAAGGCGCCCTTGATGCGGAAGTTGAAGCGGGCCAGCGCGTAGCCGCCCGCGAGGGCCACGACAGTGGTGGTGACCAGCGTGGCCAGCCCGACGAGCATGCTGTTCTGGAAGAACATCCCGAAGCTGCGTTCGGTCCACACCTTCTCGAAGTGCTCGAAGGTGACCGGCCAGGGGACGAGGGACGTGGACCCGGCGGGGCGCAGCGCGAAGAGCAGCATCCAGTAGAAGGGGACCAGAGTGAACAGGAGGTAGAGGCCGAGCGGGAGGTAGATCTGCCAGCGCGGGACGTCGTCGAAGGCGCGCTCGCGTTTCGGGGCGCGCGGGGCGTTCGGCGGTACGGGGTCCTCCCGCAGCGGAGTACGGGGCTCTACGAGTGCGGCACTCATGTGCGCTCGCCTCCGAACTTGCTCAGGCGCAGATAGACGATCGAGCAGAAGAGGAGGATCACGAACGCGACGGTGGTCAGCGCGGAGGCGTAACCGAAGTCGTGACCCTCGATTCCGGTGTTGGCGATCATCAGCGGGAGGGTGGTGGTGGTGCCGGCCGGGCCGCCGCCGGTGAGCGTGTACAGCAGGTCGACGTTGTTGAACTCCCAGACCGCGCGCAGCAGCGTGGAAAGGATGATCGCGTCCTTGAGGTGTGGCAGCGTGATGTGCACGAACTGGCGCAGCCGTCCCGCGCCGTCGACCGAGGCCGCCTCGTACAGGTCCTTCGGGATGGACTGGAGGTCGGCCAGGATGAGGATCGCGAAGAAGGGGACGCCGCG
The DNA here is from genome assembly GCF_055579625.1 of Streptomyces sp. NPDC032721. Classification (NCBI taxonomy): domain Bacteria; kingdom Bacillati; phylum Actinomycetota; class Actinomycetes; order Kitasatosporales; family Streptomycetaceae; genus Streptomyces; species Streptomyces sp. NPDC032721. The sequence continues at coordinate 122,446 of NZ_JBVIMX010000003.1, read as the reverse complement.
CCAGAGTTCGGCGAGGACGGCCGCCCAGAAGACGGTGCCGGTGTCGGAGAGCACGGAGGTGCCGTACGAGCCGATGCCGAGGTCCGCGAGGTAGCGGCTCATCCCGGTGGACGGGTTGTAGAGCAGCATCCAGATGGTGGTGGTCAGGACGCCGGAGACGGCCCACGGGGAGAAGACCAGGGCGCGGGCAACGGCTCGGCCGACGAAGGTCTGGTTGACGAGGAGTGCGAGCACCAGGCCCAGCGCGAGTTGGAGGCTCACCTGCACGATGACCCACTTGGCGCTGAAGCCGAGGGTGGACCAGAAGAGCGGGTCGTCGGAGAAGAGCCGGGTGAAGTTGTCGAGGCCCGCGAAGCCGTTCTTCCAGGGCTTGGTGACGTTGTAGTTCTGGAGGCTGTAGTAGAAGACGCTGAGCACCGGGTACGCGATGAAGCCCAGCATCAACAGCCCGGCGGGGGCGATCAGCAAGTAGGGCAGGCGGCGCGGGGTGGAGCCGGTGCGGGGGCGTGGGCGGCGGCCGGTGGGCGGCGGGGGTGCCGGCGGCGGCTTGGCCACGGCTGCGGCTTGGGCCATGACGGATCTCCGATCGGGGAGGTTCTGGGGGCAGGGGTGATGGCGAACACTGTTCGAGATACCGGACATACGTGTCCGGGGAAGATTCTTGGCGGGTGCGCCGGGGGTGCGGTCAGCCCGCGTAAGGCTGTGGGGCTCCGCCCGCGCCCGACAGGAACGCGAAGTCGCAGCCGGTGTCGGCCTGGGTGATCTGATCCTCGTAGAGTGCGCCGTATCCACGCTCGTAACGCCTCGCCGGGGGCACCCATTCGGCCCGGCGACGCGCCAACTCCTCCTCCGTTACGTCGAGTTCGAGCCTTCTCGCTTCGACGTCCAGGGTGATGAGGTCACCGGTGCGCACCAGGGCGAGCGGTCCGCCGACGTACGACTCGGGGGCGATGTGCAGCACGCACGCCCCGTAGCTCGTACCGCTCATCCGGGCGTCCGAGATCCGCACCATGTCCCGCACCCCCTGCTTCAGGAGGTGGGCGGGGATGGGCAGCATCCCGTACTCCGGCATGCCCGGACCGCCCCTGGGTCCGGCGTTGCGCAGCACCAGCACGCTGTCGGCGGTGATGCCCAGCTCCGGGTCGTCGATGGTGCGTTGCAGGGTGCGGTAGTCGTCGAAGACGACGGCGGGGCCGGTGTGCCGGAGCAGGTGAGGTTCGGCGGCGATGTGCTTGATGACCGCGCCGTCCGGGCAGAGGTTGCCGCGCAGGACGGCCACTCCGCCCTCGGTGGCGAGGGGATTGCCGCGCGGGCGGATCACGTCGTCGTCGTGGACGCGCGCGCCGTCGAGCTGGGCGCGCAGGGTGCAGTGGGCGACGGTCGGCCGGTCGAGGTGGAGCACGTCGGTGAGCCGGGAGAGGAAGGCGGGGAGGCCGCCCGCGAAGTGGAAGTCCTCCATGAGGTGCTGACCGCCGGGGCGGAGGTTCGCCAGGACGGGGACGGTGCGCGCGATGCGGTCGAAGTCATCGAGCGTGAGCGGGACTTGGGAACGCCCGGCCATGGCGATGAGGTGGATGACGGCATTGGTGGAGCCACCGAGCGCCAGCACCGCGGCCACCGCGTCCTCGTAGGCCTCCCGGGTCAGGAGCGAGGAGAGCCGCAGGTCCTGGTGGACGAGGTCCACGATGCGCATCCCGGAGGCCGCGGCCATCCGGTCGTGCCCGGAGTCGACGGCGGGGATCGAGGACGCGCCGGGCATCGTGACGCCCAGGGTCTCGGCGGCGGCGGTGAGCGTGGAGGCCGTGCCCATGGTCATGCAGTGTCCCGGCGAGCGCGCCAACCCGCTTTCGAGTTCGGCCAGTTCGCAGTCGCCGATGGTTCCGGCACGCTTCTCGTCCCAGTACTTCCACATGTCGGTGCCGGAGCCGAGTACCTCGTTCCGCCAGTGGCCGGGCAGCATCGGGCCCGCCGGGACGAAGACGGTCGGCAGGTCGACGGAGGCCGCGCCCATCAGCAGGGCGGGGGTCGACTTGTCGCAGCCGCCGAGCAGGACCGCGCCGTCGACCGGGTACGAACGCAGCAGCTCCTCGGTCTCCATGGCGAGGAGATTGCGGTAGAGCATGGGGGTCGGCTTCTGGAAGGTCTCGGAGAGCGTGGCGACCGGGAATTCCAGGGGGAAGCCGCCCGCCTGCCACACCCCGCGCTTGACCGCCTGGGCGCGGTCGCGGAGGTGGACATGGCAGGGGTTGATGTCCGACCAGGTGTTGAGGACGGCGATGACGGGCTTGCCGAGGTGTTCCTCGGGGAGGTAGCCGAGCTGGCGGGTGCGGGCCCGGTGGCTGAAGGAGCGCAGGCCGTCGGTCCCGTACCACTGGTGGCTGCGCAACTCCTCGGGCGCGCGGACCGTCTTCGCCCCGTTCCCGTCCCGCACGGGGCCGTTCATATCTCCCACCCTTCGACGGCGGCGGCGACCCGGGCACGCAGGGCGTCCGGCAGCACCTCGCTCGGCGGGCGGACCTCGTTGCGGCACAGGCCCAGTGCGGCGAGGGCTTCCTTGACGACGCTGACGTTGTTCGCGGACCGTTCGGCGGCGCGCAGCTCCTCGAAGGGGCGGACGCGCTCCCAGGTCTTCTGCGCGGACCGGTAGTCGCCGGCCCGCAGCGCGTCGCGCAGACCGAGCGAGACGGCGGGGGCCACGTTGACCAGGCCCGAGGTGAATCCGGTGGCGCCCAGCGCCCAGTACGGGGCGGCGTACAGCTCGGCGAGCCCGGCCACCCACACGAACCGGTCGAGTCCCGCGTCCCGGGCGACCGCCGCGAACCGGGAGGCGTCGGGGACGGCGTACTTCACACCGATGACGTTGGGGCACAGCTCGCCGAGACGCGCGAGGGTCCGCCCTTCGAGAAGGGGGTCGCGCAGGTAGGGAACCACCCCCAACTCCGGTACGGAGTCCGCGATGTCGCGGTGGTAGTCGACCCAGCCGCCCTGCGAGACGTACGGATGCACCGGCTGGTGCACCATGATCATGCCCGCACCGGCCGCGCGGGCCTCCCTGGCCGCCGCGACGGCGGTCGGCAGGTCGTGGCCGACCCCGACGAGGACGGCGCTGCCGTCGCCGCCGGTCTCCGCGAGGGTCAGTTCGGTGACGAGGCGGCGCTCCTGCCGGGAGAGCGAGTAGAACTCGCCGGTGTTGCCGTTCGGGGTGAGGGTCCGCACGCCCGCGTCGAGCAGTCGGCGCAGCAGGGCGCGGTAGGTGACCGCGTCCACCGAACCGTCGGCGGCGAACGGAGTGACGGGGATCGCGACGACGTCGGCGAGGGCGGCGCGCTGGGCGGAGTGATCGAAGCGAGCGGTCATGCGGGGGTGTCCTTCTCGGGGTGGGCGGTCGTTCCGGGAGCGCCCTTCTCGGGCTGCGGGAATACCGGCTCGGCCGGGACGCCTTCCAGTCCCGGCAGGCCTTCGGATCCCGGCGGGCCTTCGGGGAACGCGCGGTGGACGAAGGACTCGATGTGCGCGTGCAGGGCGCGCGCCGCACCGGCCGCGTCCGCGGTCCGGGCGAGCCGGAGTATCTCCTTGTGCTCGTCCGCCTCCTGCTGCCAGGACGGAACCGCGTGCCAGGCCACGGTCGACACCAGGGCCGCCTGGTCGCGCACCTCGTCCAGCATCCTGACGAGCAGCGGGTTGCCGCAGTGTGCGTACAGCGCACGGTGGAAGTCCCGGTTGGCCAGCGAGCGTTCGGCCTCGTCGGTCGCGTCGTCGGCCCGCACCAGCGCCTCGGCGGCCCCGTCCAGGGAGACCCGCCGGGCGACCGAGCGGCGCAGCGCCTGCGGTTCGAGCAGCACCCGTACGTCGTACACCTCGTGCGCCATGGCGGCGTCGACGGTGCGGACGGTGACGCCCTTGTACTGGCTCATGACGACGAGTCCGGTCCCGGCGAGGGTCTTCAGTGCCTCCCTGACGGGGGTCTTCGACACCCCGAACTGTGCGGCGAGTTCGGCCTCCACCAGTGCGCTGCCCGGTGGGAGCCGACCGGCGAGGATGGCGTGCTTGATCGCCTCTTGAACGAACTGGGTGCGGGAGGGAATCGGGCTGGGGGCGAAGGCCATGCGTGCTGCTCTCATATCTCGCGTATCGCGTCTCATATATGACGTACGAAGTACGACGCTGTGAAGCTAGGGCGGTGGCCGCCATTCGTCAACGGATCTGACGAAACCGGGTTGTTGCCCGGCCGTTACGCGGACCTCACTCGCGGGCGGTCCCCGCGCGCAGGACTTCGCGCACCGCCGCGAGATCCGCGTCCGAGGCCAACCCCGCGTGGTAGAGCCGCAGTTCGTTCGCACCGAGGGCGGCGGCGCGGGCCGCGTCGGTGGCCAGGGTCATGGGCTGCCGCCCATGCAGGCGACCACGAGGAGGTTGGCGGCGAGCACGGAACCTGGTGTGCGGTGCGAAGGGCGGCAGCTTCGGTGCCCGACGCGCCGAGTCTCGCCGCCGCTTCGGCCGCCAATGCGGTCAGATACCCGCGGACTTCGGGGCGGGCGACGCACGGGGCCCAGGGGTAGCGGTCGCCGTAGGCGTTGCGCACGGAGGTGTCGGGGTGTTCCGCACCGAGGCGGGAGTTGTGGGCGAGGACCACCCAACTGTGCACGCCGAGCCCGGCGGCACGCAGGGCGTCGGCTGCTTCGGCGTACGCCTCCCCGGGCGCCCACTCCCCCGCCAGGTACGGGCGCAGCGCCCGCCCGGCCCAGCGCGCGGGGTCCGGCGCGTAGAGCACCGCGGAGTGAATGTGCGGAGGGGATCGCAGGGAGGGAAGGGGTGGACGGGGGTTGACATCTCCTTCCGAGGAAGCATAGAAAGCGCTTTCTAGCGTGGTCGGGCCCCGGCACGCACCCCGCACCCCGCCCCCTCCCAAGGAGCGCATCTTTCATGCCCGTTCCCCGCACCGTCCTGCTCACCGGCGCCGCCGGAGGTCTCGGCACGCTGATGCGGGGGCTGCTGCCCGCGTACGGCTACCGGCTGCGCCTCCTGGACATGCACCCCGTGGACGGCGAGCCGGACGCACTCGTCGCGGACCTCTCCGACCCCGGCGACCGCTCGGCGCTGCGCGAGGCGGTCCAGGGCGTGGACGCGATCATCCATCTGGCGGGCATCTCGATGGAAGCCCCCTTCGAGAAGATCCTGCGGGCCAACATCGAGGGCACCTACCACCTCTACGAAGCCGCCCGTGAAGCCGGCGTCCCGCGCGTGGTGTTCGCCTCCAGCAATCACGCGGTCGGCTTCACCCCGCGCCCGGCGCGGCCGGGCGACGACCTGGTCCCCGCCGCCGCACCGCACCGCCCGGACACCTTCTACGGGCTCTCCAAGTGCTTCGGCGAGGACCTGGCCCAGCTGTACTGGGACCGGCACGGCCTGGAGACCGTCTCCGTGCGCATCGGCTCGTGCTTCCCCGAGCCGACCTCGGTCCGGATGCTCTCGCTCTGGCTGAGCCCCGCCGACTGCGCCCGGCTGTTGCACGCCGCGCTCACCGCCAAGGGGGTGGGGCACACGGTGGTGTACGGCTCGTCCGCCAACTCCCGCACCTGGTGGGACCTTTCGAGCGCGCGGGCGCTGGGCTACGTACCGCGGGACGACTCCGAACCGTACGCGGCGAAGCTGCTCGCCGAACACGGCGAGCTGTCCGACGCCGACCCGGCACAGACCCGTGTCGGCGGGCACTTCTGCACCGAGCCCACGCTCTGGCCGTACTGATCCGGGATCAGCGCACCGCGCCCCGGGGCAGCAGGTGCTGGGCGCGGAGTTCGCCGAGGACCAGAGCCGCGTACTCGGTCGCGCCGCGCACCGAGGTGTGGGTGTTGTCGCGCTTCTCGGCGGTGAGGTAGAGCGCCTTGGACGCCTCGGGCCCCAGCGCCTCGACGCGCGCCCTGGTCAGGGCCGTCAGGTCGATCAGCGGGGTGCGCAACGCGGTGGCCAGTGCGCGGATCTCGGCCGGGTGGTCCACCCCCAGGCCGTTGACCAACAGGGCGGTGGGGTTGTTCAGTGTCCCGTCGGGGCTGAACCAGCGGCGGACGACGGGAGTGACCAGGACCGGCCGGCCGCCCCTGGCACGGACCCCGTCGACGAGCGCGGTGAGGTTCGCCCGGTACGCCGCCGCGTCCGTCTGCTTGTCGTTGTGCGCGAGCTGGATCAGCGCGAGGTCACCAGGGCGGATCTTCTTGCGCACGGTGGGAAAGAGCGCGGGATTCTCCCGGTACGTCACCGAACTCTCGCCGGAGTCGGCGTAGTTGGCCGTCGAGACCCCCTTCTTGAGGTACTGCGGGAGCTGCTGCCCCCAGCCCGCGTACGGTTCGCCCGGCTGGTCGCAGACCGTCGAGTCGCCCAGGAGCAGCACTTGACGGGCGTGCGCCGCGCGGCGGACCCGGACGGAGGAGAGAGCGGGGGCCGGGCCGGTGAAGGTAAGGCTCAGCCCCGGAGTGCCGGCCGGCCCGGTGGGTTCGCCCTCGGGGGTGCGGACGTCGACGGTAAAGGTGCGCCGGACCCGCTCGCCGGGGGCGGTGACGGTCTCCGGGAGCACGGCGCGACGGGACTCGGCGAGCACGGAGGTCCGTGATTCCGTCGCGCTCCCGCCGAGGACGACGCTCACGTCGTACGCGCCGGGGGCGACGTCGAAGCGGCAGACGACCGGGGCGGGGGCCGTCGTGACCGGAGCCGCCGCGACCGGGGCCGTCGTCGCGGTGCAGTTGTCGAGACCGGCGTGCGTTGCGGGGGCGGGGCCGGAGAGCGTAAGGGTGCCAAAGCCCGGGCCAGGGCCGGGTTCCGGGGCCGCTGCGGCCGGGGTGGCGGCGCAGACCGCGGCGAGGGCGGTGGCGAGCGTGGCGACGCAAAGCGTGCGATGTCTCATGCGTACCCCTTGAGGTGAGGTGAACGGGCGGGCGAGCGGATAGGCAGGCGGGCGGGGCAAGTGCCGACGGAGGCAGGCCTGGCAGGACCGGCTCGCCCGCCGAGGAGGAGACCCGGCCGACTCAGGCCAGGTGGAAGACCTCGACGAGCGGAACCATGGCCTCGTCCGGCCGTCGGCCGTCGGGTTGCTCGAAGAATCCGGCCATCGACGCCTGCCAGCGGGCATTGACCTCGGTGGCGGCCATCGCCTCCCGTGCCGCGGTGAAGTCCGGGGTCTCCAGGTAGCCCACCAGCAGCCCGTCCTCGCGGAGGAAGAGCGAGTAGTTGTGCCACCCGGCGGCGCCGAGCGCGGCCAGCATGTCCGGCCAGACGGCCGCGTGCCGGGTGCGGTACTCGACGAGCCGGTCGGGGCGGACCTTGAGCAGAAAGCAGACGCGTTGCACGGGGAACCGGCCTCTCTGCGAAGTCGCCGCAGAGCGACGCAATGAAAGGTTTCAGTCATGCTTCGATGGAGGCTAGGTCTGGCACGACGAGGGCGTCAACCAGTCGCACACGACTCTTTGCCACCCCAATTGACCGCACCCTTGCGGCACTTGCCTTGTCCGAGAGCCCGGGTCGATGTACGTTTCGCCTCATCAAATTTGAATCGTTTTACTAAGGGAGACGCCATCACCGTGCTCGATGCCCACGACACCCGCCAAGCCCTCATGTCCCAGGCGATAGAGACCCCCTCCTGGGCCTACGGCAATTCCGGCACACGCTTCAAGGTCTTCGCCCGGCCCGGCGTCCCCCGCACACCGCGGGAGAAGCTGGCCGACGCGGCGCGGGTGCACGAGTTCACCGGGGCCGCGCCGTCCGTGGCGCTGCACATCCCGTGGGACCGGGTCGAGGACTACGCCGCCCTCGGCGCGTACGCCAAGGAGCAGGGCGTGCGGCTCGGCACGGTCAACGCGAACGTCTTCCAGGACGACGACTACCGGCTCGGCAGCGTCTGCCACCCCGACGCCACGGTCCGCCGCAAGGCCCTCGCACACCTGCTGGAGTGCGTGGACATCATGGACGCGACGGGCTCGCGCGACCTGAAGCTGTGGTTCGCCGACGGCACCAACTACCCCGGCCAGGACGACATCCGCGCCCGGCAGGGCCGACTGACGGAGGCGCTCGCCGCCGTGTACGCGCGACTCGGCGAGGAGCAGCGGCTCATCCTGGAGTACAAATTCTTCGAGCCCGCCTTCTACGCGACCGACGTCCCCGACTGGGGCACGGCGTACGCCCACTGCCTCAAACTGGGCGAACGCGCGCAGGTGTGCGTGGACACCGGGCACCACGCGCCGGGCACCAACATCGAGTTCATCGTCGCGCTCCTGCTGCGCGAGGGAAAGCTGGGCGCGTTCGACTTCAACTCCCGCTTCTACGCGGACGACGATCTGATGGCGGGCGCCGCCGATCCCTTCCAACTGTTCCGGATCATGTACGAGGTGCGGCGCGGGGGCGGGCTGGCACCGGAGGCGGGCATCGCCTTCATGCTCGACCAGTGCCACAACATCGAGGAGAAGATTCCGGCGGTCATCCGCTCCGTGATGAACGTCCAGGAAGCCACCGCGAAGGCCCTGCTGGTGGACACCACCGCGCTCGCCGACGCGCAGGCGGCCGGTGACATTCTGGCGGCGAACGCCGTGCTGATGGACGCCTACAACACGGATGTCCGCCCGCTGCTGGCGCGGATACGGGAGGAACTCGGCCTGGACGCCGACCCGTTGGCCGCGTACCGGCGGTCCGGGTGGGCGCAGCGCACCGTGTCCGAGCGGGTGGGCGGCACGCAGGCGGGGTGGGGCGCGTAGCACCACTCCTCCCCTCGCCCAACTCGCGTACTTCCGCTGGCACTTCACCTCTGGAGCACTGACACCGCATGGACGTTCCCGCTGCCCTTCTCGCCCGTTCCCACCGGCTCGGCGCCGATCCGCGCAACACCAACTACGCGGGCGGCAATACCTCCGCCAAGGGCACCGCCGTCGACCCGGTGACCGGAGAGGACACCGAACTGATCTGGGTCAAGGGGTCGGGCGGCGACCTCGGCACCCTCACCGAGGACGGACTCGCCGTGCTCCGACTGGACCGGCTGCGGGCACTGGCCGAAGTCTTCCCGGGGGTGGCGCGGGAGGACGAGATGGTCGCCGCCTTCGACCACTGCCTGCACGGCAAGGGCGGCGCCGCGCCGTCCATCGACACCGCGATGCACGGGCTGGTGGACGCCGCGCACGTCGACCACCTGCACCCGGACTCCGGCATCGCGCTGGCCTGCGCCGCCGACGGTGAGAAGCTGACCGCCGAGTGCTTCGGGGACACCGTCGCGTGGGTGCCCTGGCGGCGGCCCGGATTCCGGCTCGGCATGGAGATCGCGGCGGTCAGGGCCGCGCACCCCGAGGCCATCGGCTGCGTCCTGGGCGGACACGGCATCACCGCGTGGGGCGACACCTCTCAGGAGTGCGAGGCGAACTCCCTGCACCTGATCCGCACCGCCGAGGCGTTCCTCGTCGAGCGGGGGAAGGCCGAGCCCTTCGGTCCCGTACAGGAGGGGTACGCGCCGCCGGCGGAGCCGGAGCGCCGCGCCAGGGCCGCCCAACTGGTCCCGGTGGTGCGCGGGTTGGCGTCCACCGACCGGCGCCAGGTCGGGCACTTCTGCGACTCCCCGGCCGTCCTGGACTTCCTCTCCCGCACCGAGCACCTCCGGCTGGCGGCCCTCGGCACCTCCTGCCCCGACCACTTCCTGCGCACGAAGGTGCGGCCCCTGCTGCTGGACCTGCCCCCGTCCGCACCGCTCGACGAAGTGTTCGTACGGCTGCGGGAGTTGCACGCCCGCTACCGGGAGGAGTACGCCGCGTACTACGAACGGCACGCGACGGCGGACTCGCCGCCGATGCGTGGGGCCGATCCGGCGATCGTGCTGGTGCCGGGGGTCGGGATGTTCTCCTTCGGCAAGGACAAGCAGACGGCGCGGGTGGCGGGCGAGTTCTACCTCAATGCCATCGCGGTGATGCGAGGGGCGGAGGCGGTGTCGGCGTACACGCCGATCGGGGAGTCGGAGAAGTTCCGCATCGAGTACTGGGAGTTGGAGGAGGCCAAGCTGCGCCGGATGCCGCCCGCGAAGCCACTGGCCGGACGGGTCGCGCTGGTGACGGGCGCGGCGTCCGGCATCGGGCGGGCGATCGCGCACCGTCTGGCGGCGGAAGGTGCGTGCGTGGTGGTCGCCGACCTGGACGCGGACGCGGCGGCGGGCGTGGCACGGGAACTGGGCGGCCCCGACCGGGCCGTGGCGGTCACCGCCGATGTCACCTCGGAGGAGCAGATCGTGGCTGCCTTCGACGCGGCGGCGCTGGCCTTCGGCGGTGTGGACCTGGTGGTCAACAACGCGGGGCTGTCGCTGTCGCGCCCGCTGGCCGGGACGTCGGCCGCGGACTGGGACCTCCAGCACTCCGTCATGGCCCGGGGCTCGTTCCTGGTGTCGCGGGAGGCGGCCCGGGTGATGCGGGCCCAGGGCGGCGGGGGCGATCTCGTGTACGTGGCCTCCAAGAACGCGGTGTTCGCGGGCCCGGACAACATCGCCTACTCGGCGGCGAAGGCCGACCAGGCGCACCAAGTACGCCTGCTTGCTGCTGAGTTGGGACAGTACGGCATCCGGGTCAACGGCGTGAACCCCGACGGGGTGGTACGCGGCTCGGGCATCTTCGCGGGCGGCTGGGGCGCGAAGCGGGCGGCGGTGTACGGGGTACCGGAGGCGGAACTCGGCGAGTTCTACGCCCGCCGCACGCTGCTGGGCCGTGAGGTGCTCCCCGAACACGTGGCTTCGGCGGTGTTCGCCCTGGTGGGCGGGGAGCTGTCACGCACGACGGGAATGCACGTACCGGTGGACTCGGGAGTGCCAGGGGCGTTCTTGCGATGAGGAGGGAAAGGACGCGGAGCACGAGGAGCTCCACACTCCGCCACACACCTCACGGACCCCGCCGCGCACCACACAGACCCCGCCACACACCACACAAGCCCCGCCACACACCACACAGACCCCGCCACACACCACACAAGCCCCGCCCCCACCCTCTCCCCCGCCCGCCCCCTCTCTTTCCCCCCGCACGCCCGGCACTGCGGGAACGCCCCCGCCTCCTCCCGCTCACTCCAAGGAAGTCCCATGCCACCCACCTTCGCCGCCGTCGATCTCGGCGCGACCAGCGGTCGCGTCATCCTCGGGCGGATCGGCTCCGGCGGCCGGATCGAGCTGACCGAGGCCCATCGCTTCCGGCATGCGCCGCTGCGGCACGACAGCGGCCTGCACTGGGACGTGGACACCCTGCGCGGCGGTGTGTTCGACGGGCTGCGGCGGGCCGGGCGGCTGACCGAGGTCAGTTCGGTCGGCGTGGACACCTGGGCGGTCGACTACGGGCTGCTCGACGGCGACGGCGTACTGCTCAACGCCCCCCACCACTACCGCGACAGCCGCACCGACGGCGTGCCCGAGCGGATCTGGGCACACGTTCCGGCGAGCGAGCTCTACCGGCGTACGGGACTCCAGCACCTCCCGTTCACCACCGTCTTCCAGCTCGCCTGCGACCGCGGGCTGCCCGCCGCCCGCACCCTGCTCCTCATGCCGGACCTGGTCGTGCACTGGCTGACCGGCACCCTCGGCACCGAGGAGACCAACGCCTCCACCACCGGCCTGCTGGACGCCCGCAGCGGCACCTGGGCGGGCGAGTTGCTCGATCTCGTCGGCGTCTCCCCGGCACTGCTGCCGCCCTTCCGCGCTCCTGGCTCCCCGGCGGGCATCCTGTTGCCCGACGTCGCCGAGCGGACCGGGCTGCCCGAGGGGACCCCCGTGACCACGGTCGCCTCGCACGACACCGCGTCGGCGGTGGTGGCGGTCCCGGCCGCACCCGGCGACCGCGGGTTCGCGTACATCTCCTGCGGCACCTGGTCCCTGGCCGGGCTGGAACTGGACGCAGCGGTCCTCACCGAGGCGTCCCGCGCCGCGAACTTCACCAATGAGCGCGGTCTGGACGGCACCGTCCGCTACCTGCGCAACCTCACCGGGCTGTGGCTGCTGGAGGAGTCGCTGCGCACCTGGCGCGACCGGGGACTGCCCGTGGACCTGCCCACACTGCTCGCCGGGGCGGCCGCCTGCCCGCCGCTGGCGGCGGTGATCGACGCGGACGCGCCGGAGTTCCTGCCACCGGGCGACATGCCCGCCCGGATCCACGGCTTCTGTGTCCGTACGGGCCAGCGCCCGCCCGAGTCCCCGGCCGCCGTGGTCCGCTGCGTCCTGGACAGCCTGGCGCTGGCACACCGACGCGTCCTGTACCGGGCCGCCGAACTCACCGGACGCACCCTGGCCCGTATCCACCTGGTCGGCGGCGGCGCCCGCAACGCACTGCTGTGCCAGCTCACCGCGGACGCCACCGGTCTCCCGGTGACGGCGGGCCCCGCGGAAGCCACCGCGCTCGGCAATGTCCTGGTCCAGGCAAGGGCGGCCGGGCTGGTCGGCGACCTCGGTGCGATGCGTGAAGGAGTGCGCGCTTCGGTGGAGTTGACCGAGTACCTTCCCAGGGGAGCGACAAGAACCTGGGAAGTCGCCGAGGCGCGGATGACCGGCATCGCCGACGCGGTTTCGCCCTTGACCGGTATACCCGGACCCGCCCAGCCTGCCCTCAACACCCGTGGTACTGAATGACGTTCGGCGCATCGAACCTCTCCGTTCCGCGGAACCTCCTTCGACGAGGGGGAACCCCGGCGTCAGTGGTACCCGTCTGCGGCCTCGGCCCCCGTCCCCGCGAGCAGTGTGGGCGGTGATCGAGCCGCTGCTGCCAAAGGTCGAGCGTCGTGCCCGTCACCCACGCCCGGCCGGGAGGAGCACACCATGAGCACGGATGCGTATACCAGCGGCGCGACGGACCGGGCGGCGGAGGATGTGCGGGAGGGCGAGGCGGACAAGACACTGGCGGTCGCGGTGCGGTCGTACGCCGCGTTCGCAGTGCACGCGCGCTTTCGGCTGGCGCGGCTGCCGACGGCAGATCCGCCAGGCCCCGCCCCAGCGGTGGGCGCCGCCGCTCGCGCCCCCCCGTGTCCCGGTGCACCCGATGCCGGACGATCTCGTCGATCTACGGGAGACCAAGGAAGGGAAGCTTGTCGTCAAACCAGGCTGCGACATGAAGTCGCCGTACGAGCTCCGGCCTGATCCCGTCGAGGCCGAGGCGCTGAAGGTACGGCTCGACGATCTGCGTCGGGCGAAGATGCGGCTCACCGATGAGGCGCTCGTGGTCGGCGACCACATCGGCGAAAGCACCCGAGCCGAAATCGCCTACGCCCGGTCACTGGACAAGCCCGTGCGACGCACGCACCCCAAGATCGACCCTGCCGCCCGACCTCCCGCTGCGATCTGCGCGATGAAAGAACGCGGAGCCCGGGGTGAACTCGGCACGTTTCATCCGAGCTTGCCCTTTTGGGCGGCGAGGCGGAGGACGAAGGCCAGGGAGTGGGTGAAGATCTCCTCGACCTGGGCGTCGGACAGCCGGTGCCAGCCGTGGTCGGCGCCCGCCACCGTCCTCAGTTCGACCGGCGCCCCGGCCTTCTCCAGTGCGGCGGCGAGGGATTGGCTGTGTGAGCAGCTCACCAAGGTGTCCTCGGTTCCGTGGACGAGGAGGAACAGCGGTGCGTCGGCATGGGCTTGGGCGAGAGGGCTGGCTGCGCGGGCGTGCTCGGGGACGGTGGCCGGGGCCGCGCCGAGCAGGAGTGCTTCGGGGGTGGTGGGGTCTCCGGGAGTGAAGCGGCCACGTGCGGTGGTCAGATCGCTGGGTGCGTACCAGATCACTGCGCCGGCCAGGGGCCGGGTGGTGGGGGTCAGGGCGAGGAGCGCGGCAAGGTGTCCGCCCGCGGATTCTCCCCACACCACCGTCCGCCGGGTGTCGATGCCGAGTTCCGCTGAGCGCAGGGTGAGCCAGCGCCGTGCGGCGTTCAGGTCGTCGAGCGGAGCGGGGAAGGTGGCCTCGCCGCTGAGCCGGTAGTCGACACAGGCGACGGCGCAGCCCGCAGCCGCGATGCGCGCAAACGGTCCTGGATCCCAGGTGCGGGTACGTAGGCCCATGTCATCGCGCCGCCCTCGGCGCCAGGAGCCGCCGTGGACGAACAGCACCAGAGGAACGGGCTCTGTCCGGTCGTCTTTCGGCAGCCACAGATCCAGTTCCAGTGGGCGGCTGCCCTCCACCACGTGGTACGGCACGCCGCGCAGCTGACGAACGCCGAGCTCCCTTCCATCGACAGGTGGCAGGGCAGCGCGGTCGGGGTGAGGCGCGGCGATCAGTTCTCGAAGGGAGAGTCCGGCCCCCGTCACCGCATCCGCCACTGGTGGTCGGGCAGGAAGCGCACATCGTACTGCTCGGGAACGCTGGTGAACTTGTGAGGTTCCGGGATGACTGGCTCAGTCGGCAGACCGAGCCGCTCGGCGGGCACGCCGAGATTCTCGAAGAACCGCTCGAAGGTGCCGCCGGGACCGGCGGCGACGCCGACGACCTGACTGTGGTGACGCTCCATGCGGTAGGCGTGCCGACAGTTCTTGGGCACAAAGCCGAAGTCGCCCGGGGTGAGCAGCTTCTCCTGCTGGTCGCCCTCGGTGTCCTCGACGAACAGCCGGACGGCGCCTGCTGTGATGTAGAAGACCTCATGGGTGTCGGTGTGCAGGTGGGCCGGGATGATGTCGCCCTTGGGGCCTTCGACGGTGAAGAAGTTGAAGGTGTTCTCGGTCTGCTCGCCACCGGCGTAGATGGTGATCAGGTCGCCGAACAGGTGGGCGCGGTCCCCCTCGCCCTTCTCGATGAAGTAGGGCTTGCCCGGATCAGCGGGTATGCGTGAAGCCCGCCGGTAGCGGGTGGCGTACTCAATGGTCATGTCTTTTCCTCCTCGGATCTGCCCCGTCAAGACTGTCAGGTAGCCTGACATGAAAGAGTTGGGGCGGCAAGCCGCGCAGGTGACCCGGTCCGGACTGCCGCCTTCCGCCCTCCGCCCCGCCTTCGTGAGGAACAGATGCAATCCACCCGCCGCAATCTCCCCCAGCTGCTCGGCGACGCCCGGCGCTGGTTCGAGGAAGGACTGCTGACAGCCCTGGAAGCAGGCGGAGCCGCACCCGTGTCGCCGACACAGGCACAGCTCTTCGCCGTACTGGACGACGGGGGCACCACCATCTCGGAGTTGGCCCGGCGCATGGGTGTCACCCGGCAGACCGCACACCAGGCCGTGCACGGGCTGGTCGCCGCCGGACTGCTCGACCAATCCCCCGACCCCACCTCCGCCCGGCAGCGGCTGATCCGGCGCACTTCGGAAGGAGAACGTGCACATAGGCAGGCCGGCCTCATCCTCGAACGGCTGGAAGAGCAGCTCGCCGAGCGGATTGGCCGGGAGAACGCCGATGCCCTGCGCACAGCATTGGAGGCGCCATGGGGCCAGCCGCCCGGCGCGCGCTCAGTGTGAGGCGATGTACCGCCCACCGCCGACAGGGTGCTCCGTGGCACAACCCGAGTCGCATGCCGACGGGCTGGGATTTTTCCAAGCAGTTGGCCGACATCCCAGCCGTACGGCACTGAACTGGGTACGCGACGCGACCGTCACCGGATGAGGCGCCGGTAGCAGACAAGGGTCGCCCCGATGGCGGCGAAGGCCAAGAAGTACTCCGGTTTCCTCTCGCATCGGCGGCGCAGCCTGCGGCAGCCGCCAAGCCAGGCGATGAACCTCTCCACCACCCAGCCGCGGCCCAAGGGACCGACCCCCAAGCCGGACACACCTGCCGCCGAGAGATCCGGCCACTCTTGTCCCGTGCCCTCAGCGGCCGAGAGAGCCGATGAAGCTGTCCAGCCGGGAGACGACGTGCCCCAGAACCTCAACGGATCCTGCGGCATCGTCTGCGAGTTCCAGGCCATGGTCCGCCGAGGGAACTTCCAGGACCTCGTGCCGCAGGGACGCGGCGACTCGTGAATCCCACAGCTTGTCGGCGTCTCCGCCAATGAGGAGGGTCGGCTCCGTGGCCCGCTGGAGAGCCGCGGTGACGTGATCGACAGTCAGGAGCGGGGTGAGCCAGGCCGCAGGGATGCTCCTGTCAGCTGCGATGCCACAAGCGAGGGAGCCCAGGGACTTGCCGATCAGCAGCCGACAGGCTCCCGCTTCGGCATCAACAGCCTCGGTGACCTGCCGTTCCACCCATTCGACCTGCTCGTCCACGCTGAACTGCGAGAACCCATCGGGGATCTGCCACCACAGCTCCTGGACCGTCCAGCCGTGCTGGAGCAGGACGCTACGGGCGAAGTGCAGCAGCGGCCTGGCAGGCGAATAGCCGACTCCTGGAACGACGACTGCGACACGATCGCGGGCTCCGTCGAAGCGGGTGGGCACGGCGAACGGAACGGGATCAGGCATAGCCGCAGACTACTCGCCGCCCGATCATCCGACTCCCAGAGCCTGACCGCCGCTACAACCACCACCTGTGGGATTTGTGTGTCCACAGCACCTGGGGAATGACGTGACCGTCGACACGGGGGGCTTCTGGCGTCCGGCAGCCGGCCTCACGCCGTGCGGCGGCCGCAGCGGACGCGGTCAGAGGGCCGTGGCTGGGCAACGCCAGCTTGCGGTGATCCAGCAAGCCACGGAACCCCGTCAACGGCCCGGAAGCGCGGACTCGCCTCTGTTCCTCGGGCCGGTGCGGGGAAGTCGGGCAGGTGTCGGCGTTCGGACTTATCTCGCCGAGCCGGTACGAGGGAACGTCACCGGTTGCTGGGAAGCCGCATGGCCGGGGCCGGCCGATAGCCAGCCGGCTTCGGGAGAGAGTGGTCGGTCCAGGGTGGGGCGGATCCCCGTCGCGCAACGACGCCGTAGGGCGCCCTTGAGGGACCGCTCTGTCCCGTACCTTGACAGGTCGGGGGCCCCGGCTCCCCAACCTGCGCATGAGCAGCTCAGGTTGGGGACGTATCGCTGTACCTCACTGGCCTCATAACGGTGTACGCCGACGGCAGGCGCCGCCACCAGGCCACGGCGGCCCGCTTCACCCCGGCGATCCGGCCGATGTCCAGCCGCCACCCGCCGGCCTCTACCCGCCACAGCAACTTCGGCGCGTAGGACGGACGTTGGGGACTGACGTTCGCTTCTCGCTCAAGCTCCCCGGCCCGCTCGTGCCCGACGGGCAGCCCCTTCACGAACACCTTCGTACCGTCGGTGAGAGTGAGCAGCGTGGCGATGGTGGTGCTGTCCCCCGTGCTCATCCCGGCCGCCTCGTACGGGCCCCCACCCGGCGGTCCACCGCCGCACGGGCAGGCTCGGGAAGCTGCTGCCAGCCGATGTGAACCACGCGCATGATCAAGGCGTCCCGGGAGGTTTCGGCGGCACCGGAGGGTTCTTGTCCGGGCCCGGGCCGGACGGCGGGCGCCCCGACGGCGGACGGGGCGGGGGCTTCCGCGCTTCGGTCATCGCCAGGCGGCGAGCGTAGGACGACGGCGAACCCTTGCCGCCAGGGCGTATCGGAAGTGGATCTCATCAGGTGTCGAGTGGAAGTTCCAGCAGGTCCTCAGGAGGCCGGAAACCGGAGCGCTGATACAGAGGGGTGCTGCGATCCGACGGCCATACGATCAAGCCTTCAAGGCCGGCACGGCGTGAGTGCTGCTTCAGCGCTTCCAGGAGTGCTGAGCCGGCCCCTTTGTTCCGTTGTGACGGCATGACGAAGAAGTTTGTGACGTAGCCGATCGGGTTGTTGTCGCCGTAAGGCTCCGGCATCCTCTCCACCAGGCAGAGGAAGACGTGTCCGCAGATTTCGCCCTCGGTCTCCGCGACCCAGGCCAACCAGTGGCCATCGCTGAGCCGGGTGCGGATCCACTGCTCGGCCTCTTCCAGGAGCCGAGCAGGAGCTGGCGGTTGCCCTTCGTAGTCCTCCTGCTTGAACGTCCAACGTAGCTCGGCCAAGGTCCGCGAATCGGCGGGCCGGGCCGGACGCACGATGAGGTCTCTCGTCATAGGGGCGAGCTTCACTCCTGCAGCACCGTGAGGCAAAACCGATTTGGGTGCAGCTCTTCCTGGGGGAAGATCTTGAAGGCTCACCGTGACAGCATGCGCGCATGAACTTCGAGTTGGCCCCGCCGATAGGCATGGGTTCTCTGTAGATCGGCATGTCGCGCGAGGCCGCGAACAGTGCCCTGGAGTCCCTGCGTGACATGAGGGAGCTCTCCGCGGCCGATCGGGCGGGACAGCACATCTTCCGGCCAAGCGGTCTGATGATCAGCATCGGGTGTATGCGCGACCGTCTGGAATCCGTCGAGTTGGGACGTCCGTCGACCTCTTCGGACGTCGTGCTCTTCCGCGGTATCGACGTCTTTGGCCTGCCGGCCCGTGAGGTCGTGAGCCGCGTGGCCGAGATCACCGCTGTCGAACCCGACAACGAGGATCCCGCATCCTTCGTCGCGCGAGACCTGTTGCTCAGTTTCTGGCGTCCCTTCGAAGCCGAGGATGAACCAGAGGATGAGCAGGGCTACTACTTCAGCTCGGTACTGCTTGCCCGCCCGGCTACTACGACGGCCCTTCCCCAGGCTGATCTCCGTGGGACATGCCGTCGCAGGAGAGCGCCTCGGTCAAGCGGCGAGATCGTATTCCTGCCGGCCGGCAGGGTTGTAGAGGCGTTCGTGTTCGCGACCGGCAGGAAACCTTTCGTCCGGTGCGAGTTGCTGGGGTTATGCCGATCGCCCGGAGAGGTCGCGCAGGGTGTCCGCGAGCCGACGGGAGGCGATGCTCCGCGCGTGTTCCGGTGTGATGTTCTCGGTGACCACGAGCCCGGCGAGCCCGATGCTCAGGGCGAGCAGTTCGTGTGCCTCGGGCAGCAACGCCGACTGCTCGGGCTCGCCCGGGCATCCGGCTTCGCGTAGCAGCAGGGCGATCAGGTTGGCCAGTTCGTCGTAGCCGCGTGTGAGCCGCTCCCGCAGGGACGGCCGAGACAGCGCATAGGCCTCGAATGCCTGTGCAATACGGAAGATCCTGCGGTCGTCCTCCCCGCCCGGGATCAGCTCGCCGAGCAGTACGCCGAGCACCGCGGCCGGTTCACCGGCGTGCCGGTCGTCGGCGAGCCGGCGGTGCACGCGGGCCGTGCCGCGGTCGTTGATCGCGCTGAACGCCTCCGACAGCAGATCGTCCTTGGTGGGGAAGTAGTGCTGGACGCGGCCGACGGACACGCCCGCCTGGTTCGCCACGTGGCGGATGCTGACCTGATCGGTTCCAGCTGTGTCGATGAGAGTGAACACGGCGTCGAGGATGTCGCGGCGCCGCTCGTCGTGCGCTACGCCCGGACCGCGCACTGCGGGCCGCTCACTGCTCATCGCCACCTCCCCTTCTCAAGACGATCGTACTGAATTGACGTCACGGGCGGGACCAGGCTACATTGCCATTAGATCAATACGATCGTACTGACTAGGTGGGAGGGTGTGCCGTGATCGAATTACTGAGCGTCGTCCTGTTGGTGCAGGGCGGAGGCGGTGTGATCAACAACCTGTTCTCTGAATCGAAGAGTTGGTTCGCGCTGAACTACCTGGACCTACCGACGCCGGTAACGCTGCTCGGGCATGCGTTGCTGCTGGCGGCCGGGCTGGTGCTGGGAGTGCGGCACGGGGGCGCGGTGTGGCTGAAGGGCCGGGCACGCTGACATGGCGGGCCTGGGGCGGTGGTGGCGCCCGCTCGCCGGCATGATGGCGGTCCTGGCGGGCATGGCAGGCATGACGGGCACCACTGTGACCGCTGGGGCGTCCGCGGAAGGCGGCGAGGTCGTGCGCACCAACACAGGGTGGGTGCGCGGCGTTGACCACATCGACTACCGGGAGTTTCTCGGCATCCCGTATGCCGCCGCGCCGGAGGGCGCGTTGCGCTGGCAGCTTCCGCAGCCGCCGGCGTCGTGGCGTGGTGTCCGGGACGCATCCCGGCCGGGCGCACGCTGCGCGCAACATACGTCCATCGCCGGAACACCCGCGAGCGCAGCCGAAGACTGCCTGTACCTGAACATCACCCTGCCGAACTCGACGGGATCGCGCGGCCCCAAGGCCGTGATGGTGTGGTTGCACGGTGGCGGCTTCGTCGAGGGCGCGGGAGACGAATACGACCCGCGCCGGCTCGCGACTCAGGGCGATGTGGTGGTCGTGACCCTCAACTACCGGCTCGGAATCTTCGGCAACCTCGGCTTGCCCGGACTGGCCGGCTCCGGCGCATTCGGGCTCGCCGACCAGCAAGCCGCGCTGCGCTGGGTCCAGAGCAACGTGCGGGCATTCGGCGGTGACCCGGATGCCGTCACGGTGTTCGGGCAGTCCGCGGGCGGGCAGAGTGTCTGCGCGCATCTCGCGTCGCCGACGGCCGCGCGGCTGTTCCAGCGAGCCATCATCCAGAGTGCGCTCTGCACCACGAACATCCCGGCCAACCTGCTTGCGCCCGGAATGCCGACCACCTCGCCGTGGGAGGCCCCGCGCAGCCTCGCTGAGCGGGGCCTGCGCAGCGCAGCGGAACTCGGCTGCGTCGAGCCGGCCACTGCGGTCACCTGCCTGCGCCGCCTGCGCCCAAAGCAACTGATGTCCGCGTTCGGGCAGTTCGCGGGGCCGGCCTACGGCAGCCGTGTCCTGCCGGATGACCCCTTCCGGATGCTGCGGGAGGGCCGGCTCCATCGAGTTCCGGTGCTCTCCGGCACCACCCGTGACGAAACCACGTACGTACAAGCGCTCAACGACCTGGGCGGCCGGCCGCTGACCGCGCAGCGCTATCGGCAGTACGTCCACGAAGCGTTCGGTACGGACGCCGCACGCGTGCTGGCGGTCCATCCAGGCGGCCGACACGAGCCGCCCAGTCGTACCTGGGCGCGGGTGACCACGGAAAGTTCCTTCACCTGTCCGACACTGGAGCGCAACCGGCTGCTCGCCCGGCACGTGCCGACCTACGGCTACGAATTCGCCGACCCGTCCGCGCCGCCGACCCTTCCACCGGTCGGATACCCCTACGGCGCCTACCACTCAGCAGATGCGTTCTACCTGTTCGACATGCGCGCGGGACAGACATCCCCAGAACTCTCCCCTGCGCAAAGGAGACTCGCCGGCACGATGATCGAGTACTGGACAAGTTTCGCTCGCACCGGGACTCCCGACGGCGGCACACGTCCCGATTGGCGGCGGCTACGGCCACACGATCCGGTGCCGTACACGCTGTCGCTGGCACCTGGCCCGGGGGGCATCCGGCCCGTTGACCTCGCGCAGGAACACCGATGCCGCTTCTGGTCCACGATCACGCTCTGATCGCGCGCGGGCAGCGACACGTCCGGGCAGCGACGAGGCCACTCGCGGCTGGCCGTGGTTCCACTGGCCGGCCACGTCACCGTGGTGCGCCGCTCGGGCGAGACGCTGTACGCCAACACACTCCGGATGAGGTGCGACTCGCCTGCCCGGCCATCACCGCACCCTGCGACTTCACCCACGCGTTCCCTGACCTGCTCCGCAACCGCCGTGGCTTCCTCCTGGAGGACTGGATACACCAGGCTGAACGAATTACTCCAGCCCAGGCGAAGAGCTTCGCCGGATTCCTGCGCCGAGCTGGTGCCGCGGTCGGCGGGTAGCCGTTTCAGTCTCGGTCGCCGTGTCCGCCTCCGCCGACCTCGCCATCCCAACTGCCCCGGCCGTCCCGGCCGTTCCCGCGGGTCTCGGCGTGCAGGGCTGCCCGGGTGAGCGGGCCGTAGACACCGGAGGACTCCGGGATGTTGCGGGCCACTTGGTAGCGGTGCAGGGCCACTTCCACCGACTCACTGAATACTCCGTCGGGCAATCCCAGGAACAGCGAGAGCTGGAAAAGACGGCGCTGAAGGTCTGCGACCTCGGGACCGGTACTGCCGAGCCGCAGGCCCTCCCCCGGCGGTCCGGGCTGTGGGGAGCTGGATTGCGGTGGCTTCTTCTGCTTGGGCGCGGAGCGGGCCGTGGAAGCTGACGGCCCGGTGGTGGCCCGGGGTGGCACCGTGGGGGCCGCGACTGTCCCCTTCCGGGGCGAACTCCGCACGGCAGTCGGCAAGTTCACGACTGAAGGCGTACTGACCAACGGTTCGGCCATCGCAGTAGTGCTGGGCTGCGGGAGGTCGGGCACCGTCAGGGTCGCCCTGTCCGGGGACGTCCGGTACGGGCCGGAGGTGAACCACAGAGCCAGCCCGATCCCGGCGGCCAGCGCGCCTGAGCCCAGCAGCGGGAGCGCAAGGCCGGACCGGCTGCCGCGCGCCGGTTTCGACGTGCTTCCACGCGACCGCGAGGCGCGCCGCACCCGGCGGGCCTTCGCCGCCGTGCGGCCTTCGCGAGCGTCGGCCGGACCGTGAACAGGGGGCAGGGTGAGCGTGGATTCGAAGAGTGCGACGTCCTGCTCTCGCGCGCCCACGGGACCGCCGCCAAATCCCGCGATCTTGCCGAGTACGCGGTCGTCCTGAGCGGGCGTCGGCTCGGGGCCACCGCGGGCAGGTGTATCGCGCATCGAGTACTCCAGATGAGGTCAATCGCGGGCAGTCCGGTGCGACAGCGAGGATCCGGGTGAGAACGAAGAGAGTTTGAGCGACGCTCAATTGAAGCGTCAACTGCCTTCAAGTCGTATGAAATGGCAGCAACCATGGCATTAGCTCTTAAATAAACCTTAATCTGTGATGTGCATCACAGATAACGACACTGCGGCGGTCCCGGTCGAGGCGGGGCTGCTGTTCCGGTCGGCGGCTCGCAGCACCGCACACCCTCCGAGCGAACGGCTGCTGTACCGCCGGCTGCTGCACCGCCTCGCACTTGCGGATGTCGGGGTGCGCCAGGAGGCCGGCCCCGGGTCGCCCGTCGTGCTCACCGAGCGCGAAGTACGCCCCGCCGACGTCGTACCCGGGCGGGCGGTACAGCTCCTGTCCGACGTCGGGGCACCGCAGTTGCTGTTCGCGGTCGAGGTCTACCCGTAGCAGTGTCCGCTGCGCAGATACGGCGGCCTCCTGCGTCTCGGGGTGAGGTGGAGAGCAGTGCGGCGGCTGGCTCGTGGCTGGAAGGAGCCGTTGGGGGCCTGCCCGCACTGATGAGGCCCGTCTGCGCGCGGCGCCACCCGGTCCTTGTCTAACAAGTTCGCGCTGCACGCAGGGCGGCCCGTGCGCGCGCTGGGCGGCCAGTCGGGCGGCACCGCGGGCCACGATGTCCAGGCGCTGGGCCTCGTCCAGGCTGTCGTCCTTGAGCGCCCTCAGTACCTCATGCCACAACATCGTCAGGTTCCATGAACAGGCATGCGTCGACGAGAGCGACGGCGTCGCCCTCTGCCCGGCGGGCCATGGCCTCCTTGCGTGCGGCGCCGTGAGAGAGGACGCGGCACCGTGTCCTGCTTCCCCGGTCGGCTTCGGCGACCACGACCGCGGGTGCGTCCTCCGCGCGGTGGACCACGTGGGGACGCTGCGGCCAGAACGCCAACTGCTCCAGGAAACCTGGGCCTACCGGGACGACGGTCGTGCCCCTCGTCTCCTGTGCTCCGGTTCCCCGAGCCCCGGATGCGGCGAACAGCAGGCGTGTACGGCCGGTGGCACAGCGTGTGCCCAGCGTGGGCGGCCGGGAGAGGGGATGCGCCGTGACCACGACTGCTCCCGCGCGCAGGGCGCCGAAGTACAGGACGGAGAAGGCAGGGGCGCCGAGTGTGTCCGCCAACTCCACCCGGTCGCCAGGTTGTACGCGGTGGGCTTGCAGGCCGCCGGCCACGCGGGCGCTGAGTTCGTCCAGTTCGAGCAGGGTCAGGGCGGTGCCCTCCGTCCACATCACCGGTCGTTGCGGGCTCCGCTTGGCCGCTTCCACCAGGACAGTGGCGAGATTGCTCACGTCATACCGCTTTCATGCGCGCACGGGGGGTGTGGAGATTTCCACCCTGCGATCCTCACAGGGGGCGCACGCCGCACGCCATGTCGGCGCCTACAGGGAGTTCTGTCGCCTCCGACAATGACCTCGTATGCGGTTTGGCCGTTGTCGGAGAGCGTCGGCGTCGGCTGCCCTAGGCTCGGCCCGTGCTGACGACTCCCTCGCGTGTCCTGATCGCCGAACTCGCCCAGACCCTGGCGACCAGGGTCGACGACATTGCCGCGGCGATGTCCCGCATCACGTACGACAACATCGCGTTCTACCGCAGTCAGGTCGTGGGCCCCGAGGACCTGCACGCCTCGATGACCCAGAACGTCACCGCCATAGTCGAGCACCTCACCAACCCGTCCTCGTCCGCCGTGGACCTGTCGGGGCCGACCGCCACCGGCCGTAAACGCGCCTTGCAGGACGCCCCGCTGCCAGAGATTCTGCGCTCCTACCGGATCAGCTTCCGCTACTTCTGGGAGCAACTCCTCGACGAGGCCCGGGAGAAGGGCGGCGATGCACCCGGCGCGCTCCTGGATGCCGCCTCCCACATCTGGGAGCTGGCGGACGTCTACTCCTCGGCCCTCACCGACGCCTACCGCGAGACCTGCGCGGAGCGGATGGTGGAGACCGACCGGCGGCGCTCCGCCCAGATCGCCGAGCTCATCGACGGGCGCTCACTGAGCAGCGACACCGTGTGGGAGGTCGCGCGCATGCTCGACTTCCCCTTCCAGGGACGGTTCCTCGTGGTGACGGCCGAGGTGCCGGCCAGCGGTGAACCGCCCCTTCCCGGCTTCGACCGGCAGCTGCGCGCCCTGAAGGTGGGCTCCGCCTGGCGTGCGCAGGCAGCTTCCGAGACCGGGGTGCTGTCCTGCCCGCCCCGGCAGTCGCTCGACCCGGTCCTCGACGCTGTACGGGCTGTTGCCGCCGGCCGTGTGGGCGTCAGCCCGCTCTACGAGCGGCTCGACCAGACGAGCCGTGCCCTGCGCTACGCCCAGGTGGCGGCGCAGTCGCTCGCCCCCGACGCCCCAGCAGTGCGCCAGCTCGACGACAACCCGCTGACCGAGCTGGTAATGAGCAACCTGGACACGACCCAGCGGGCCGTACACCGCATCCTCGGCGGCCTCCTGTCACTGCCGGAGGAGGACCGCACCACGCTCCTCGCCACCGCCCACGCCTGGCTGGAGGCCCATGGCTCCGCGGCCGAGGCCGGGCGCATCCTGTTCTGCCACCAGAACACGGTCCGCTACCGCATGCACCGCCTGGAGGAATTCCTGCGGGGACCGCTGGACGACCCGAAGATCGTTGCCGAGCTGTCCATGGCCCTCGACGCGGTCGGTACGTTCCCCATGCTCCTGGAGAGCAACCGGGCACCGGAGGCCCAAGGCATGGGCCGGCCCCCGGAATCCGGTGGGCGCCGGGGTCGGTTCTCAGCTGCCGGGGTCGGCTGTCAGCCGCCGAAGTCGGCCCGGTGATCCGCGGCCCACCGGGCGTAGCTCCGCGCAGGGTGGCCGGTGATCTGCTCGACGACGTCGGTGACCGGCGCGGGCCTGCCGACCGCCTCCGCCATGAGAGCGAACAGCGCCGCCAGGAACTCGGGATCCATGAACTGGCTCATCTGCTGGAGAACGGGCTCCGGGTCGAGGTCCTCGACCGTGAGCGGGCGTCCCAGCGTCTCGCCGAGGACGCGGACTTGCTGCGCCTGGGTCAGCGACTCGGGCCCGGTCAGGTCGTAGGCCCGCCCCGCGTGCCCGCCGCCGACCAGGATCCGTGCCGCCGCCTCGGCGACGTCCCGCTCGTGCACGGCGCTGAAGGCCGCTTCGGTGTACGGCGCGCGTATGACGTCACCGCCCTGGAGCTGCATCGCGAACGTCAGCGAGTTGACGGCGGGGAACAGCAGCCGCAGGAACGTCCACTCGATGCCGGACTCCTCGACGGCCCGTTCGACATCGCGGTGGTACTGGGCGATCACGTCGGGCTGCCGTTCGGCGCCCGGGACGACCGCTCCGGAGGACAGGAACACCACACGCTTCACTCCGGCTCGGCCCGCGGCCGCCAGCAGCGGACCGACATCCATCCCGTACTGCAGCACCAGGAAGGCTGCCTCGACGCCGGCCAGCGCCGCAGGCAGCGTCTCGGGCTCGGTCAGGTCGGCCCGGACGACGTCGACTCCCTCCGGGAGTCCGGCCTGCTCCGGGGTACGGGTCAGCGCCCGCACCGGGGCACCCGCGGCGACCAGCTCCTCCACCGCCTGACGTCCGAAGTGAGCCGTGGCACCGATGACGAGGTACATGGGAATTCCTTCCGTGTGCATACATGGGTACAAGAGGTCCGAGCGGGTCCGGCGACAACCGGCGGTGGATCAGCGAACCTTGCCGAAGAACTGGCGGACGTCGTCGACGAGCAGGTCGGGGGCGTCGTGCGCGGCGAAGTGGCCGCCCCGGTCGTAGACGTTCCAGGAGACGATGTTCGTGTGGTCGCGCTCGGCGAACGTCCGGACGGACGGGAAGTCCCAGGCAAAGTTGGCCAGGCCGAGGGGCACGGTGGTCGGCTCGGGCACGGTGGTGCCCCGGCCGTTCGACTTCTGCTGGACGGGGGCCGCCGCCGCGTCCTCGTAGTAGAACCGGGCCGCCGAGGCGACCGTGTTGGTCAGCCAGTAGACCATCACGTTCGTGAGTACGTAGTCCGGGTCGAGCGAAGGCCCGAGCAGCTGCGCGTGCCAGCCCAGCAGGCCGGCCGGCGAGTCGGCCAGGGCGTGCGCCAGGTTCTGCGGCTCGGTGGACTGGAGTTTGTCGTACGCGCCCCGGTTCTGAACGAACCACTCGGCGAACGCGAGCTTGTCGCGCTCCTCCTCGGAGAGACCGGACAGCTCGGCGGGGTCACCCGACGGGAACGAGAAGACCTGCGTCACGTGCACACCGCGGACGTGCTCGGGGTCAACCCGGCCCACCTCGGGCGAGATCAGCGCCCCGCCGTCGTTGCCGACCGCGCCGTACCGGTCGTACCCCAGCCGGCGCATCAGCTCGGCCCAGGCCCGGGCGACCCGGTACCGGTCCCAGCCACGTTCCCGGGTCGGCCCGGAGAAGCCGAAGCCCGGCACCGAGGGAATGACGAGGTGGAAGGCGTCCGCCGGGTCGCCGCCGTGGGCCCGCGGGTCGCTGAGCGGGCCGATCACGTCCAGCCACTCGACCACCGAGGTCGGCCAGCCGTGGGTCAGGATCAGCGGCGTCGCGTCCGGCTCCGGCGACCGCACATGCAGGAAGTGGACGTTCTGGCCGTCTATGTCCGTGGTGAACTGCGGGTAAGCGTTGAGCTTCGCCTCCCAGGCCCGCCAGTCGTAGCCGGTGCGCCACCGCTCGACCAGCTTCCTGACGTAGCCCACCGGGACGCCGTACTCCCAACCGGGCGGCACCGGGCCCGCCGGAGCCGGCCCGCCCGCGGGCAGTTCCTCCGCCCACCGGGTCCGCGCCAGCCGCTGCTGGAGGTCGTCGAGGTCTGCCTGGGGGATGTCGATCCGGAACGGGGCGATCGTGGTGTCGTTCGTCATGGGCAGCAGCGTAGGATCCATTGAGGAAAGATTCGTTCCTAATAGACCGGCAGACTCTGAAGAATGTTGGAAACCTCGGCGCGGCTGCTGCGCCTGCTGTCACTCCTCCAGACGCCCCGCGACTGGACCGGCGCCGAACTGGCCGAACGGCTGGCGGTCACCACCCGCACCGTCCGCAACGACGTGGAACGCCTGCGCAACCTCGGCTACCCGGTGCACGGCACCCGAGGCGCGGTGGGCGGCTACCGACTCGGCGCCGGCGCCGCGCTGCCGCCCCTGCTCCTCGACGACGAAGAGGCGGTCGCGGTGGCGATCGGGCTCCGCACGGCCGCCGGAGGCACCATCACCGGCGTCGAGGAGACCTCGCTGCGCGCACTGGCCAAGCTGGAACAGGTGCTGCCGACCCGCCTCCGGCGTCGCGTCGACGCCCTCAAGCAGTATGCCGAGGCGGTGCCGCGCGACGACCCGGGCCCGCGGGTGGACGCCGACACGCTGAGCGCCCTCGCCGCCGCCTGCCGGGACCACGAGCGCCTGCGCTTCGACTACCGGAGCCACGAGGGCTCCGAGAGCCGGCGCGAGGTCGAACCGTACCGGCTGGTCACCTGGGGACGCCGGTGGTACCTCGTCGGGTTCGACGTCGAGCGGAACGACTGGCGGACGTTCCGGGTGGATCGCCTCCACCCACGCACCCCGACGGGTCCCGGGTTCACCCCCCGCGACCTCCCCGAGGAAGCCGTCGACCAGGTACGCCGGGGCGTGTCGTCGGCCGCCTGGCGGTACCGGGCCCAAGTCGTCGTTCACGTACCGGCCGAACGGCTCGCCGGGCGGATCAATCCGGCCATCGGCACCATCACGGCGGTCGACGACACCCACTGCCTGCTGGACACCGGCGCGGACAGCATCGAGGCGCTCGCCGTCCACCTCGGCCTGCTCGGCGCCGACTTCACGGTGACCGAGCCCGCGGAACTCGTCGACCTCGTACGTGTCCTCGGCGACCGCTACCAGCGCGCGACCGGGCCACGGCCGCAAGGCACCCCTTAGCTTGTTACTTGACCTCAGTCGGGTTGCGGATTTAGCTGCGGCTCTTGTGAAGTGAAGCGCTGAGCCGGGGAAACGCCGTTTGGGGTGTACTTGCCGCTGTCCGTCTCTACCGTCTCTACCGTGAAGGTGGAGGGGGTGCCGGATGGGCCCGCTGTTTGAGGAGTTGGCGGCTCGGGAGGCGGCCGCCCGGGTACGGGTGCCTTGCCGCGCTGGTGGCGGACTGGCGCCGCAGCTACCGCCCCGCCGGAGTGAGCACGGACGCCTCCTAGCCGTCGAGGTGTGAACTCCCCTGCACTGTCGGAGAGTTCGGGATTCCTGAGTGCGCCCGCTGCCGGTTCTGCCGGGCTTCCGGCATGCCGAAACGTGACGTGCGGGTGTGCCTGGACTCCGTCGCGGTCACTGCCGACACCATGAGAACCATCGAGCTCCCGCCGGACACCAACACAGTGGAGGTCACCTTCACCGGGCGCCGGACTCCCCTGGCCGTGCGCTGCGGCGACCCTGATAAGGATCTGTGAATTCGGCCAGTGATGCTCTCCTCAGCAGAGAACGGACAGGGCTTGGTAGCCGCAGCCTTCCCGGCTGGGCACGGCGCGGTTTTTGCTTGTCGAAGCGTGGGGAGCCCGAACCCGGGCGCCGGGTAAATCCGTTTGCGTCCCCGGCCGGCTGGCCTACTCTGTCGGAGGTCATGTGCGGCGGGGCCCCTGCCGCAGCATCCGGCGCGTTCGGCGTCGATGCGTACCGCGTGCCCGGCCGGGAGGAGGTGGGAAACATGGACTGGAACTGGACAACGAGTGTGGCGGCCATAGTTGCCCCCGGCCGTGTGCCTCCGTTCGGCGCGCGGTAGGACTCTCCCCCCTTGCGGCACCTCATGGTGGTGTCCGCTGCTCTCGCGATCCCTTGTGTCGCGTCCCGGGGTGTAGGACCGCGCGTCCGCTCCTACACCTCCGACACAGAATGTGATCGCCTTGACCGAGAAGTCCTCCCCCGGGGACACCGTGCCCACGCCGGTCCCCCACACCACCGCGACCGCCGCCGAGTTGCCCGATCCGAGGCGGTGGTGGGCCCTCGCCGTCATCGCGGGCGCCCAGCTCCTGGTGATCCTCGACGGCACGATCGTGAACGTCGCCCTGCCCTCCGTCCAGCACGGACTGGGCATGTCGGATGCGAACCGGCAGTGGGTGATCACCGCGTACTCCCTGGCTTTCGGCGGCCTGCTCCTCCTCGGCGGCCGGATCGCCGACCTGGTCGGCCGCAAACGCACCTTCATGATCGGCCTGGTCGGATTCGCCGCCGCCTCCGCGCTCGGTGGCGCGGCCGACGGGCCCGGGACGCTGTTCGCGGCGCGGGCCCTGCAAGGGGCCTGCGCGGCCGTCCTGGCTCCCTCCGCACTGTCACTGCTGACGACGACGTTCACCGACCCCGCCGAGCGCGGCAGAGCGTTCGGGATCTACGGCGCGCTCGCCGGGGGCGGCAGCGCCATCGGGCTGCTGGTGGGCGGTCTGCTCACCGAGTACGCGACCTGGCGCTGGTGCCTGTACGTCAACGTCCCCCTCGCGCTGGCCGCCCTCGGCGGCGCGCTGGCCCTCCTCAAGGACAGCCCCGGCCGGCGCGGGGTGCGCCTCGACGTCCCCGGCGCGCTGCTCGCCTCCGGCGGGCTCGTGGCGATCGTGTACGGCGCCGGCGAGGCCGAATCCGCCGGCTGGGCCAACCCGTTGGTCCTGACCCTGTTCGCGGCCGGTGTGGTCCTGCTCGCCGTCTTCGTGTGGTGGCAGTCCCACGCCAAGCATCCGATGCTGCCGCTGCACATCGTCAGGGACAGAACCCGTGCGGCGGCGCTCGTGACGATGGGCCTGGCCACCGTCGCCATGTTCGGCGCCTTCCTGTTCCTGACGTACTACCTCCAGGCCATCCTCGACTACTCACCCCTACGGACCGGACTGGCGTTCCTGCCGATGTCCGTCGCGATCGTCATCGGCGCGACACAGATCGCCGCCCGGCTCCTGCCCCGCACCGCCCCCCGCAACCTGATGGCCCCCGGCATGCTCCTCGCGGCCGTCGGCATGCTGCTCCTGACCCGCCTGAGTATGAACTCCTCCTACACCACCGGGGTGTTGCCCGCGCTGATGCTGCTCGGCCTGGGCATGGGAATGACGTTCATGCCGGTCTACGCGACGGCGACCGCCGGGGTCGCCCCGAAGGACGCCGGGGTGACGTCTGCGACCGTCTCCACCTTCCAGCAGATCGGCGGCTCCCTGGGCACCGTCCTGTTGAACACGATCGCGTCGTCCGCCGCCACCCGCTACATCGACGCCCACCCGTCCCGAAGCCGGGGTCCGTGGGAGGGGATGGTGCACGGCTTCACCGTCGCGGCCTGGTGGTCGGCGGGCGTCCTGCTGCTTGCAGCGCTGGTCGCGGCCATGGCCAAGACGCCTGAGAAACCCTGACGAAGCGATCTCCGGGGTCGTTGTGCCACTCCGGACCGGCTGGTGTTCCCGGGCATCCCGTTCGCGCTCCGCACCGGGATCGCCCGGGAGCACCTGCCGCAGGAACTCGGTGTCGGCCCCGACCTGCTGACGCAGCTCGGCCAAGTGGCCCGAGGGGGCCGAAGTGGTTCACGGTGGTCCACACGTCGGAAGGTCTCCGTCGCCGGGCTGCGGCGCAGAGGCCGGGGCCACGGCCTGCTGCGGCCGAGGCCGAACACACGCGGTGAAGGCGGCCAGTTGCGCAGGCTGTCGAGGCCGGCAACGGTCGGGGGGCAATCGGGTGCGGTTCGCCGGTCAGGTCCGGGCGGTGCTCGCGGTGTCGCAGTTCCGTACGGTTGCCGCTGCCGCCGGTGTCGCTGCTGCGCCGTACCGACGACACGCGAACCGCCGCCTGACCGGGAGCGCCGGCCCCGGCCTGCACGCCCGGCGGCGTCCTACGAAGGCGCGTTCCCCTCCCGGCTCTGCTGCCGCACCCGACGCCTCATGGCTCGGGCGGGGACCGCGACCCCGATCAGGACCGGGACCCCTGCGGCGATCCCGACCCAGAGAACGAGCGCGAGGTAGCCGTAGGCGGCGTTCCGCGTGTCCTGGTCCGCCCATACGAGGAAGACGATGCTCACCACGAGCGCGACCGCCATGAGGGCGGCGACGACGACGGCGGTCAAGGTGAGAACGCCCGCCCACCGCCGGTAGGAAGCGGTGACCTCACGGGCATGCGGTGGCGCGTACACGCCGGGCGCGCCGGGCGGCCAGGGCCAGGGGGAGGGAGGCTGCTGGTCGGACATGGGGTCAGTTCTACTGTGCGCGGCCCCGG
Source organism: Streptomyces sp. NPDC032721 (assembly GCF_055579625.1). Taxonomy (NCBI): domain Bacteria; kingdom Bacillati; phylum Actinomycetota; class Actinomycetes; order Kitasatosporales; family Streptomycetaceae; genus Streptomyces; species Streptomyces sp. NPDC032721. The sequence continues at coordinate 90,757 of NZ_JBVIMX010000003.1, read as the reverse complement.
AGCACCATCCTTCACTTCTTCATGGCGTCCCACCCGAGGGAACTGAAGCTGCGCACCAGGGCGACCAGCGCCGCCCCGAGCCGCCAGTCCAGGTCCGGTTCGTGCAGGTACAGCTTGTCGCCGCCGGACCTGAACTCCAGGGGCATCCTGCCGCCCGCACGCCACCGGATGCGCCGGGGGCCGCGCGCGGCACCCTCCACCCCCGGGGAGCTGTCGAAGAGGGAGACGAGGACGATCAGCACCATCAGGGGCAGACACAGCCACCACACGAACCACCACACGATCCGACCCTTGTAGCCCACCGCGTCGGGGCCGCCGGGCGGGGTCACGGTCCAGCGCGTGCGAAGGCCCCTGCCCCGGAACGTCTTCTCGCGCACGATCGTGCCGATGTGCTCGCCGTGCGCGCCGAGGACCTGGAAGGTGGCAACACCGTCGGCGGCGGACTGGGTGATCACCGTGGCCACCCGCTCCCGGCGGTGTTCGTCGGCCCACAACACGAAGGCGCGGGCGCCGCTCTTGCGGGCCGCGAGATAGGCGGGTATGCCGCCCGGCGGCAGCTCGCGCTCCGGGTACACGACCACGCGGGCCGGTCCCGAACCGTCGGTGAAGTTGATCGAATCCCTGACCGTCCCCGGGTCGTGGGCCCTTCCCCCGACGCTTTTCATACTCAGTACGTTGCTCACCCGGCGGGCTCCTCAAGGGCTGCTAGGGGGGTGCCTCCAGCTGTCAGCTGCCTACTCTATGGGCTGGATCTGGTCGCTCGGTCGGCCGGATCGGGTCGGGTCGCCCGTGCGGGAGCCGATGAGAAAGGGGCGGCAGGGCTGCAGGCCCACCGTCCGTTCGTCCAGGGGGAGTTACTGGATGATCGTGATCCGGTCCGTCGCCGGCGGGGAACTCGTTCATCGATCACCGGAAAGCCGAGGTCATGACCAACCACTGCTGCGAAGCGATGAGCCGCCGTGTGAACGTGCGCTGCGGCCAGCACGACGGCCCCTTCGCCTGCCCGGATGCACTGATCAAATTCAGCGCCAAGTTCCAGGAGTACGGGCTGATCATCCACGACGGCGGCACGTCGAGCATCACCATCGACTTCTGTCCCTGGTGCGGACGACGCCTCCCCGAGTCACAGCGGGACCGATGGTTCGACGAACTGGAACACCGCGGGATCGATCCCGGGGAGGACGAGGTCCCCGCCGAATTCCAGGACGAGCGCTGGCTCGCCGCCCCACCTCGGGACTGACGAACCAACAGCCTCCCAAGCCACTACCGATAGACGCCCTGGGCTCCTCGGAACAGTGGTGCTCACCGCTCACGAAGGTTGCGGACTCTGGGCTGTGCCGTGGGCCAAATCGGCCAGTCGTTCCGCGTCTGAGGTGCAGGGTTCGGCCGACCAGAGCACGAGTTGCTGTTCTGGTGCACCGGCGTAGCGGAAGGTGTCCCAGTCGAGGGTGAGTTCGCCGACGCGGGAGTGGGTGATGCGTTTGCTGCCGAAGTCCTGGTGCGCGACGCGGTGCTCGGCCCACCAGACCCGGAATTGCTGATCGGCAACGGCCAGCTCGCCCACCAGAGCTGTGAGGGCTGGATCGGTCGGATTCGTTCCGGCTTCCATGCGCAGGACTTCGACGCATGTGCGGGCCACGTCTTCCCACTCCGGATAGATTTCGCGCATCACCGGGTCGGTGAAGACCATGCGGACGTAGTTGCGCTCGGGCTCGGGCACAGCCGCGAAGTCGCACAGCAGTTCCGCTGCCAGTGGGTTCCACGCGAGGATGTCGAGGCGTGGGCCGAAAACGATGGCGGGTGTACTGGTGAGCTGGCCGAGCAGCCGGGTCAGGTGCGGGTGCACTTTGGGGCGAGGGGACCGACGCGGCGTCTTGCGGTGTCCGGCCCGCGCAGCCTGGTCGACCAGGCCTTCCACGTACGTCCTCTGGTCGCCGTCCAGCCGCAGTTCCCGCGAGAGGGACTCAAGCACCGGCGGCGAGGGTGCCAGTCGGCCCTGTTCGATACGTACGTAGTAGTCGGTGCTGATCGCGGCGAGCTCGGCCACCTCCTCGCGGCGCAGTCCTTGCACTCGGCGCTGGGTGTGCGTGCGCTCGGGGAGCCCCACCTGCGCGGGTGTGAGCTCGCCACGGCGGTGCTTGAGGAACTCACCGAGCTCACGAAGGTGCGCGGAACCAGTCACTCCTCCAGCATGGCACCGCGGGAAAAGCTCTGCCTGGGAGAGATCCTTCCTAGGAAGCATCCCGACCTTCCTGAGCCCTCGCCGTCGGCCGGACAGTGGACACAGGCCCGCAGATCGCCGGCCAGCAGTGATCCCTCAGGAGCACCAAATGAGGACTGACGTCCGCTTCCCGACCAACGGCCTGCAGCTCGCCGGCCACCTCTACCTCCCCGACGGCGTCGAAGGACCGCTCGCCGCGATCGTCGTCGGCCACCCCACGACCGGAGTCAAGGAGCAGGCACCGGCGGCGTACGCCACACGCCTGGTCAAGGAAGGGTTCGCCGTCCTGACCTTCGACGCCGCCTTCCAGGGCGAATCCGAAGGCACGCCCCACGGCCTGGAAGACCCCTTCCAGCGTGCTGAGGACTTCCGTGCGGCGGTCTCCTTTCTCACCACCCGCCCCGAGATCGACCCCGACCGCATCGGTGTGATGGGCGTGTGCGGCTCCGGAGCCTACGTGCCCTACGCCGCCCAGACCGACCACCGGATGAAGGCTGTGGCCGGTGTATCCGGGACCGACGTTCCCAGCTTCTTCCGCGGCGCCGACCCCGAGGGCTGGCAGCAGATGGTGGCGAACTCCGGCAACCTCCGCAGCGCCGAGGCCGCCGGCGAGCCCGCGGCAACGTTTGCCGTGCTGCCGGAGAAGGCCGACGCCGAGACCCCCGCCCCGACGGCCGAGTTCGTCGACTACTACAAGACGCCCCGCGGCAGGCACCCGCGCTCCACGGGGGACCTGGTGGTGCGCAGCGCGGATCTTCTCGACCAGTTCGACTCATTCGCCGACGTCGCCAAGATCGCGCCTCGCCCGCTGCTCATGATTGCCGGCACCGAAGCGGTGACCCGCGGGTTCTCGGAGAAGGCCGTCGCCGACAGCCCCGGCAACGCCGAGCTGTTCCTCGTCGACGGCGCCACCCACGTCGATCTGTACGACCGCGACCGGTACGTGACTCCTGCCGTCGCCAAGCTGGTCGAGTTCTTCAGCAAGCACCTCGCCTGAGTCGGCAGGCATGAGCGCCCATCCAGCGGACGCCTCGTCCGCGCTGCGGGCAGGTCCCTTGGCCAGGGTGGGGTGTTCCCGGCGAGCGGCAGGCTGCCTAGTCTCGCGAAGGTGTGGTCGCACAGCCTCACGACGGTTGATCTCCACTGTGGCGGGGAGCGACCGTCGTTTTGCCGGTGTGGGCGTGTGCCCAGGCGTCGGCGGGCAGCGGGTCGGTGCCCAGGTGGCGGCGTATCACCGGCGCGTCCCGGTGGACTGCGGTCCACTCCGATTCCACGAGGTCGGCGAGTTCGGCGCTGTCGGATGTGCCGGGAAGGATGCTGGCGTCGAGCCGGACACAGGCTCAATGGCGTCTCCATGGTGTTGGTGGCGATGGCGGTGGCGGCGCGATTCCGGTGGTTCGCGTCCGTCGCCGCGGTGCGCGGTCTCGCATCGATCGGGGTTGCGCGCTGCTCCGGCGAGGTTGCGCGCAACCCCGGCGATCGGATGTCCTTCCGCAGGTGTTCATCACCTTCAGGCAAGGTGACGCACGAGATCGAAATGGCGGAGATCCCCCGCCCCTGCCCGGCCTTTTCCCACTCCACTCTCAACTCGGCTCTCTGGGCTCGCAGTTCTGCGCGGCAGCCCGGCACGGGAGGCTTCCACGCCGGGCCCCCGTCCTCGGCGGGCTCATCCGTGTTCCACGGGCTCAGAGGTCGGCACGTCGTGCCTCCACGAGGACCGCCCGTTCCGGGAACAGCACGGGTGCCTGGACGCCTACCGTCTCCAGGACGTACCCCGACAGTTCCATCCGCTCGTCGCGCCACCAGGGCAGGTCCGTCCGGGTCGGCCCCTCCGGGCAGTCCCCGGACGCGAGCGGTGCCAGCCGGTACACGGCGCTCGGGTCCAGTCCCGGGAGGCGGACGCGGCCGGGCGGCGACTGCGCGCTGGTGGCCGTCTGTACGAAGGCGTAGACGGCGTGGGAACGGTCTGCCGCGACGACGCCGTGCAGCCACAGGGCGGGGTCCGGGTGGTCGCCACGGACGACGGTGCCGGAATGCAGCAGCGGCCGCAGCTTCTTGTACGCCGTGATCCACTGCGCGAGCCGGGCGCGTTCCTCGGTGGTGGCGAGGGTGAGGTCCCACTCGATGCCGAAGTGACCGAACAGGGCGGTCGCCGCCCGGAAGTCGAGGGTGTGCGAACGGCCCGTGGTGTGGGCGACGGGCGCCGACACGTGCGAGCCGAGCAGCTCGGGCGGCAGCAGAAGGGAGGTCCAGCGCTGGATCTGCTGGCGTTCCAGGGCGTCGATGCAGTCGCTGGTCCACACCCGGTCGGTGCGCTCCAGGATGCCCAGGTCGATCCGGCCGCCGCCGGAGGAGCAGGACTCGATCTCCAGATCCGGCCGACGGGCGCGCAGTTCGTCGATGAGCCGGTACACGGCGAGGGTCTGCGCGTGCACCCCGGGTGTGCCGAGCGGGCTGTGCCCGGCCTCGACCAGGTCGCGGTTGTGGTCCCACTTGATGTAGGCGATGCCGTACTCGCCGACGAGGGTGTCCAGGCGTTCCAGCAGGTAGGCGTACGCCTCGGGGTGACCGAGGTCGAGAACCTGCTGATGGCGGGAGAGCGGCGGGGTGCGCCCGCCCGCGGCCATGATCCATTCCGGGTGGGCCCGGGCGAGGTCGGAGTCCGGATTGATCATCTCGGGCTCGAACCAGAGCCCGAACTCCATGCCCAGCGCGTGCACATGGTCCACCAGCGGGTGCAGGCCCTTGGGCCACACGTTCTTGTCGACGTACCAGTCGCCGAGTCCGGCCGTGTCGTCGCGGCGGCCGCGGAACCAGCCGTCGTCCAGGACGAACCGTTCCGCCCCGGCCTCGGCCGCCGCGTCGGCCAGGGCCTTCAGTTTGTCCTCGTCGTGCTGGAAGTAGACGGCCTCCCAGGTGTTCATGGTGACCGGGCGGGGCGAGCGGGGGTGGTGGGCGCGGTCGCGGAGGTAGCCGTGGAAGCGTCCGGCGAGTTCGTCCAGGCCGCGTCCGTAGGATCCGTAGATCCAGGGCGAGTCGTACGTCTGGCCCGCCGCGAGCCGGATCTCGCCCGGCAGCAGGCTCTCGCCTCCGCCAAGCAGGCGCACGCCCGCCGGGGTGCGCTCGGCCAGGGATCGGTGGTTGCCGCTCCAGGCGACGTGCGTCCCCCACACCTCACCGGTACGGAACCCGAATCCGCTCTCGCCCGCGACCTGGACCAGTGTCGCGTCGATGCCGGTGCGGCCGCGCCAGTTCTCCCGTACATGGGTCCCGACGGTGAACTCGTGCCGCTGGGGGCTGCGTTCGCGCAGGTGGCGGCCGGTGAGGTCGAGCAGTTCGGTGGCGTGGGCGGGAACGGGCAGGGTCAGCAGCAGACCGTTCAGGGTGAAGGGGCGCTCGCTTTCGTGGCTGCCTTCACGGTCGTTTTCATGGCCGCCTTCGTGGGTGAGGGTGGCCCGCTGGCGGACCAGGCCGGAGCGCGTCAGTTCGATCTCCAGCAACAGGGCCAGGCGCGCGTGTTCGTCGGCGGCTTCGACGGTGAGGCGGTGGGCGAGGGGCCCGTCGCCGGTTTCGGGACGCAGGGAGCGGACGGTGAAGGCCGTCGAGAAGTCCTGTCCGTCGCGGTGCCCGGTGAGCCCGGGGGTGCCGAGCCAGCCGACGGACTGCTGCGGCAGCACGGTGAAGGGAACCGGGGCATCGAGGGAACCGGACACGGGCTGCTGCGCGTCGGCGAGAGCCAGGCAGGCCAGGGCGTCGCCGGAGAGTTCACCGAGGTCGGCCCCCCAGTGAACGACCCGCGGGAGCAGGCCGCCGGAGCAGTCCAGGACGAGGCTCGTCCCGGCGGCACGGAAGTGGAGGAGGTCATGGTCGTGCGAGCGCGCGGGCATGTGTCTCCTTGGGATGGTGCGCGGACGGACGCAAGAAACTTTCGCCATGGAACCTATCCGCCGTCAACCCCCGCGAGCAGCAAGGCACTTCAGGGCGGAGACTGCCAATTAATTTCGCAGAGAAAATAATTCGCCGATATGGGACGCTGAGCCTCACCCAGCCGACCGGCCCTGCTTCGCGGAGGTAGCACCGTTGGACGCCACCCCAGCGCCCTCGACCCGGATGACCGGCGCGGCCCGCGCCGTCGTCCTCGAAGTGCTGCTGCGCGGGCCCGTCTCCCGCAGCCGGATCGCACAGCGGCTGGGCCTGTCGGCGGGCAGCCTCACCCGGCTCACCAAGCCGCTGGTCGACGCGGGGCTGCTGGTGGAGGAGGACGGCGGACCGGACCGGGAGAGCCGGGCGGGGCGCCGGAGCCGACCGCTCGCCGTCAACCCGGCCGCGTACCACTTCCTCGGCGTCAAGGTGACCGGCGACGCGGTGCACGCGGTCCTCACGAACCTGCGCGCAGAGGCCCTCACCTCGGCGCACAGGCCCCTGACGGACCAGGGTCCGGCTTCGGTCGTGGCGGCCGTACGGGAGTTGGCGGACGAACTCACCGCCGGAGGGCCGCCGGTCAGCAGGGTCGGTGTCAGCCTCGGCGGCCTCGTCCGCGAGCACACGACCGTCGTCACGGCGCCCTTCCTGGGCTGGACCGGCGAAGTACTGCTGGGCGGCCTGCTCTCCAGGACTCTTGGTCTGCCCGTCGTCGTGGACAACGACCTGCTGGCTCTGACCCGGGCCGAGCACTGGTTCGGCGCGGCGCGCGGCCACGACCGGTGTGCGGTCCTGACCATCGGCAGCGGCATCGGATACGGCCTGGTCATGCACGACACCGTCGTCGACAGCCCGGACGCCGGGATCGGGCTGCTCGGCCATGTCCCCCTCGACCCGCTGGGGCCGCTGTGCCCGGACGGCCACCGGGGCTGTGCCACAGCCATGTTGACGGAGTCGTCACTGTGCGCCGCCGTCGCCGTGGGTCTGCGGCGACCGGTGTCGTACGAGGAGTGCCTCGGCCTGGCCGCGAGTGGGGACCCGGTGGCCGCGCGGGTCGTCACGGACGCCGGACGCGCCCTCGGCCGTCTGGTGGCGGCGATCGCCAACTTCACACTGGTAGGTACGGTCGTGCTCGCGGGTGAAGGCGTACGGCTGGCCGAGGTGGCCCGTGCGGCCGTTGACGAAGCAGTGCGCGATGGCCGCGCCCCGGGTGCCGCCCCGGTCCAACTGGACGTACGGCAAAGCGACTTCACCCACTGGGCACGCGGCGCGGCGACCACCGCGATCCAGGCTCACATCCTCGGCATGTAGCCACGCCGCCGCCCTGCCCCGGCGTGAACGAAGGCATGTCCGCGGCGGCATGTCCACGGCCGGCCGAGGCGGCCCGTACGGCAGAGGCGGAGGCCGAACACCGCCGCCCCCGGGGAGGCGCCCGGCACCCTCCGGATCTGAGATCCGGACCCGGCAACCGCGCTGACTTCGCCGTCCTTTGCGCATTCCGTTGACGCTCCGCAGGCGCCTCAGTACGGTACGCCTCAGGTTTCCGGCCCACCGACCATTGTTCGATATTTCGATCCCCCGGAAGTACCGCCCGCCCGCCTCGCCCGACGCCGACCAACCGGCAGGCACCCGGCAGGCACCCGGCAGGAGTCGCAGTCAACGAGAGAGAGTCCACAGATGACAGGCATACGCACGGCCGCAAGCGTTCCGCGGTGGAGACACAGCAGGCGTGCAGGAGTGTTCGGCGCGGTGACCGCCCGGCTGACGGCACTCCTGTCCACGCTCGGGGCCGCCGCCCTCGTCGCCACGGCCCTCGGGGCGACCTCCGCCGTCGCCGCACCCTCAACGCCCTCCGCAGCGAACACCCCCTTACGCGTCATGCCGTTGGGCGACTCGATCACCTGGGGGGAGGGCAGCAGCACGGGCAACGGTTACCGGGGACCGCTGTGGGACGCACTCACGGCGAACGGCCGCCCGGTGGACTTCGTCGGCAATGTGCGCGGCGGGCCGATGCCCGACCCCGACAACGAGGGTCACCCCGGATACAGCGTCAGCCACATCGCCGCGCTCGCAGACGCCTCGCTGACCCGCCACCGGCCCAACGTCGTGACCCTGCACATCGGGACCAACGACCTCCAGGGGGCCACCGAGGCCCACACAGCTGTCGCCCGGCTGACGTCCCTGGTCGACCGGATCACCGCCTCCGCCCCCGACGCGACGGTCCTGCTCGCCTCCCTGGTGGTGTCCGCCAGCCCGTCGGAGGAGCAGCACCGGGGTGCGTACAACCAGGGTGTCTCCCGCATCGTCAAGAACGCCCAAGCGGTGGGCAAGCACGTGGCCTTCGTGGACATGAGCGGCCTGACCACGGCCGACCTCGCCGACCCCCTGCACCCCAACGACGCGGGTTACCGGAAGATGGCCGACGCCTTCCGCCAAGGCATCCTGGCCGCCGACGGCGCGGGCTGGCTGAGGAACCCCGCTCCCGCCGCCGCACCCGTACGGTCCGGCATCGCGGGCGCCTGTCTGGACGTCGACGGCGCGAACACCGCCGACGGGACCCCCGTCCAGATCTGGCGCTGCGGCGGCGGCGCCCAACAGCTCTGGTCCGCCTACACCGACGGCACCCTGCGCTCCCTGGGCAAGTGCCTCGACGTCTCCGGCCGGGGCACCGCCAACGGCACGCCGGTACAGCTCTGGACCTGCCACGGCGGCGCCAACCAGGTCTGGCAGCCGTACGCCGGCGGCTACCGCAACCCCGCCTCCGGCCGCTGCCTCGACGTGCCGGGCTCCACCACGGCCGACGGCACCCGGCTCCATCTGTGGGACTGCCATGGCGGCGTCAACCAGAAGTGGACCGCGCTGACCGCCGGATGACGCCGCCTGCCGGCTACTTCGGGTCGCCGTAGATGACGCCCCGTCCGTTGGTGCCGACGTACACCCGGCCGTGGATGCGGGGATCTCCGGTGATGGTGTTACCGGTCCACCCGTACTGGTGCCGGTCGTCGTTGACACGCATCCAGGTCCGGCCCGCGTCGTCGGACCGGAAGATGCCACGCACGCCGCCGATCCTGGAACTGGTGAAGACGGCGGGGTACGTGGCACCCGGTGCGGCCTTGCCGAAGCCGACGGTGTCTCCCTCGTCCACCGCCGTGAGCCGGGTGAAGGTCTTTCCCGCGTCGGTCGAGCGCCACATCCCGTACGGCGTGGGAGCGGCGGACCTGCTGGTGCCGCCCGCCAGCCAGACGTCGCCCTCGTGGCCCGGCACCGCCTTGAAGCGGACGTTGCCCGCGGTGGGCAGGCCGCCGGCCGCCGTGGCCGTGAAGGTCCGGCCGCCGTCCGTGCTGGCGTAGAAGACCCCTGCGGCGTACCCGTAGAACCTGGCGGGGTTCACCCGGTCCGAGCGCACCGGGGCCCCGGCAGGCAGTCCCTTCGAGGCCGTCCAGGTCGCCCCGAGGTCGTCGGACCAGCTGACCGGGGCGCCGGCCGGGGACCAGACGACGCGCCTGCCGTCGGCGCTGACGGCGACGGCCTGGTCCTCGGCGCCGGGCCCGGTGAGTCCGGCCGGTTCGCTGCCCGACGGCTTCCAGGTGTCGCCGCCGTCGGTGGAGACGGCGAAGTGCTGCGTCCAGCCGCTGGTGGGGTGGCCGACGCGTACGAGGGTGTGGGGCGCCAGTTCCGCGAAGTCCAGGGCCGGGGTGCCGCCGAAGGTGGGGCTGTCGTACATCTTCGGCGCCCTGCGGAAGTCCGTGTGCCGGAAGCCGCCGACGTCACCTATGCCGGAGAAGAGGTGCGCGCGGCCGGCGGGCGGGCTGATCAGGCACATGACCGCCGTCTCCTCCAGCCCGTGGGCCCGAACGGACAGGTGCACCTTGCCCCCTCTGTCCCAGTCCTTGAGGTTGTCCGAGCCGTAGATCGTCGCCCCCGTTCCGTACAGGAAGTGGTCCGGGTCGAAAGGGTCGATCTGGACGGATTCCATCATCCAGCCCAGCTTGGGGGCGGTTTCCGGCGGCTTCGGGGTGGCGTTCCAGGTCAGCCAGGGGGCGTCGGAGATGTTCATGTCGTAGCGCAGCCGGCGTTCGGTCTGCGAGGTCCAGTCCCACGCCCGTGTCCAGGTGGCCCCGCCGTCGGTGGAGCGGAAGAGGATGCAGTCGGGGGACCAGCTGACCTGGGTGGACACCATGAGGGTCCGCGGGTTCTGCCGGTCGATGGTCAGGCCGCTGTAGCCGTAGGTGTTGTCGGCGCTGGTGGAGGGCACCGGGCTGATGCGGGTCCAGGTGTCGGTGGCGGTGTCGAGCTTCCACACGTCGCCCTTGGCGCCGTCGTAGGGGCCGGCGGTGTCGCTGGTCGCCAGGTAGAGGAAGCCGCCGACGTGGTCGAAGAGCGCGTGGTGCGGGATGAAGCCGGTGGGCTGGCCGGGGACGCGCTCCCAGGTGGCACCGGCGTCGGTCGACCGGTAGAGGATGTTGTTCTTGTCGGCGACCGTGACGTAGAGCGTGCGGGTGGCCTTGCCTGCCCGTGCGGTGCGCTTGTCGAAGACGACTTGCAGCACGCCCAGGTTGTCGCCGTTGGGGCCGTCGGGGTCTGTGGGATCCGGAACGAAGTTGCCCGCGTTCGGGAAGTTGTCGACCTTCGCGAAGGTCTTGCCGTGGTCGGTGCTGCGCCACAGGCCGTGGCCTCCGCGCACGCCGAGGTAGAGGATGCGGTTGCGGTTCGGGTCGATCACCAGGCGTTCGCCGATCCCCCGCCCGGGCATGTTGCCGCCGAGGCGGAACGGCAGGGGGGTGGTCTTCCAGGTGCGACCGCGGTCGGCCGAGCGCAGGATCGCCGCCATGCTCGGGTCCCAGTCGGGGAGGGTGTAGGTGCCCGCCGCCAGGTAGACGCGGTCGGGGTCGGCCTCGTCCGTGGCGATGCTGATGATGCCGGTGTGGCCGTACCGGTCCCAGCTGATCCAGTCGGTGAGGGGGACCCAGCGCCGGGTCGCCCGGTCGAGGCGGTAGGCGCCACCGATGTCGGTACGGGCGTACACCAGTCCGCGCTCGCGCTGGTTGAAGACGATGCCGCTGACGAAGCCGCCGCCGACGATCTCGGCGTTGCCGAAGGTGTACGGGATACGTCTGGCCGCTCCGGACGGCACGGCTGACGTGGTGGCGGGGGCGAGCACCGGAAGCACGGCGGCGGCCGTGCCGGCGGCGAGGAGTCCTCGCCGGGACAGGTGGGGTGCTAAGGACATGGGGGGTCCTGCCTTTCTGGTGTGTTCGTGGGGCCGTCCGAGTCATGTGCGGCCCTGGGGGCCTGTGCTGGCGATGTGTCCGTGCGGCGGCGGTGGCGACGTGCACGTGCGGCGGTGCTGGCGGCTTTGACTCACGCTCCCGGGAGCCGGGGCAGATCGACACGGAGCCGTGCGGTCGAAGGAGGTTCAGAAGGCTGGAGAAGGCGTGTGTCGATGCGCTTCAACACTTCGGTGACAGTAGCGATGCGGTTCCGGGGAAGACAACAGGTCGTCACGGAGAACTTCTGGGTCCGAACGGGGCCGAGGGTGACTTCACTCGGCCTTTCACGGCGGCTTCACCACCTCGGAGCTGGGAACATGCGCGCGTGCTGGGGGCAACCGCGGGTGCCGTCGAACGGGCGCACAGGCAGGCTGCGGCTCCTGCTGGACCCTGCGCAGGCAACACGAGAATTTCGAAGCGCTTCGAGTGAGGCGGACGGAAAGGAGTTCCTCCCGGCGAGGGCCGCTCCAGAACGCGTCAGGTGATCCAGCTGCGGTGCCGCGAAGGGACCGCCTGCCCCCGTCGCACTCTTCGCGGTCCTGTACGTAACGGGGCTACCCGCGCCGGGAGTTGGCGCACTCCCCCGTTGCCGAGGGCATGGCGGTGCCGTATCCGGCGGGGCGGTCGGACCCCGCCACGCCGGCCCGTCACCCTCCTGTGGGCGCCGGTCCGCTGCTCGCCCGGGCGACGAGTTCGGGCTCAAGGAGGAAGACCTCGCCATCGCCTTCACCCGCGATCTTGGCGACGAGACGCTCTACGGCCTGGCGTGCCATCTCGCGCGCGGGGATGGTGACGGAGGTCAGCCGGATCGAGCCCTGGAGAGCCACCTGCTCCGGGCAGACGGCGACCACCGAGATGTCCTCGGGCACGGCGCGTCTGTCCTGACGCAGCAGGCTGAGCAGGGGTTCCAGCGCCTGCTCGTTCTGTACGACGAAACCCGTGACACCGGGACGTTCGGTGAACACCTGCCCCAGGGCCCCGGCCACTGCGGCGTACGACCCCTCGCACGGGCGGTGCAGCACCCGCAGACCGAGCTCCTGCGCACGGCCGCGCAGGCCCTCGATGGTGCGCTCGGCGAAACCGGTCTTGCGCTCGTACACGGCCGGAGCCTCACCGATCACGACGATCTCGCGGTGCCCCAACTCGGCCAGGTGCGTCGCGCACAGCGCCCCGGCCTCGGCGAAGTCGAGGTCCACGCAGGTGAATCCACCGGGCTCGGCGGGAAGGCCGATGAGCACGGCGGGTCGCCCGCTCGCGCGCAGCAGGGGGAGCCGGGCGTCGTCCAGCTCCACGTCCATCAGGATGATCGCGTCGGCAAGCCCGCTGCCGACCACGCGCTGTACGGCGGCGGGCCCCTCCTCACCGGTGAGCATCAGAACGTCGAAGCCGTGCTCCCTCGCATGGGTGGCTACGGCGATGGCGATCTCCATCATGACCGGTACGTACATGTCCGTACGCAGCGGCATCATCAGCGCGATGATGTTGGACCGGCTGCTCGCCAGTGCCCTCGCCCCGGCGTTCGGGTGATAGCCGAGTTCCTGGATACTGCGTTCGACCCGTTGCTTCGTGACTGCGGAGATGGTCCGCTTGCCGCTGAGGACGTAACTCACGGTGCTGGCCGAGACTCCTGCATGCTGCGCCACTTCAGCAAGGGTGACCATCGGATTCTCCCCCATAAGGAAGCGCTTCAACAGCGCACTTAGCCTATATTGTCGCGGCTAAGGCGCACCATAGCGTCAGTTGCGGAGACCTGTCCAGGCAATACCATTGAAGCGCTTCACCTGGCGATCCGAACACCTTCGGCAAGGGCAACGGCCTCACCGGCCTGGAGCTCACCGGCAAGGACGGCCAAAGGAGATCGCGGCTCCCGTGGTGCGCCGCGCGGCCCTGGCGGGGGGGGGGGGAAGGCCTGGCCGGCGCCGTGCCCGGGCGGGCCCGGGCTTCCCGCGGAGCCCGTCACGCGGGCTCCGCGGAGGACTCGTGTCAGCGCCGTCAGCGGCGCATCGTCAGCAGACCCGGGCGGTACGGGAGGAGTCCGTAGTCGACACCGTCCGAGTTGGGGCTGCGTCCTTGGTAGAGCAGCTGCAGATTGCAGGGATCGACGGTCATGGTCTGGTCGGGGCCGGTGCGGAGCAGTTCGCCGTGGCTGATGTCGTTGGTCCAGGTGGCGCCGCTGTTGGCCTTGCCTGCGAAGGGGTTGCTCTCCGTCGCGGCCTGGGGTGTCCAGGAGCCGTTCAGGCTGGTGGCGGTGAACGAGCGGAAGTAGCGGCCCTGCGAGCCGATCGCCTCGACGATCATGAGGTAACGGTTCTGGCCCTGGAGCTTGTAGACCTGCGGGGCCTCGAACAGGTTGTTGGTCGTGTCGCTCATGATCGTCGTGTACGACGAGCCGAAGCTGCCCGGGAAGTTCCCGATCGGCATGCTGGCCCGGTAGATCTTGCCGTTGTCACCGGCGAAGAACAGGTACATGTTCGTCCCGTCACCGATGATCGTCTGGTCGATGGGTCCTGTTCCCGGGCCGCTGATGCTTCCGGAGAAGAGCTCGTGCGGCGCTGACCAGCCGTTGGGGTTGGTGGGGTCGCTCGACGTCCGGTAGGAGAAGGTGGTCGCACCCCACTGGTAGGTGAGTACCCAGATGTTCTTCGGCGCGAAGTAGAAGAGCGTGGGCGCGACCGTGCCGGACGACATCGTGTTCTGGCCGGCCGAGCCCATCTCCGACCAGTTGGTGAACGGACTGAAGTTCATCGAACCCCACTTCGTCCCCGTGTCGTGCGTCGTCGCGTAGACGAGCTGCTTGCCGTTGTAGGGGACGACGGTGAAGTCCTTGAGCGAGACCCATCCCGGCTTGGGCTGGGCCAGCGCGCCCGTCGATGTCCAGCGGTACGTCGAGGGAAGATCGCACGGGCCGGAGTTGCCGCCGCCGGCCTTTACGAGCTGCCACTGCTGGTTGGCGCCGCCCCAGTCGTCGTACTGGACGACGTTCGCGTTGTCGGCCGGGGAGGCGCCCTGCACTTCGAGGGCCTTGCCGCTGTGGCGCGCGAGGAACCTCACATAGCCGTCCGAGCTGTCGCTCAGCCGCCACTGCTGGTTGGTGCCGTTGAGGTCGGCCCACTGAACGACCGGGCCGCCGTTGGCAGTCGACCGGTTGTGGACGTCCAGCACCTTCCCGGAGTGGCGGGACTTGATGCGGTAGTTGCCGCCGCCGGAGTCGACGAACTGCCACTGCTGCTGGTTCTGGTCGTTCCTGGTCCACTGGGTGATGCGCGCGCCGTCGCCGGTCGCCAGGTTGTGGACGTCCAGGGCCTTGCCGCTGTGGCGGTTGACCAGCACGTACCAGGCGTTGGTGTCGACGGTCGCCGCGGCGGCGGGCGGGGCACCGAGGACGGTGGCCGCGAGCAGCAGGGGTGCGAGGACGGCGAGCAGGCGTCTGAGGTGGAACAGGGGCCGTTGGTGTAACCGCATCGGAAGACCTCCTGGGGGGTGGGGCGGGGGTGAGGTGACCTTGATGCACCGCGGAGCGGCCGCGGCGGGATCAGGGGGGGGCGGGACGGGGGAGAGCCGGCGCACCTGCCGACGCATCGGCGCTCTGTGCGCGCTCCGGCTGGAGTACTTCGCCGTGGCCGGGATGAGGGAGACTTCCGGGTGGCGGCTGCCGCTTCGGGTCCGAAACTTTTCCGGAACGTTCTCGAATCGCTGACGCCACAAGTTAGGAACACGAGGCCTTCGGGTCAAGACCTACGACCGATCTGCCGCCAACGGTGCTGCCCCCGGCCGCTTGACCAGCAGGTCGGGCGGAACGGCAACTCTCCGAAAACTTTCGCGGCGGTCCTCGCCCCACGCGTCCGCGCTGCGGAGAGGGAGGGTGGCCAGGCGGCGTCCGCCCGGTCTTCACAGCGACAACTCCCGTATGTGTCCGCACTGTTGACGCTCACACAGCACGTCGCTACTGTCCCACTCGAATTAATCGACGTACCGACCACCGTTCGATATTTCGAATTGAAGCGCACCTCCCCGGCGTTGACCACGGTGCCACCGGGCACCGAGAACGCCTCCACGGAGTCGCTGCGGGTCGCCACCGGTATGTGCTCATCCAGGGAGCATCCACTCCGCCGGCCTGCGCCGCTTCCGCTCCTTCACCTCCGCCAGCCCCACCGGCACCTGGTTCCCCACACGGCTGCCCCCGCAGCCGCCTGCCGCGGCGGAGGACCTGCTCACCCGGACCAACTCCACCTGGTGAACACCCTCGACACAGGAGCCGCTCATGTCCTCCCCCTCTTTATTGCGCCATCCCAGACGCCTCGCCACCGCCCTGGTGGCGGGTTCCCTCCTCGTCGGCGGACTCCTGTCCGCCCCTTCCTCCACGGCAGCCGTCCCCTCCGCGGCGGCGATCACCGCGGTACGCGTCAACCAGGTCGGCTACCTGCCGGACGGTCCCAAGCGCGCCACCGTGGTCACCACTGCGGCACAGTCGCTCGCCTGGCAGTTGCGTGACGCCTCCGGGACGGTGGTCGCCTCCGGTGCGACCGTCCCGCGCGGCGCGGACGCTCCCTCCGGGCAGTCCGTCCAGGTGGCCGACTTCTCCTCGTACCGGGGTTCCGGATCGGGATACGTCCTGGCGGTGGACGGCACCGGCAGCGTCCCCTTCGACATCCGTACCAACCTGTACGACGGGCTGCGCTCCGACGCGATGGCGTTCTTCCACCACCAGCGCAGCGGCATTCCCATCGACGCCTCCCTGGTGGGCTCCGCCTACGCCCGACCGGCCGGGCACCTAGGTGTCGCGCCCAACAAGGGCGACACCTCCGTTCCGTGCCAGGCAGGTGTGTGCGACTACACCCAGGACGTCCGGGGTGGCTGGTACGACGCGGGTGACCACGGCAAGTACGTGGTGAACGGCGGCATTTCCGTCTGGCTGATGGTCAACTCCTTCGAGCGGGCCAAGCGGGCCGGCAAGGAAGCGGCGCTCGGCGACTCGACGCTCAAGGTCCCCGAGCGCGGCAACGGCGTACCCGACGTCCTGGACGAGGCGCGCTGGGAACTCGACTTCCTGATGCGGATGCAGGTGCCCGGGGGCAAGCCGTACGCGGGCATGGCGTTCCACAAGGTCCATGACGCGGAGTGGACCGCCATGCCGACGCTCCCCGAGAAGGACGCCCAGCCGCGCGAGCTGCACCGGCCGTCCACGGCGGCGACCCTCAACCTCGCGGCGGCCGCGGCGCAGTGCGCCCGCGTCTTCCGGCCCTACGACGCCGCGTTCGCCGACCGCTGTCTGACGACCGCGCGTCGAGCCTGGGCGGCGGCCCAGGCCAACCCGGCCCTGTTCGCACCGGATTCGGACAGTACGGGCGGCGGTGCCTACGGCGACGCCGTGGTCACCGACGAGTTCTACTGGGCGGCGGCCGAGCTGTACGCCACGACCGGCGACAGCGGCTACCGGGATGCGGTCACCGGCTCCACCTGGCACACCTCCCCGACCGCCTTCTCCGACTACGGATTCGGCTGGGCGGACACGGCCGCGCTCGGCCGGCTCACCCTGGCCACCGTTCCCCACGGGCTGCCCGCCGCGGACCTGACCCGCGTCCGTTCCTCGGTGACGTCCGCCGCCGACCGCTACCTGTCCAGGATGGGCAGCCAGGGCTACGCGGTGCCCGTCCCGGCGGACGGATACTTCTGGGGTTCCAACGGCGAGGTCGCCAACGACGCGATCGTCCTGGCCGTCGCCGGAGAACTGACCGGCAACGAGCGCTACCGCACCGGCGCCCTGGAGGCGATGGACTACCTGCTCGGCCGCAACGCCCTCGGGCAGTCCTACGTTTCCGGCTACGGCGAGACGTCCTCGCGCAACCAGCATCACCGCTTCTGGGCGCACCAGTTGGACGCCTCGCTGCCCCACCCCCCGGCGGGGTCGCTCGCGGGCGGTCCCAACAGCGGGCTCCAGGACCCGGTGGCGAAGGAGAAGCTGTCGGGCTGTGCGCCCGCCGCCTGTTACGTCGACGACATCGGCTCGTACTCCACCAACGAGGTGGCGGTGAACTGGAACGCCCCGCTGGCCTGGCTCGCCGCCTACGCCGCCGAGCGGACCTCCACCGTCGAACCACCCGCCGGTGCCTGCGCGGTGACGTACAAGAACGACAACGTCTGGAGCACGGGTTTCACCGCGACGGTCACCGTCAAGAACACGGGCACGAATTCCGTGGACCGCTGGAAGCTGAGCTGGACCTACCCGGCAGGCCAGCGCGTCACCAGCGCCTGGAACGCGACCGTCGCCCAGGACGGCACCACCGTCGTCGCCACTGGCACCGACTGGAACCGAACCATCGAACCCGGTGCGAGCGCGAGCTTCGGTGTCCAGGGGACGTACAGCGGAGCCAACCCCTCCCCCACCGCCTACAGCCTCAACGGGAGTACCTGCACCTGAGCCGCGGGACTGCCCTTCTGTTCCGCCTTGTTCCCCCTCCCCCTGATGTCAACTCTGGAGGCACAGTCATGTCCTCACATGCCACTCCCCCGCCCGCCGTCCGCCGGAAGAGAGGCGTTCTGCTCACGGCACTGGCCGTCGGCGTCCTCGGCGCGTTCACCGCACCGCTCACGTCACCGACCGCACACGCCGCCGAGAGTGCGGCCGAGAACACCCTCGGTGCCGCGGCGGCGCAGAGCGGTCGCTACTTCGGCACCGCCATCGCCTCGGGCAGGCTGGGTGACTCGACGTACTCGGCAATCGCGAACCGCGAGTTCAACTCGGTGACGGCCGAGAACGAGATGAAGATCGACGCCACCGAACCCCAGCGCGGCCAGTTCAACTTCACCGCCGGTGACCGCGTCCACAACTGGGCCGTGCAGAACGGCAAGCAGGTGCGCGGCCACACCCTGGCCTGGCACTCCCAGCAGCCCGGCTGGATGCAAAGCCTCAGCGGCAGCACGCTGCGCCAGGCGATGGTCGGCCACATCAACGGCGTGATGGCCCACTACAAGGGCAAGGTCCCCCAGTGGGACGTCGTGAACGAGGCCTTCGCCGACGGCAGTTCGGGAGCCCGGCGGGACTCCAACCTGCAACGTACCGGCAACGACTGGATCGAGGTCGCCTTCCGCGCCGCGCGCGCCGCCGACCCGGCCGCCAAGCTCTGCTACAACGACTACAACGTCGAGAACTGGACCTGGGCCAAGACCCAGGCCATGTACGCCATGGTCAAGGACTTCAAGCAGCGCGGCGTACCCATCGACTGCGTCGGCTTCCAGTCGCACTTCAACAACGACAGCCCCTACCACAGCAACTTCCGCACCACCCTGCAGAACTTCGCCGCTCTCGGCGTCGACGTGGCCGTCACCGAACTCGACATCCAGGGCGCGTCCCCCACCACCTACGCCAACGTGACCAAGGACTGCCTGGCCGTCGCACGCTGTCTCGGCATCACCGTCTGGGGCGTGCGCGACACCGACTCCTGGCGGCCCGAGCACTCGCCCCTGCTGTTCAACGGCGACGGCAGCAAGAAGCCCGCCTACACCGCCGTCCTCGATGCGCTCAACTCCGCCTCCACCACGCCCCCTTCGGGTTCCGGACAGATCAGGGGCGTCGCTTCCGGCCGCTGCCTGGACGTGCCGGGCGCCACCACCACCGACGGCACCCAGGTCCAGCTGTGGGACTGCAACAACAACACCAACCAGCAGTGGTCGCACACCGCCGCCGGCGAGCTCAGGATCTACGGCAACAAGTGCCTGGACGCCGCAGGCACCGGCAACGGCGCCAAGGTGCAGATCTACAGCTGCTGGGGCGGCGACAACCAGAAGTGGCGCCTCAACTCCGACGGTTCCATCGTCGGAGTCCAGTCCGGCCTCTGCCTCGACGCCGCCGCAGCCGGCACGGCCAACGGCACCCTCGCCCAGCTCTACTCCTGCTCGAACGGAGGCAACCAGCGCTGGACGCGCACCTGAGGGAGCCTGACGGGAACCTGTAGGAACCCGAACCGGCCCGAAGGCCCCTTTCCCCGGCGTGCACACCGGGGAAAGGGGCCTTCGGCACACCCGTCAGGACGCGGTCACAGCGCCGGATGGGCGTTCTTCAACAGCTCCTGGAACTGGGCGGAGAACCACTGCCCCGCCAGCGGCGCGTTCGGCAGCGCGCCGGACATGCTGTGCCCGTTGCGCGGGTTGCCGGTGTACGTCGGGTCGCACATCCGGTCGAAGCCCTTGCCCTCGTCGTTCGGGATCTCCTTGCTCCCGCCGTCGGACTCGCCCGGCGGCTTGGCCCACACGTACGCGTCGATTCCCGCCGCGGGCGCGGTCGTCGGGCGTTCGCCGAGGCCCGCCCCGGACTGGTTGCACCAGTTGCCGAGGTGGATACGGCGGTCGTAGCGCCCGCCGTCGACGTAGGTGTCCACACTCGTCCTCGGACCGGGCCCGGCCGGTCGTGCCGTACCGCCCCAGCCGTTGCGGGAGGTGTCGATCAGCATGCCGAGGCCGGCGTCGAAGCCGAGCGTGACCAGCTTGGCGCGCATGGCCTGCGCGTAGCTCAGCTCGTCGGTGTACCGGTTCCAGTCCACCCACTTGGACTGGCGCACGGAGGTTCCGTTGACGCTGTCGCCGATGGCGAAGTGGTCTTCCTTGAGGGCGCTGAAGTTGGCGGTGTTCACGATGAAGCCGTGGACGTCGGCGAGGGTCGCGCCCTCGGTGGTGGCGGCCTCCTTGAACATCTCGGCGGAGGCCGTGAAGTTGTCGTCCCAGCCGAGCCAGCCGTGGTGTCCGGCGTCGACGTAGTTGTAGACGTTGGGGACGTCGCCCAGCTTGTTGAGCGCGTACCCGACGCCCTTCTGGTAGTTGCCGTTCGCCTTCATCACGTCGCAGGCGGGGGTGACGGTGGGGCGGGGGGTGGTGTTGGTGACGAGGTTGGGCAGCGAGTCGATCTCCACCATCGTGACGATGCGCAGGCCCGCGTACTTGGGGTCGGCGAGGATCGCGACGAGCGGGTCGATGTACTCGCTCTTGTACCGGCCGATCTCGGTCGGGCCGAGCTCCCCGTTGGAGGCGAGTGCGGAGCAGTCGCGGCCGGGCAGGTTGTAGACCACCAGCTGGACGGTGAGTTCTCCCGTCCCCTTCTGCTTCAGGGCCTCGTCCAGGTGGGCTCTCAGGCCCATGGTGGTGGCGCTGCCCTTGACGGCGGCGATGCGGTCCAGCCAGACGGCGGTCGGCTGGTTGGCGACGGCCGCACCGCCCGGCTCGGCGGCGGCCTTCGCTGACCACTGCGGGTTCACGTAGGACTTCGCGCCCGCGTAGGGGTTGTCGACCCGCTTGCCGGGCGGGTCCGTGGGGCCGGGGCCCGGGTCCGTACCGCCGTTGCAGGTCACGCCGTTGAGCTTGAAGGTCGCGGGCACGGCGTTCTCGCCGCTGTTGCCGGCGTTGAAGCCGAAGGAGGCGGAGCCGCCCGTGCCGAGGTTCCCGTTGTACGAGGCGTTCGTGGCGGAGACGGCCTTGCCCGTCTGGCTGAGGGTGGCGTTCCAGCCCTGGGTGATCTTCTGGTCACCGGTGTAGACCCATTCCAGGGTCCAACCGGTGACCGGTAAGCCGTTGTTGGTGACGGTGACGTTCGCGCCGAAACCGCCGTTCCACTGATTCTGGATCTTGTAGTCGACGGTGCAGGCGGGCGCGGCCGCACCGGCTGCTCCCGATGCCGGCCCGGTTGCCACGGCCGTGACCCCGGCCGCCATGAGCAGGGCACAGGCCGCCGCCAGCCCCGCACGGCCGCGCGTGGCCGGAGCCGGGGACTTCGAAGGCGGGCTCAGAGGGGAATTCATGGAGTGATGCATGAGCGACTCCTGACAGCTGAGGTGCTCCTGACGGGGCACCTAGTGAAGGGGACCGCTCCCACTGGTGAGGCAGACCGTAGCGCCACGTGGCGTCAAGCAACAGAGGCGTCACCGACTTTCACTGCCGTAGCACTGTCGAATATCTTCGACTCTTCACGCTTCTTGACCGCGGAACCCCCTTGCCTCAACAGTGGGAGCGCTCCCACTGGTGCAAGGCTTGAACACACGGCCCGCTGCGCAACCAGCACGCAACGGGCTTCCGGCACGCGGAGGAGGGAGGTCCCGGGGCCCGCGGGGACCCGCTGCCCATGCGGCGGGTCCCCGCGGACTTCGGCGCTCAGTCCAGCAGTTCGTACGGTGTGGCCAGCGCCCGCCGCAGCACCGAGCCCGCGGCCCCCCGCAGTGCGGCGGTCGCCCCCAGCTCCGAGAAGACCGCGCGGTCGGCAGCGATGAGACCCGGGGCGAAGTCGTCGAGGCTGCTGAGGAGCGCGGGGCGCAGCCATGCGGCGAGCGTCGCGAAGTGCCCGCCGAGCACCACGGCCGAGAGGTCGACGAGGCGTGCCGAGGACACCACCGCGATCCCGAGACAGTGCCCCGCGTGTGCGACGGCGGCGAGCGCCCGTGCGTCGCCTGCCGTGAGGGCGGACCGCAGCACGCTCATGCGTTTTGCGGTCGTGCTGCCGCCGTCGGTGATTCCCGCCGCGGCGAGGATCGCCTCCTGGCCGGCGACGGTTTCGAGGCAACCGCGGCCTCCGCACGAGCAGCGCCGGCCGCCCGGTTCGACGACGACGTGTCCCACTTCGCCCGCATGTCCGCCGGGGCCGGAGAACAGCTCCGCCCCCAGGACCAGGCCGCCGCCGACGCCGACTTCGCCCGACACGAACAGATAGGAGCCGAGCGATGCCCCGCAGCCGTACCAGAGTTCGGCGAGGGATGCGCTGTCCGCCTCGTTGGAGAGGACGGCACCGAAGGGCGTCGGCGGGGCGAGGCGGGTGAGCGCGGTGCTCAGATCGGCGTTCCGCCACGCGAGATTGGGGGCTGTCAGTACGGTCCCGCGCCCCGGGTCCACGAGGCCGGGGACGGCGAGTCCGCCGCCGAGGAGGGTCATCCCCGCGTCGGTGGCCCGGGCCGAGCAGCGTGCGACGAGTTCCGACAGTTCCGCGAGGACTTCGTCCGGGGCGCGGTTCCGGTTGGCGGCCTCGGCCACTTCGTGGAAGCGCAGTTGTCCGTGCAGGTCCACGATGCCTGCCGCGAGGTAGTCGACGTTCACCTCGGCGCCGACCGCGCCGCGTCGCGGATCGAGGGCCAGGCCCACCCCGGGCCGGCCCCGCCCGCCGGCCCGGGTCACGCCGAGTTCCTCGGCCAGCCCTGTTGCCAGGAGGTCGGTCACCAGGCTGGAGACCGCGGCCTTGGTGAGGCCGGTGGCTGCGGCGATGTCCGCCCGGGACGCGGGGGCGTCCGGCCCGATGCGCGCGAGCACGAGGGCGAGATTGCGTCGCCGTACGTCGGTGACCCGGCCGGGCGCCGGGATGCGCGCCGCGCTGTCGTCCTGCCCCTGCACATGCGTCCCTTCGGTGGTGCTGTCCGCGTCCGGCCGTGCCGCACGATCGTTGACAAGTTCACCACGGTCCATATAGTTCAGACCCAATACTAATTCTGCCTCTGCTCGGAAGTGCTTCTCCCGCGGCAGAGGACGAGCCCGGATGAGGTGTCTGGCATGACTCTGCTCCCCACCGCCGCGGACAAGTTCGCCTTCGGCCTGTGGACCGTCGGCTGGACGGGCAACGACCCGTTCGGCGCCCCGACCCGTGCCGCTCTCGACCCGGTCGAGGCCGTTCACCGGCTCGCCGACCTCGGCGCGTACGGCATCACGTTCCACGACAACGACCTGATCCCGTTCGACGCCTCCGCGGGCGAGCGCGAGCGCATCCTGAGCGCCTTCCGCACCGCGCTGGAGAAGACGGGCCTCCAGGTCCCGACGGTCACCACGAACCTCTTCAGCCACCCCGTCTTCAAGGACGGCGGCTTCACCTCGAACGACCGCTCGGTGCGCCGCTTCGCGCTCGCCAAGGTGCTCCACACCATCGACCTCGCCGCCGAGTTCGGCGCCGGGACCTTCGTCATGTGGGGTGGCCGCGAGGGCTCGGAGTACGACGGCTCGAAGGACCTCGCCGCCGCGCTCGACCGCTACCGCGAGGGCGTGGACACCGCCGCCGCGTACATCAAGGACAAGGGGTACGGTCTGCGGATCGCCCTGGAGCCCAAGCCGAACGAGCCGCGCGGCGACATCCTCCTGCCGACCGTGGGCCACGTCCTCGGGTTCATCGCGCGGCTGGAGCACGGCGACATCGTGGGCGTCAACCCGGAGACCGGGCACGAGCAGATGGCCGGACTGAACTTCACGCACGGCATCGCGCAGGCGCTGTGGGCGGACAAGCTCTTCCACATCGACCTCAACGGCCAGCGCGGCATCAAGTACGACCAGGACCTCGTCTTCGGGCACGGCGACCTGACCAGCGCGTTCTTCACGGTCGACCTCCTGGAGAACGGCTTCCCGGGCGGCGGCCCCCGCTACGAGGGCCCGCGCCACTTCGACTACAAGCCCTCCCGCACCGACGGGTACGACGGCGTGTGGGAGTCCGCCCGCGCCAACATGGCCACCTATCTGCGGCTCAAGGAGCGGGCGGCGGCGTTCCGCGCCGACCCGGAGGTCCAGGAGGCGTTGCGTGCCTCGGGTGTGCACGAGCTGTCCGAACCGACGCTCGCCGCCGGGGAGTCGGCGGCGGACCTGCTCGCCGACGCGTCCGCGTTCCGGGAGTTCGACGTCGAGAAGGCCGCCGCGCACTCCTTCGCGTTCGTACGCCTCAACCAGCTGGCGATCGAGCACCTGACCGGCGGACGCTGACCGATGGCCGATCTCGTTGCCGGAGTCGACAGCTCCACCCAGTCCTGCAAGGTCGTGGTACGGGACGCCGCGACCGGTGCGCTGGTGCGTTCGGGCTCGGCCCGCCATCCCGAGGGCACCGAGGTGCATCCCGACGCGTGGTGGGAGGCACTTGAGGCCGCGATCGGGGCGGCGGGCGGCATCGACGATGTGGTCGCCGTCTCGGTGGCCGGCCAGCAGCACGGCATGGTCTGTCTCGACAGGGACGGCGCGGTCGTCCGCCCGGCGCTGCTGTGGAACGACACCCGCTCGGCCGGTGCCGCCACGGCACTGATCAGCGAGGCGGGCGGCGGCGACGTCGCCGCCGGGGCCCGCTGGTGGGCCGAGGCGACCGGAACCCTTCCGGTCGCCTCCCTCACCGTGGCCAAGCTGCGGTGGCTGGCCGACCACGAGCCCGGGAGCGCCGCGCGGACGGCCGCCGTGTGCCTTCCGCACGACTGGCTCACCTGGCGGCTCGCGGGGCACGGCCCCGGTTCGGGCGCGCTGGACGCATTGCGGACGGACCGCTCGGACGCCTCGGGCACGGGGTACTGGTCGCCGTCGACGGGGACGTACCTGCCCGACGTTGTCGCCCGTGTCCTCGGGCACGGCCCGGTGCTCCCCCGGGTCCTGGGTCCGCTCGAAGCGGCGGGCCGTACGCCGGGGGGCGCGCTCCTCGGTCCCGGCGCCGGGGACAACGCGGCGGCCGGGCTCGGGGTCGGCGCGTCGGTGGGCGACGTGGTCGTCTCCATCGGCACCTCGGGCACCGTGTTCGCCGTCGCCGACCGGCCGACGGCGGACCCCTCCGGGCTGGTGGCGGGTTTCGCCGACGCCACCGGCCACCATCTCCCGCTCGTGTGCACGCTCAACGCCTCACGCGTGCTCGACGCGACCGCGGCCGTGCTCGGTGTCCCGCTGGACGAGCTGACCTCGCTGGCGCTCTCCGCACCGGCGGGGGCGGGGGGCCTCACCCTGGTGCCGTACTTCCAGGGGGAGCGCACCCCCAACCTGCCCGATGCCACCGGTTCGCTGCACGGCATGACGCTGGAGAACTTCACGCCCGCCCACCTGGCCCGTGCCGCCGTCGAGGGCATCGTGTGCTCCCTCGCCGACGGGCTGGCCGCGCTCACCTCGCAGGGCGTCCCGGCCGAACGGATCGTCCTGGTCGGCGGCGGGGCGCGCTCGGCCGCCGTGCAGGAGGTGGCCGCCGCGGTCTTCGGGCTTCCCGTACTCGTCCCCGAGCCGGGTGAGTACGTCGCCGACGGCGCCGCGCGACAGGCCGCCGGTGTGCTCCTCGGGCACTTCCCCACCTGGGAGCGCGCGGGCACGCGCACGGTGACCGCGCCCGCCACTCCCGAGGTCCTGGACCGCTACCGGTCCGCGCGCTGACTGCCCTGTACCCCTGCCCCTGCCCCCGCCTCAGCGGGCGAGGAGCACCAGCGCGAGTACGACGAGCGCGGGGACGGTCTGCACGAAGAGGATCTTGCGGGACGACGTCGCGGCGCCGTAGAGCCCGGCCACGGCGACACAGGCCAGGAAGAAGACCCGCACCTGAAATCCGACCGGATCGGAGGCGAAGGCACCCCACAGGAGTCCGGCTGCCAGGAACCCGTTGTACAGGCCCTGGTTGGCGGCCATCGCCTTGGTCGAAGCCGCGAACTCCGCTGTCGTACCGAAGGCGGCCCGGGCCCGGGAGCCGGTCCACAGGAACATCTCCAGAACCAGGATGTAGAGGTGCAGGAGGGCGAGAGCGACAACCGCAATAGCGGCGATAACTGACATAGCGGTCATGTTATGTCAGGCCCTGTGCGTCCCGCGCCCTGCCCCCCGCGCCCCGTCGATCGGAAAGACAAGACCGCCAGTCGAGCAGAACAGAGGAAGCCCCTTGCCGTACACCATCCGTGCCGGCGCTCTGGAACGCCGCACAGCCACCGAGGTCCTCCGCGTCGAGCCCTGGGGTCCGCACGCGGTCCGTGTGCGCGCCGCTCCGGGTTCCATCGATCCCGCCGCCCCCGGCGCGCTGGAGGACCCCCCGCCCGCACCTCCCACCGAGATCTCCGTGGCCGACGACGGCTCCGCCCGTCTGGTCAACGGCCGCCTCGCTGTGGAGGCTTCGGCGGACGGGCGCCTGCGCTTCCTGGACGCCGCGTCGGGCCGCGAGCTGCTCGCCGAGAAGACCCCGTACGCCCACCACGAGGGCCCCCGCGTGCACGCGGGCGACGGCCGTACGGAACAGCACTTCGAGGGGTACGACGGCGAACGGCTGCACGGCCTGGGTCAGCACCTGCACGGCCGCCTGGACCAGAAGGGCTGTGTGATCGACCTCGTCCAGCGCAACACCGTCGCCGCAATCCCCTTCCTGCACTCCTCGCGCGGCTACGGCCTGCTGTGGAACAACCCCGCCACCGGCCGCGTCGAACTGGGCGCCGACACGACCCGCTGGACCGCCGACGGCGGCGGACGCATCGACTACTGGGTCACCGTGGGCGACACCCCGGCCCGGATCCTCGACGCGTACACCCTGGTCACCGGACGTCCGCCCCTCCTGCCCGAGTGGGCGTCCGGCTTCTGGCAGTCGAAGCTGCGCTACCGAACCCAGGACGAACTCCTCTCGGTGGCCCGGCAGTACAAGGAGCGCGGGCTGCCGCTCTCCGTCATCGTCTGCGACTTCTTCCACTGGCCCGCCCACGGGGACTGGCGTTTCGAGGGGAGCGAGTGGCCCGACCCCGCCGGGATGGTGAAGGAGCTGACCGCGCTCGGGGTGCGGCTCGCGGTCTCGGTGTGGCCGACGGTCGAGCCCGGCAGTGACTCGTACGACGAACTGTCCGCGTCCGGGCACCTCGTCCAGGACGCGGACGGGGGCCTCCTCACCTCCCACTGGCCGTCACGCAGCACCGAGGAGCCGATGCGCCCGATGGCGTACTACGACGCCACTCACCCCGGAGCACGTACCGCGCTGTGGCAGCGGCTGAGCGACAACTACCTTGCCCACGGCGTGAGTTGCTTCTGGCTGGACGCCTGTGAACCCGATCTGGGCCGGGAGGCCGCAGAGCGCGCCGTGTACGCGGCCGGACCGGCCGCCGAGGCCGCGCACCTCTACCCCGTACTGCACGCCCGTGCGGTCGCCGATGGCCTGGCCTCGGCGGGCGACGACCGGCCGCTGTCCCTGGTGCGCTCGGCGTGGGCGGGCAGCCAGAAGTACGGGGCCGCGCTGTGGTCCGGCGACATCCCGCCCACCTTCGACTCGCTGTCGCGCCAGATCAGGGCCGGGCTGAACGTCGCGATGAGCGGCATCTGCTGGTGGAACACCGACATCGGCGGCTTCTCGGGCGGCGACCCGGACGACCCCGCCTACCGCGAACTGCTGATCCGCTGGTTCCAGTACGGCACCTTCAGCCCCTTGATGCGCCTGCACGGCGAGCGCGAGCCCCACCATCCCGCGTTCTCCACGGACATGACCGGCGGACCGAACGAGGTCTGGTCCTACGGCGAAGAGGCCTACGGCATCCTCCGGGAACACCTGCTCCTGCGCGAACGGCTGCGCCCGTATCTGCACGGGCTGTCCGAGGCCGCCCACCGCACCGGCGCCCCGCCGATGCGCCCGCTGTTCTTCGCCTTCCCCGACGACGAACGCGCGTGGGACGTGGAAGACCAGTTCCTGCTCGGCCCCGATGTCCTGGTGGCACCGGTCCACGAGGCGGGAGCGCGCAGCCGCCGGGTCTACCTGCCGTACGGGGCGCGCTGGCTCGACCCGTTCTCCGGGAGGGTGGAAGAGGGCGGAACGACACTCGACGCCGATGCTCCGCTGGAGCGCATACCCGTCTTCGTCCGCGAGGGGGCGGAGGTCGCGGCGCTCTTCCACTGACGGGGGAACGTCGAGTCCCGTCGCGGCGTACGGCACCCCGGCTGATGACCGCCGTCGTCCTCGCGGGCCCGCCCCCTCACCACCCGCCCCCGCACCACCCAGCCCCCCACAACCCACCTGAAAGGCACCGTCATGTCGCGCCCCGCCCGCTTCACCCTCGACCCCGCCTTCACCGTCGGCACCGTCGACCCCCGCCTCTTCGGCTCCTTCGTGGAGCACCTCGGCCGCTGCGTCTACACCGGCATCTACGAACCCGGCCACCCCACCGCCGACGAGGCCGGACTCCGCACGGACGTCCTCGACCTCGTCCGCGAGCTCGGTACCACCGCCATCCGCTACCCCGGCGGCAACTTCGTCTCCGGCTACAAATGGGAGGACAGCGTCGGCCCCGCCGACGAACGCCCCCGCCGCCTCGACCTCGCCTGGCGCTCCACCGAGACCAACCGCTTCGGCCTCAGCGAGTACATCGACTTCCTGCGCAAGGTCGGCCCGCAGGCCGAGCCCATGATGGCCGTCAACCTCGGCACCCGAGGCGTCGCCGAAGCCCTCGAACTCCAGGAGTACGCCAACCACCCCGCCGGCACCGAACTCTCCGACCGCCGCATCGCCCACGGCGACAAGGAGCCCTTCGGCATCCGCCTGTGGTGCCTGGGCAACGAGCTGGACGGCCCCTGGCAGACCGGCCACAAGACCGCCGAGGAGTACGGCCGCCTCGCCGCCGAAACCGCCCGCGCCATGCGGCAGATGGACCCGGGCGTCGAGCTCGTGGCGTGCGGGAGTTCGGGCCGGGCGATGGACACCTTCGCCGCGTGGGAGGCGACCGTCCTCAGCGAGACGTACGACCTGGTCGACCACATCTCCCTGCACGCCTACTACGAGGAGGTCGACGGCGACCGCGACTCCTTCCTCGCTTCCGCCGTCGACATGGAGACCTTCATCGAGGCCGTCGTCGCGACCTGCGACCACGTCGGCGCCCGCCTCAAGTCGTCGAAGAAGATCAACCTCTCCTTCGACGAGTGGAACGTCTGGTACATGAGCCGCTCCTCCGAGGAAGCCGCCGCCGCCCCGCTCGACTGGCCCGAGGCGCCGCGCCTGCTCGAAGACAGCTACTCGGTCACCGACGCCGTCGTCGTCGGGTCGCTGATGATCGCCCTGCTCCGGCACGCCGACCGGGTGTCCATCGCCTGCCTCGCCCAGCTCGTCAACGTCATCGCCCCGATCATGACCGAGCCCGGCGGCC
Source organism: Streptomyces sp. NPDC032721 (assembly GCF_055579625.1). Taxonomy (NCBI): domain Bacteria; kingdom Bacillati; phylum Actinomycetota; class Actinomycetes; order Kitasatosporales; family Streptomycetaceae; genus Streptomyces; species Streptomyces sp. NPDC032721. The sequence goes on along the minus strand of NZ_JBVIMX010000003.1, from coordinate 61,520 downwards.
CCGCCTGGCGGCAGACCACCTTCTTCCCCTTCGCCCAGGCCGCCAAGTACGGGCGCGGCCAGGTCCTGGACGTACGGCCCGACTCGCCCACGTACGCGACGAAGAAGCACGGGGAGGTGCCGCTGCTGCACGCGACGGCGGTGCGCGCACAGGACGGGTCGGTGACCGTCTTCGCGGTGAACCGCAGCCAGACCGAGCCTCTGCCGCTGGACATCGCCCTGCACGCCATGGAGTTGAGCGAGGTCGTCGAGCACAGCGTCCTCGCCGACGAGGACCCCGACGCGCGCAACACCCTCGCCGACCCCGAACGCGTCGGCCCGCACCCCGCCGCCGGCACCCGCCTCACGGACGGCGTGCTGAGTGCGGTACTGGAACCGCTGTCCTGGAACGTCGTCCGACTGGCCTGAACTCGGCCACCGGCAGGCTGTGCCTGCTCCTACGCCCGGACGTCCACGAGCTGCTCGAAGAGGAACTCGTGCTTGAGGAAGGAGACGCCGTACTCGTCGCCCGCCCCGGGAGGGATCAGCTGAGCGGCCTGGATCAGCCGCCAGCCGTCGAGAAGGGCCGCCACGCCGGATTCGTACGGCGGCTCGTCGCTGTCGCCCGTGGTCGGGAAGGTGCGGCCGGTGCCGTCGTAACGGGACCAGCCGACGACCGGGGAGTCCAGGGCCGAAGTGGACAGGTAGAGCACCAGGACCCGTTGCCTCAGCACCGGGGTGCTGCCCGTCCGGGGGGCGGAGTCCGTCGTGTCGATGGTCATGCGGTCCTCGCCTCGGGGCGGTTGGAGACCCTGGTCACCCAGTGGTCGATGTCGAATCCGTCGTCGCCGGTCAGTTCGCGCCACAGCAGGACGCGGTGGTACCGCTCCAGGCGGCCAGTGGCTTGCTCGTACCACGGGAAGTGCGCGTCGAGTTCGGCGTGCACCTGTGGGTCGTGCAGGTCGGCGAGGTCCCACAGGAGGCGCTGGCGCACCATCGGATTGAAGCGGATCTTGAACATGTAGCGCCGGCTGTCGCTGTCGTTGCGGCGGCCCCCGTGCCAGAGCCCGTGGTGCAGGAACACCACCGTGCCGGCCGGGCAGACCAACCGGTCCTGGCCGCGCAGGTTCTGGTACCGGCCGGTGTCGGTCTCGTTGGTCCGCCGCAGATGGCTCCCGGGGACGCTCAGGGTGCCGCCCATCTCCAGCGTCACCTGCTGCGGGTAGTACATCAGCTGGACGTCGAACGCGTCGGGCCGCACGTCGATGATGGCGTCCGCGTGCAAGGGCTGGGCGTCTCCCCCGCGGGGCTCGCGGATGTGCACGGCGTGGTGGTCCACCGTCGGCCCGGGGCCCACCAGGCTGTGCAAGGCCCCCGCCACCTGCGGCAGTTCGAGCAGTCTGCGGGGGAACGACCCCGGCGCGTAGGCCTGCGGCACCGGTGTCCCGTAGGGCACCGACGGCACTCCGTCCTCCAGTACCCGCAGGGCCTCGGCGTTCATCGCCGCCGGAACCACCGCGTCGAGGCGCAGCGATCCGCTCGCCACGAAGCGGGCCATCTGGACCGTGCTGAGCAGCGCGCCGCCCGGCGGGGTCGGCGCCCCGGTTCCTGTACGTGTCTCGGTCTCGGTATGTGTCATGGCGGACACGCTAGGAGCGGCCACCACCGGGGCGCGTGGGTCGGGCTCACCCTCTACTGGTCGATTTTCCCCACGGGGCGATGCATCGGGGTGCCGCGCTGTGCGGCCCTGACAGTGCGTGGGCAGGCCCCGAGCTCGCGGCGGCAGGCCTTGTTGAACGCCTGCAGATCGGGGATACCGACGGCGGCGGCCACCCGGGAGATGGAGAGCGTGCTCGCCCGCAGCAAATGCCCGGCCCGCTCCATCCTGCGGGTACGGATGTAGCCGACCACTGTTTCCCCCGTGGCGGCGCGGAAGAGACGGGTGAGGTGGTTGTGGGAGATGCCGGCCGCCTTCGCGATGTCGGGCACGGTGAGCGGCTCCGCGAGCCGCGCCTCGATCAGGGCCACCGCGGCGGCCACCGCGGGAGGGAAGACCTGTGCGTCCCCGTCCCGGGGTGGGGCCAGCTCGGCCACGTTCCACAGCGCGGCCCACACTTCGGCCGCCGCCCGCCCAGGGGTGTGCGGCCAGGCGGACAGCGCCTGGCGCAACTGGCCGTCGAGGACTGCGGCCCGGATGCCTGCGCGTTGAACCGTCGCCACCTCACGGGCGGCGCCCTGAGCACCGAGGCGCAGGTGGACGTAGAGGTGTTCGGAGCGGCCCCGGTACAGGTAGCGGACCGGCGTTCCGGGCGGCACGAGGCTGACGTGGCCGGGGCGAATCCGGTGTGCGACGCCACCCACGGTCAGGTCGGCCTCGTAGTCGTAGAGGTGGAACTGCCACATGTCCGGCAGTTGGAACTCGTCCACGTGCCCGGCCGGGCCGTGGACGCCGATACCGACCGCCGCGGGTTCGGGCGGACCGTCGAGGCGGACGAGAGCTGTCTGTACGGAGTGGGATGTCACCAGGTCTCCAAGGGGGAGCTTTGGCGAAGCGCTTCGACCTCGCTGTCCCCGTCGGCAATCTATCAAGTGCCCATCAGGGGAAGCATTATCCAGCGGAGGCTCTTGTCTTCTGCGGAATCCCTCCGTTAGCTTGCATCTGCTGGCGAAGCGCTTCGACACGGCGTCCCCGGCCGCGCAAGCGGCCGCACCGGCCCCTCTGCCGTCCGGCCGGGGTCCGGCGTCCTGGGCGGTACGTACTGCTGTCACCCGGCCCTGCAGATCACCGAGAAGCCGCTTGTCCCCCGACCGAGGAACCGTCATGACGACTCGCAGCATCACCGACCGCCTGGGCGGCCTGGCCTTCGGCGGGGACTACAACCCCGAGCAGTGGGACGAGCCGGTGTGGAAGGAGGACGACGAGCTCATGCGCCGGGCCAGGGTCAACCTGGCCACCGTGGGCGTCTTCTCCTGGGCACTGCTCGAACCCGAGGAAGGGCGTTACGACTTCGGCTGGCTCGACGCCCACATCGAGCGCCTGCACGCGAACGGCGTGGCCGTCGATCTCGCCACCCCGACGGCCTCACCGCCGCCCTGGTTCACCCTGGCCCACCCCGACGCACTGCCCGTCACGCCCGAGGGCACGCGCCTCACCCACGGCAGCCGCGACACCTACTGCCTCACCGCGCCCGCCTACCGGCGCGCGGCCCGCCGGATCGCCTCCGCCCTCGCCCAGCGGTACGGCGACCACCCCGCCCTCGCACTGTGGCACGTGCACAACGAGTACGGCACCCTCTGCCACTGCGACCACACGGCCGCCGCCTTCCGGGTGTGGCTGCGAGCACGCCACGGCTCGCTGGACGCCCTCAACGAGGCCTGGGGAACGGCGTTCTGGAGCCAGCACTACACGTCCTGGGAGCAGGTACTGCCGCCGCGCGCCTCGCAGTGGCACAGGAACCCCGGCCAGGCGCTGGACTTCCGCCGCTTCTGGTCCGCCGAGATCGTCGCCGCCTACCGCGAGCAGCGCGACGCGATCCGCGCGCACAGCGACCGGCCGGTGACGACCAATCTGATGCTCCCCGCCTACCAGAACGTGGACCTGTGGGCCCTCGCCGGTGAACTCGACGTCGTCACGTCCGACCAGTATCCGGCAGCACCCGGGCTGGACGCCGCGGCCGACGTCGCCGTCCACGCCGACCGCACCCGTTCCCTCGGCGGCGGCCGTCCCTGGCTTCTGATGGAGCAGGGCACCAACACCGTGTACGACGGCGGCCGCGTCCTCGGCAAGGAGCCCGGCGAGATCATGCGTCATTCCCTCGGCCACATCGCCCGCGGTTCGGAGGGTGCCCTGTTCTTCCAGTGGCGGCAGTCCCGGGCCGGCGCCGAAAGCTGGCACTCGGCGATGGTCCCGCACGCGGGTCCCGACAGCCGGATCTTCCGCGAGGTCACGCACCTGGGCGAGGCCGTCGCCCGGCTCGGCGAGCTGGCGGGGTCGACGGTCACCGCGTCGGTGGCCGTGCTCGACTCCCCGGACGCCTGGTGGGCACTGGGCGTCGACGGGCTGCCCTCCCCCCGCCTCGGCGACTACCACGGGGAACTCGTCCGGGCGCACCGCGCGCTGTGGGACGCGGGGTGCACCGTCGACTTCGCCCGCCCGGAGCACGAACTGGCGCGCTACCGGCTCGTCGTCGCCCCGGCCCTGTTCCTGCTGTCCGACGAGGGGGCCGAGAGCCTGCGCCGCTATGTGGACGGCGGCGGGACGCTTCTGGTCCAGCACGCGAGCGGCTTCGTCGACGACCGCATGCACGCCAGGCTCGGCGGCTATCCGGCCGCACCGCTGCGCGAGGCCCTGGGCATCCGCGTCGAGGAGTACCGGCCGCTGCGCGAGGACGAGCGGATCGTCCTGTCGGACGGTTCGCAGGGCACGGTCTGGAGCGAATTGCTGCGCACCGAGGGCGCGGAGACCCTCGCCACGTACACCCACGGCATGCTCACGGACGAGTCCGCCCTCACCCGGCACCGCTGGGGCAGCGGACATGGCTGGTATCTGTCCACCCGGCTGGACGACGTCGGTTACGCGGCGCTGGTCGGCCGTCTGCTGGCGGAGGCCGGTGTCGCACCGCAGGTGCCGGACCTGCCGGCCGGTGTCGAGGCCGTCACCCGCCGCTCCCCCGACGGACGGCGCTGGCAGGTCCTGCTCAACCACACCGCCGAGGCCGTCCCCCTGCCGGAGGCCGCGTACGACCTGCTCACCGACGCCCCCGTACGCGAACTGCCGGCCGGTGGTTGCGCGGTTCTGCGCGGGCACTGACCGGAAGGACACCATGCCCCGTCAAGAGACGACGAAGGGGCCAGAGATCTTCCTGTGGGGACACGACGCCCTCCACCTGGAGATCACCCTCGACGACGACGGCCCGCGCCTCACCCACATCGGTCAGCCCGGCGAGGCGCAGCCGAGCCCCAATGCGTCCCTGCCCCTGGTGGAGGTGACGGCCACGGGGCACGGCCGCGGCTGGTCGGGAAACCGTCTGGTGGGCACCGACCTCGGCGGGCGGCTGCGGTACGGAGGTCACCGCGCGAGCCGTGACGGCGACTGGCACGTGCTGAGCCTGCTGCTTCGCGAGCCGCGAACCGGGCTGGTCGCGGAGGTGACGTACCGGTCGCCGGACGGCGTTCCCGTGCTCCGCAGCGAGGTGACCCTGCGCAACGAAGGCCGGGCCGCGCTGAACCTGGAGTCGGTCAGCTCGCTCGCGGCGGGGTGCCTGGTCCCGCGGTCCCCGACGGCCGTCGACGACCTGGACCTGCTGTGGGCGGAGAACGACTGGACGGCCGAATGCCGTTGGCAGCGGAAACCGATGCGTCCGAGCCAACCGAACCTCGGTGGACGTGTGAGCCTGGCGCACGGCAAGGCCGGATTCGCTCTGCACGGGCAGGGCACCTGGTCCAGTTGCGGGCATCTCCCCATGGGCGGTCTGACGGACCGGCGCACCGGTCGCACCTGGCTGTGGCAGATCGAACACAACGGCGGGGGCTGGCGCTGGGAGTGCCAGGAGAACCAGCGGGCGGTCTACGCCGCGCTGTTCGGCCCCACCGACCTCCTGCACGGCTGGCGCCACCCCCTCGAACCCGGCGCCGAATTCCATGCCGTGCCCGCCGCCCTGTCCTTCAGCGCCGACGGCGGCCCGGACGACGCGTTCGCCGCGCTGACCCGCTACCGCCGCGTCCAGCGCCGCCCGCACACCGACCACCAGCGGCTGCCCGTCGTCTTCAACGACTACATGAACTGCCTGATGGGCGACCCCACGACCGAAAGCCTGCTGCCGCACATCGAGGCCGCGGCCGAAGCGGGCGCGGAGTACTTCGTCATCGACGCGGGCTGGTACGACGACGAGAACGGCGGCTGGTGGGACACCGTCGGCGCCTGGGAGGCGGCCGCCTCCCGGTTCCCCGGGGAGCGTGGCCTCCACGAGGTGCTGGACCGCATCCGGGCGAGGGGCATGGTTCCCGGCCTGTGGCTGGAGCCGGAGATGGTCGGAGTGCGCAGCCCGATGGCCAAGTCCCTGCCCGACGAGGCGTTCTTCCGCCGCGACGGCGTCCGCGTCACGGAGGCCGGCCGGCATCATCTGGACCTGCGCCATCCGGCCGCCCGCGCCCACCTGGACGAGGTCGTGGACCGCCTCGTCGGCGAGTGGGGCGTCGGGTACCTCAAGCTCGACCACAACGTCGACCCCGGTTCCGGCACCAGCTCCCACCCCGGTGAGACTCCGGGCGCGGGCCTGCTCGGCCACAACCGGGCGCAGCTCGACTGGCTCGACGGCGTCCTCGACCGGTACCCGCACCTGGTCCTGGAGAACTGCTCCTCCGGCGGGATGCGCTGGGACGACGCCCTGCTGTCCCGGATGCAGTTGCAGTCCACCAGCGATCAGCAGAACCTCCACCGCTACGCCCCCATCGCGGCTTCCGCGCCCACCGCCGTCAACCCCGAACAGGGGGCGGTGTGGGCGTACCCCCAGCCGGAGGACTCCCTCGACGAGGTGGCCTTCACCATGGCCAACGCACTCCTTGGGCGCATCCATCTCTCCGGCCGCCTTCCCGAACTGGACGCGCGGGCGCGGGCGTTGGTCCACGAAGCAGTGGCGGTGTACAAGTCCCTCCGCGACGACCTGCCGCACGCCGTGCCGTCCTGGCCGCTGGGCCTGCCCGGCTGGGAAGACCCCTGGGTCGCACTGGCCCTGCGCACCCCCGCCATCACCTACCTCACGGCCTGGCGCCGTCCCGGAACCGATGCCACGGCAACGCTCCGCCTGCCGCACCTGAGAGGCGCCCCCGCCCGGGTCGACCTGCTCTACCCCTCGGCCAGCCGGGCCGCTTGCGTCTGGACACCCGGCCGGGCCGAGCTGAGCCTGACCCTGCCGACCGCGCCGTCCGCCGTCCTGCTCCGCCTCACGGCTCCCTGAACCGCCACCGCGGGGCCCACCCGGGGCCGCCTGACCGGGTGGTCCGCGTCGACGGCCCCGTCGCGGTCGGCCCGCTCAGGTTTTCCGACGGGCCGTCATCGCCCGCTGGATCAGGATGAACGCACACAGCAGCACACCTGTCGCGATCTTCGTCCACCACGAGCTGAGCGTGCCTTCGAACTGGATGAGGCTCTTGATCAGGCCGAGGACGAGGACACCGAACAGGGTGCCGATCACATAGCCCGAGCCTCCCGTCAGGAGCGTGCCTCCGATGACGACCGCGGCGATCGCGTCGAGTTCCATGCCGGTGGCGTGCAGCGGGTCACCGGACTGGATGTAGAGGGTGAAGAGAAGTCCGGCGAGCGCCGAGCAGAAACCGCTGATCGTGTAGACGGCGATCTTCGTGCCGCCCTGTGGAAGCCCCATGAGGTGGGCCGACTGCTCGTTGCCGCCGATGGCGTACACCCGGCGTCCGAGCCGGGTGCAGTGCAGGACGTAGCAGGCGGCCGCGAGGACCGCCAGCGCGACGAGGGCCCCGATGGACAGGAAGGCCCCGCCCAGTGACACCTGTGTCTGGGCCATGCTGCTCACGGAGGCGTCACCGATGGAGATGGACTCCTTGCTGATGACCAGGCACAGGCCCCGGAAGAGGAAGAGGCCGGCGAGGGTCACGATGAAGGGCTGGATCTCGAAGTGGTGGATCACATAGCCCATCAGGTAGCCGCCGAGTGCGCCCACGGCGAGCGCCAGGGGGATGACGGCCACGATCGGCAGGCCCTGACGCTCCACCAGCCACGCCGTGAACATGGTGGTGAAACCGATGACGGAGCCGACGGAGAGGTCGATGCCGCCGGAGAGGATGACGAAGGTGGCGCCGACCGCCGCGACCAGCAGATAGCTGTTGTCGATGAGCAGGTTGAGGAAGACCTGCGCCTCGCCGAACCCGTAGTTCTGGTACCGGCTCAGACCGGCGGCGTACATCACGACGAAGAGTCCGGCCGTCACCAGGACGGGCAGCCTCCGGTCGGCGAGGACCCGCCGGATCCTGCTCTTCGTACGGCTGTCCGCCGCCGTGGGCCTCTGGGTGGTCGTGCTCATCACGACACCTCCATCTTGGGAGCGGCCTCGGCCGTCGGGGCGGTGTCCGCGGGGGCCGGTGCCGCGGCCCGCTTGGCGGCGCCCTTCGCGCCGAACGCCCGGGCGCGGAACTTCGGGGACTGCATCAGGCAGACGATGATGACGACGGCGGCCTTGAAGACGAGGTTGGTCTGGGTCGGTACGCCGATGGTGTAGATCGTGGTGGTCAGGGTCTGGATGACGAGGGCACCGACGACCGTGCCGCCGATGGAGAACCGGCCGCCGAGCAGCGACGTACCGCCGATGACCACGGCGAGGATGGCGTCGAGCTCGATCCACAGCCCGGCGTTGTTGCCGTCCGCCGCCGAGGTGTTGGAGCTGATCATGAGGCCCGCGACGCCGGCGCACAGCGCGCAGAACACATAGGCCATGATCTTGATGCGCGCGGACCGGATTCCCACCAGGCGGCTGGCCTCGGCGTTGCCGCCGACGGACTCCACGAGCAGGCCGAGGGCGGTGCGCCGGGTCAGCGCGACGGTGACGGCCACGACGGCGGCCACCACGAAGAGGGAGAAGGGGAGGGTCAGCCAGTAGCCTCCGCCGATCAGCTTGTACGGCTCGCTGCTGACGGTGATGATCTGCCCGTCGGTGATCAGCTGGGCGACACCGCGCCCGGCGACCATGATGATCAGCGTGGCGATGATCGGCTGGATGCCCATCCTGGCGACCAGGAAACCGTTCCACAGACCGCAGACGACCGCGGCCACCAGGCCGATGGCCAGGGCCGTGAACACCCCGGACAGGGCACTCTGGTCGGCCTGCCCGCTGAGGTACGAACAGGTCAGGGCACCGGTGATGGCGACGACGGCGCCGACGGAGAGGTCGATGCCACCGGTGGCGATGACGAGGGTCATGCCGACCGCCACCAGGATGAGGGGCGATCCGAACAGCACGATCGAGACGAGGCTGCCGTAGAGGTGGCCGTCGGTCACCTTGATCGAGAAGAAGTCGGGGGTGAAGGGAACGTTGACGAGCAGCAGGACGACCAGCACGGCAACCGGCCAGAACAGGTGATGGTGCGTCCATGCCCGCCATCGGGGAGTGGTGGTCACTGGTGCTCTCCGCTCGCGATGGTCTCCAGGACCCGGGTGGGAGTGATCTCCGGCCCGTTGGCGAGCCGCGCCACCAGCCTGCGGTCGCGCAGCACTCCGATGGTGTGGCTGAGCCTCAGGACCTCTTCCAGCTCGGCCGCGATGTACAGCACGGCCATGCCCTCCTCCGAGAGCGAGACCACGAGTTTCTGGATCTCGGCCTTGGCCCCGACGTCGATACCGCGCGTGGGCTCGTCCAGGATCAGCAGCTTGGGCCGGGTGATCAGCCAGCGGGCGAGCAGCACCTTCTGCTGGTTCCCGCCGCTGAGTTGGCCGACCCTCGCCTCCGGGTCGGCGGGGCGGATGTCCAGGGCCGCGATGTACTGGGCGACGAGTTCGTCGCGTTGGGCGATGGGGATGGGGCGGGTCCAGCCGCGCGCGGCTTGCAGGGCGAGGATGATGTTCTCCCGCACCGTCAGGTCCGGCACCAGGCCCTCGGTCTTGCGGTTCTCCGAGCAGAAGGCGACTCCGGCGCCGATCGCGTCGCCCGGGACCTTCATCGGGACCTGCTTGCCGCCGATGGACACCGTGCCGCTGTCGGGCTGGTCGGCGCCGAAGAGCAGCCGGGCGAGTTCGGTGCGGCCCGAGCCGAGCAGTCCGGCGAGTCCGACGACCTCGCCCTTCTTGATCTCCAGGTCGAACGGGGCGATACCGCCGGCCCTGCCCACGCCGTCCGCCCTCAGCAGCGACTCACCCACGTCGGCGTGGAGTTGGTGGTCGTGGAGTTCGTCGAGCTGGCCCAGGGTCTTGCCGATCATCAGCTGGACGAGGCCGACCTGGTCGAGGTCGCGGACCAGGTGTTCGCCGACGAGGGTGCCGTTGCGCAGGACGGTCATCCGGTCGCAGACCTCGTATATCTGGTCGAGGAAGTGCGAGACGAACAGGATCGCGACGCCCTCTTCCTTCAACCGCCGCATCAGGGCGAAGAGTTCGAGGACCTCGTCGCGGTCGAGGCTGGAGGTCGGCTCGTCGAGGATGAGCACCTTGGTGCCCGCTCCCCGGCCGTCGGCGCTCCCGGTGCCCACCGACCGTACGATCGCCACCAGTTGCTGCACGGCCAGCGGGTACGAGGACAGCGGAGCGGTGACGTCGATGTCGAGGCCGAGCCGGTCGACCAGCTCGGCCGCCTCGCGGCGCAGCCTCTTCCACTGGATGCGGCCGAAGCGTGTCGGCTCGCGTCCGATGCAGACGTTCTCCGCCACCGAAAGGTTGGGGCAGAGGTTGACCTCCTGGTAGACCGTGCTGACGCCCGCGTGCTGCGCCTGTGCCGGGCCGGCGAACCGTACGGACTCGCCGCTCAGGGTGATGGTGCCGCCGTCCAGGGGGTGGACGCCGGTCAGCACCTTGATGAGAGTGGACTTCCCCGCGCCGTTCTCGCCGAGCAGGGCGTGGATCTCGCCGGGGAAGAGCCGGAAGTCGACACCCGACAGAGCTCGCACCCCCGGAAATTCTTTGACTATGCCCGTCATCTCCAGGACAGGCTGCGGCTCTGCCATGGCAGCGCTCCTCGTGGATTCGGTCAGGCCCGCGGGGAACCTCCTGAGCGGCCCTCCGGGCGGAGGGGCGGAGGGCGGTGGTTCCCTGCCGGTGCCTGCGGTTGGTCAGTACGTACGGATGTACGGGTGGTCGGCCCGCACGGGTGCCGGCCCGCACGGATATCGGCCCGCGCGGGTATCGGCCCGCAAGGGTGTCGATCAGTACTTGCGGCCGGGGAGGGCTTCCTTGGCCTGGTCCTGCATGAAGTCGCCCTCCTTGGTCTTGATCCAGCGCTCGACCTGCTCGCCGTTCTTGACCTTCTTCACGACCTCCATCAGCTGGGGGCCGAGCAGCGGGTTGCACTCGACAATGGCGTTGATCTTGCCCTCGGCCATGGCGGCGAAGCCGTCCTTCACGCCGTCGACCGTGACGATCAGGATGTCCTTGCCGGGCTTCTTGCCCGCCGCCTCGATGGCCTGGATGGCGCCGATGCCCATGTCGTCGTTGTGCGCGAACAGGACGTCGATGTCCGGGTTGGACTGCAGGAAGGCCGCCATGACCTGCTTGCCTCCGGCGCGGGTGAAGTCACCGGTCTGGCTGACGACGATCTTCCAGTCGTCCTTGTGCTCGGCGTCCATGACCTCCTTGAAGCCCTTGGCGCGCTCGATCGCGGGGGCGGCACCGGTCGTGCCCTCCAGCTGGGCGATCTTCACGGGTCCCTTGTGGCCCGCCTTTTCGAGGACCTTCTGAAGGATCTTGGCCGCGCGGCGGCCCTCGTCCGTGAAGTCGGAACCGACCAGCGTCACGAACAGGGAGTCGTCGGACGTCTCGACGGAACGGTCGGTGAGGACGACCGGGATCTTCTTGGCCTTGGCCTCCTTCAGAACCGCGTCCCAGCCGGTGACGACCACCGGCGAGAAGGCGATGACGTCCACCTTCTGGGCGATGAAGCTGCGGATCGCGGATATCTGGTTCTCCTGCTTCTGCTGCGCGTCGGAGAACTTGAGCTGGTAACCCGCCTCCTGCGCCGACGACTTCACCGAGTCGGTGTTGGCGGAACGCCAGCCGCTCTCCGAGCCGACCTGGGAGAAGCCGAGGGTGAGCTTCTTGCCACCGCCGCTGCCGCCGTCGGAGCCCGATGCGCTGTCGTCCTGCTTGGCACAGGCCGTGAGGGCACCCGCGGCCGCCGCGCCGATCGCCGCAGTGAGGAAGTTCCTTCGGTTGAGCATGGTCTTCTCCTTTGAGAACAGACTGTCGTGTGTCCAGCCAGTCGGCCGATGTTCGATATACCGATCAAAAAAAATGGGGCAGTACGGCAAGTCGGCACTTGGAGTCGCAGCGTCAGGCGGCGCCTGCACCCTGGCCGGGACCGTACGAGAAAGAGCTGTCGCGCACGATCAGCCGGGGCTCGATGGCGGTCGCGGGCGTCCCGGACAGATCCCGGCCCTCGATCAGATCCAGCAGCAGGGCGATACTTCGCCTGCCCACCGCCGAGAAGTCCTGTCGCACGGTGGTGAGCGGAGGAGCGAAGAACTCCGACTCCGGAATGTCGTCGAAGCCGACCACCGCCACGTCCTGGGGAGTTCGTACACCGGCTTCGCGCAGTGCCCGTAACACCCCCAGCGCCATCTGGTCGTTGGCGACGAAGAGCGCGGTCAGTCCGCTGCCGACCCGTTCGGCCAGCTTCCGGCCCGCCCGGTACCCCGACAGGGGGCTCCAGTCGCCGCGCAGCATCAACGGCGGTTCGACACCCGCTGTTTCGAGCGTGGCCCGCCAGCCGGCGGCCCGGTCGACGGCCTCCTGCCAGTCCTCCGGTCCGGCGAGGTGCCAGACCTGACGGTGGCCCGCGGCCAGCAGGTGCTCCGTGGCCAGGCAGGCACCCGCGCGCTGATCGACGTTGACGCTGGGGGTCCCCAGCCCCGGCCCGGTGCCCACGGTCACCACCGGGAACGGGTGGCGGAGTCCGGCGAGGGCCTCGACCGCCGACCGCTGCGGGGCGATGACGACCACTCCCTCGACTCCCCCCTGGCTGAGGTGCTCCAGCGCCTCGGACAAGCTGTCGACCGTCAACGCGCGCAAGCTGACCGTGGAGACGAGGTACCCCTCGGCGCGCGCCGCCTCCTCCAGCGCGCACAACGTACTGGCCGGACCGTAGAGGGTGGTGTCGGAAGCGACCGCACCCAGGGTCCGGGTGCGCCGGGTGACGAGGGCTCGTGCGGAGGAGTTGCGGCGATAGCCCATCTCCGCGATCGCATCCAGCACCCTGGCCCGTGTCGCGTCCCGCACATGGGGGTGGTCGCCCAGCACGCGAGAGACGGTCTGATGCGAGACACCGGCCAGTCGTGCGACATCGGCCATGGTGGGCGGCCGGAACTGAGCTTGTGTCATGACCGCACCTCCTGGGTGTCGGACGAGGGTCGAACGACCATTGCGAGGGTCATTGTGAGCGCTAACAATTCACGCTGGTCAAGAGGTCTCACCAGAGCAGGACATCACGTTTGCGTAACACGGCGGAAGCATGCGGGGCGCGCCGCGGGCGGCGTGAGAACCGGTTCGGGAGAAGGCGTTGACGTGGCCGGGGCGCGGCTCTATTTTTCTCGGTCACAGACTTCGAACACCGTACGAAATACCGGACGTTGAGGGAAGCGGGGGCAGGGAGGACCCCTCGGAGGCGAGTGCGAAGGGACGAGCCTTCAGATGCGTGCGGCTGGTGTCGTGCGGTACTCGGACAGCTCGATCTGCTGGCCGTGGGGCAGTACGACCAGGGCGGTCTCCGCGGGCGCGCAGAGATGGACTTCCGACGGGCGCGGTGTCCCGTCGATGTCCGTACCCCGCAACGGAGCGTGCCGGTACAGCACTTCGCCGCCGACCACGTCGACGAAGTAGTGGATGGCCTGATCGAGGTCCAGCACGGTGAAGGCCGCAGGGTGGGGACGTACGGGTCCCGGAAGGGTCATTGTCGCTGCGTTTCCCATGGCGTGCTCCTGGGTGAGGTCGTGGTGTCGCGGCCCGCTGAGCGCCGCGCCGAGGTGGGTGAGCCGGCACCGAGGCGATCAGGGGCATCAGCCCCACGGGCAGACCCTCCACCGTCGTCCGCGAGGAGAAGGGTTCGCTGGGCACGTTCTGCCGTCCTCTCGTTCGTCGTGCTGCGGGGCCCGGCGTGGCGTTCGCCGGGCCCCGGGGCGGATTCAGCGCGCGGCACTGTACTGTGCGGCGCGCGATGCGTGGAGGGTGGCGGCGGTGGCGCGGGGGCGGCGTACGGGGGTGCGCATGGGTGTCTCTCCTCGGTTGGGTTTCTCAACTACGCGGAAGGGACGTGCTGTTGACCGTGCACAGGGACGAGTGGTGCTACTTCACCCGCATCTCGCACCGCATCCGGCGTTCGCGCCCCACCTGCCGCGCTGCGCCGGTCAGGGTGAGCGGCACCGTGTGGTGGACGTGTTCGCTGGAGGCGGCGACGCGCAGTTCGAGGGCTCCGGGTTCGACCACGCGGCGGCCGTCCGCGCCGGTGTACGCGGCGAGGTCGGCGGGGAACGTGGCGTGCACCTCGGCCGAGGCACCGGCTTCGAGCGGTACGCGGGCGTATCCCACGAGCCGGACCTCGGGGCGGGCGACGGTGCCGACCGGGTCGTGGAGGTAGAGCTGGACGGTCTCGGTGCCCGCCCGGTCGCCGGTGTTGCGTACGGTCAGGCGCAGCGTGGTCTCGCCGTCGGTGGAGAACTCCGGTGCTTCGCAGTGGGGTTGGTCCCAGGCGAAGGCGGTGTACGAGAGGCCGTGCCCGAACGGGTACAGGGGGGTGGGGTCCACGGTGCTGGGGAACCCGTGCCTGCCGAGGGGCGGGGCGAGGTACGGGGCGGGCTGGCCGCCGGGGTTGCGCGGTACGGCGACGGGCAGCCGCCCGGAGGGTTCGACCCGCCCGGACAGGACTCCGGCGACGGCTCCGCCGCCCTCCTGCCCGGGGAAGAACGCCGCGACGACCGCGGCGGCCCGGTCGGCCCAGCGACCGAGCGCGTAGGGCCGCCCGCCGAGGACGACGATGACCATTGGCACACCGGAAGCCATCGCCTCGTCCAGCAACTCACCCTGACCATAGGGCAGTTGCAGGTCTTCCGCGTCGCACCCCTCACCCGAAGAACCCCGGCCGAACAGGCCGGAGCGGTCCCCGACCACGGCCAGGCACACATCGGCACCGGCCGGGTCCTCGACGAACACGGCATCCGGCAGCTCGGCGCGCAGCGCCTCGGCGAGCGTCGGCACCTCGACACCCGTGGGCAGGTCCGGATGGTGGACGCCGACGTGCCGGGGGAAGGTGTAGCAGCCGAGCATGGCGGCCTGCTCGTGGGCGAGCGGGCCGAGGAGGGCGAGGCGCGATCCGCCGTCGAGCGGCAGCACACCGGAGTCGTTGGCGAGCAGTACGACCGATTCCTCGGCCACCCGTCGTGCCAGTTCCCGCATGTGCGGAGGGTTCAGGTCGACAGGTGCGCCGGCGGTCTCGGCGGGTTCGGGTCCTTCGTGGGGGTCGAGCAGGCCGAGTTCGCACTTCTGCGTGAGGACACGCAGTGCGGCCCGGTCGAGCAGGTCCTCGGGGAGCGGGTCGGCGGGGGTGAAGCAGCGGGCCGCCGGAAGTTCCACGTCGACACCGGCCGCGAGCGCGAGCCGCGCCGCCCCGGCCTCCCCGTCGGTGAGCCGGTGTGCTTCCTCCAGGAGCGAGACACCGTAGTAGTCCGACACCACCGTTCCGGTGAACTGCCATTCCTCACGCAGGAGTTGGGTGAGGAGCTGGACATGTGCGTGGGCGGGCAGTCCGTCGATGTCGTTGTAGGCGGGCATCACGGAGCGGGCGCCGCCTTCGCGCAGCGCCATCTCGAACGGCGGGAGGATCACATCGGCGAGCTCGCGCGGGCCGATCGAGGCGGGGGCGTGGTTGCGGGCGGCCCGCGAGGCCGAGTATCCGGCGAAGTGCTTGAGGGTGGCGACGATCCCGGCCGTCTCCAGACCTCGTACGTACGCGGTGCCGATGGTGCCGACGAGGTACGGGTCTTCGCCGATGGCTTCCTCGGTGCGACCCCACCGCGGGTCCCGTACGACGTCGAGGACCGGGGCGAGTCCCTGGTGGACGCCGACCGCGCGCATCGACGTACCGATGGCCTGGGCCATCTCCGCTATCAGCGCGGGGTCGAAGGTGGCGCCCCAGGCGAGGGGGGTGGGGAAGACGGTGGCCTGCCAGGCGGTGAAGCCGGTCAGGCACTCCTCGTGGGCGATCGCGGGGAGGTGGAAGCGGTTGCCGGCGCGGATGGCGCGTTGCAGTCCGGCGAGGCGGGCGGCGCCTTCGGCGGGGTCCACGGGGACGGTGCCGAAGGGGCGGGTGAGGTGGCCGAGGCCGTAGGGCAGCAGGGCGTCGAGGGCGGCGCTGCGGGCGGCGTAGGTGTGCTGTCCGGGTGCGACGTCGGCGCCTTCGGTGTCGGCGCCGATCCATACGCTGGAGAGCTGGGCGGTCTTCTCCTCGTGGGTCATCCGGGCGAGCAGGTCCGCCGCGCGGGCGTGGGCGGGCAGGTTGGTGTTCTGCCATGGCTCGGCCATGGAACTCCTTATGTGCGGTACGAATGGGTGGTGCGAAGGGGGCTTGAGGGAGGCGACCGGGCGGGCCCGTGCGGGCTCAGCCCTTGGTGGCGCCCATGGTGATGCCGCCGATCAGCTGCCGTTCGGCGACGGCGTAGAAGCCGAGCGCGGGCACCATGGCGAGGACCAGATAGGCGAAGACGCGGGCGATGTCCGCGGCGTACTGGCCCTGGAACTGCTGGACGCCGACCGGGATCGTCCACCAGGTGGGTTCGCTGAAGACGAGCAGCGGCAGCAGGAAGTTGTTCCAACTGCCCACCACGGCGAGGACGGAGACCGTGCCCAGGGCGGGGCGGGCCATCGGCAGCAGGATGCGCCAGAAGAAGCCGAAGGCGGAGCAGCCGTCCAGCGTCGCGGCCTCTTCCAGTTCGCCGGGGATCTCCCGGAAGAAGCCGCGCAGGATGACGATGGTCATCGGCAGTCCGAACGCGGCCTGGGGGAGGATCACGCCCCACGGGTTGTCGAGCAGGCCGAAGGTGCGCAGCAGGATGAACAGCGGCAGGATCGCCACGGCGAACGGGAACATCAGCCCGACGGTGAAGAGGGTGAACAGCACCTCCCGGCCGCGGAAGGCGAACCGGGCGAGTGCGAACGCGGCGAGTGCTGCCGCGCCGACCGTCAGCAGGGTCGTACCGACCGCGATCAGGGTGGAGGAGCCGAGCATCCGCCAGAAGGAGGCGGAGGCCAGGACGTCCGTGTAGTTGGACGTGACCCACGGCGAGGGCAGTCCGAAGCCGTTCCCGGAGAGCTGGTCGGTGGACTTGAACCCGGAGACGAGCGCGTACAGCAGGGGCGTGACCATGACCACGCCGATCACCCACACCGTGACGTACAGGGGTGTGGAGCGCAGTCTGCGCCGCAGCGTGGGGGACATCGGTGCCTTCGGGGGCGTCGGCGCCTTCGAGGTCATCGGTGGCGTCGGCTGCGTCGGGGTCATCGGTTGCCTCGCATCGAGGTGAGGGCTCCTTCGGTGTCGCGGCGCAGCACGAAGCGCTGGTAGGCGACGGCGAAGACGAGACTGATGAGGAACATCGCGATGCTGATCGCGCTGGCGTAGCCGATCTGGGTGCGCTTGAACCCGAACTGGAAGAGGGTGACGGCCATCGTCTCGGAGTGGTGGTCGGGGCCGCCCTGGGTCACCACCCAGACCAGGTCGAACAGTTGGATCGCGCCGATCACGGACAGGAAGACGCTCATCCGGATCGTCGGTCCCAGCAGCGGCAGGGTGATGTGGCGGAAGCGCTGCCAGGGGCCTGCGCCGTCGAGGCGGGCCGCCTCGTGGAGTGCGGCGGGGACGCCCTGGAGGCCGGCCAGGTAGAGCATCATGTGGAAGCCGAAGTACTTCCACATCATGACGAGGAACACGGTGGCCAGGACGTTGTCCTGGTCGGCGAACCACAGTCCGCCCAGCTCGTCGAGGCCGATCGCGCCGAGCACCTTGTCGGCGAGGCCCGCGTCCGGCGCGAAGATCATGGAGAACAGGACGCCGGTGATGACCTCGGAGAGGACGTACGGGGCGAAGAACAGCATCCGGTAGAAGGCCCGGCCGCGCAGCTTCTGGTTGAGCAGCACGGCCATGGCGAGCGCGAACGGCAGCTGAATCCCCAGGGACAGCAGGACCAGCAGCAGTCCGCGCCACAGGTCGCCGAGGAAGACCGGGTCGCTGAGCAGCCGGGTGTAGTTGTCGATGCCGGTGAAGTCCGAAGGGGCCCCGAAACCGCCCCAGTTGAAGAAGCTGACGTACCCGGCGTACAGGATCGGCACGAGGACGAACAGGCCGAACAGAGCGAGGCCGGGCACCGTGAAGAAGACGGGGGTCAGCCAGTCCCGCAAGCGGCGGGCGAACGGGCGGCGGGTGGGCCCGTCCGCGTCCGGCTGCTCGGCGAGGGCCTGCTGCTGGAGGCGCTTATCGGTCGAAGTCATGGTCATTTACTGGCTCTTGGCGACCTGCGTGACGGAACGGGCCACCTGCTCGGGGGAGTTGGCCCCGGCGATGAGGGCGGCGACCGAGTCGTTGATCTCCTGTCCGACGGCGGGCGGGTAGGCCTGGTCGAGGTAGAGCTGGAAGCCGGTGGCCTTGCCGAGGGTGTCGGAGACGGCCTTGAGGCTGGGGTCGGTCAGGGCGCCGACGGCTTCCTTGACGACCGGCATCATCTCGGCCTTGGTGACGAGGATGCGGTCGGACTCGGGCGACATGAAGAACTTCAGGAAGTCGACGGCCGCCTGCGGGGCGCCCTTGCGGACCGCGTACCCGCCACCGCCGCCGAACACGTCGGTCTGTGCGCCCTTGCCGCCCGCCACCGCGGGGAACGGGAAGAACCCGAGGTCCTTGCCGATGCCCTTGCCGGAGTCGGCCTGCACGTTGGGCCCCCACTGGCCCATCAGCTCCATCGCGGCCTTGCCGTTGCCCATGACCGCGGCCTCGCCGTTGGGCGTGGAGTACCCGGCGCCGAGGAAGCCCTTCTGGAACGGCTCCAGGGCGACGAGCTCCTTGAGGTGTTCGCCGGCCTTGAGGAAGCTGTCGCCGGTGAAGTCCTTCGCGTCGGCGGCCTTCTGCATGCTGTCGACTCCGCCGACCCGCATGGAGAGGTACGCCCAGTAGTACATGCCGGGCCACTTCTCCTTGCCCGCGAGGGCGATGGGCGTGATCCCCGCGCTCTTCAGCTTCCTGACCGCATCGAGGTAGTCGGCCCAGGTGGCCGGCGGGGCGGTGATCCCGGCCTTGGCGAAGAGCGCCTTGTTGTACCAGAAGCCGACGGCGCCGATGTCGATGGGCATGGCGTACGTCTTGCCGTCGAACTCGTAGGGCTTGAGCGACGCCGGGATGAAGGTGGGGGCCATGGGGCTGACGGCGGACGTGAGGTCCTCCACGAGTCCCGCGTCGATCTGCTGCCTCAGGACACCGCCGCCCCACGTGTGGTAGATGTCCGGCAGCTTTCCGGAACTGGTGCGCGCCGTCATCTTGGACTTGTACGCGTCGTTCTCCAGGGTGACGAGCTTGATGCGCACCTTGGGGTTCTTGGCCTCGAACGCCTTGACCCGCTCGGGCCAGACGGATTTCGAGGGCTCCGTGGTCTGGATGTTCCACAGTTCCACGACCGTACGGCCCTCGCTGTCGGTGGTGGTGGCCCCGGAGTCCGAGCAGGCGGACAGTCCGGCCATACCGAGTCCGGCCGCTGTCGCGGCTCCCAGAAATCGGCGGCGGGGAAACGGGGAGGACGCGGCACCGAAGAGGGATGCGGCGACTCGATCGGAGGCTGACACAGCGCACCTTCCGGAAGAAGTCCGAGAATTTTCGGGAGACGGACACGGAAGTTACGGGCATGTGAAAGGGGTGTCAACGGTCCTGGCGAAAAAGGACGTTGACACCCCTGCCGCCCCTCCGGGGCGGAAGTCACTGCTCGGTTATGCGCGGTGCGGCCTCGCCGTGCTCGCGCGGACCACCAACTCCGTGGAGAGCTCCACCCGCGGCGAGGCGGGCTGCACCGACCGGGCCAGGTCCAGCACCGCCCGGGCCGCCAACTTGCCCATGTCGGACAGGGGTTGACGGACCGTCGTGAGCGGCGGGGACGACCAGCGCACCTCCGGCAGGTCGTCGAAGCCGACGATGCTCATGTCCTGGGGCACGCGCAGACCGCGCTGGCGCAGTGCCTCGATCGCGCCGAGCGCCATCTGATCGCTGGCCGCGAAGATCGCGGTGGGCGGCTCGTCCAGGTCGAGCAGCCGGTTCGCACCGGTGAAGCCCGACTCGTGGTAGAAGTCGCCGGGCACGATCAACTCGTCGTCGACCGGGGCCCCGGCCACGTCGAGTGCGGCGCGGTAGCCGTCGAGGCGGGCCCGGGAGCACAGCAGCCTGGGCGGGCCTTCGATGAAGCCGATCCTGCGGTGGCCGAGCCCCAGCAGGTGCTCCGTGGCAGCCATCCCGCCGGCCCAGTTGGTGGCGCCGACGGTGGACACTTCCGTGGCGGGCGATCCGGCCGGGTCGATCACCACCAACGGCACGCCCAGGCGCCGCAGTTCGTCGTGGAGACCGGGTTCAAGCATGGAGGTCACCAGGATCACGCCGTCCGAGGCGCGGGCCCTCAGGTTGGTCATCCACTGGCGGGCCGCGCCCGCCCGGTCGTGGATCGCGGAGACCACCGTGCCCACGCCCTGCTCGTGCGCGACCTCCTCCACACCCCGGATGATCTCCACCGCCCAGGGGCTGTCGAGGTCGTTGAAGACCAGGTCGAGCAGCGCCGCCCGGGCCCCCTGTGCCCCCGGGCGGCGCCGGTAACCGTGCCGGTGCAGCAGGTCCTCCACACGGGCCCGGGTGTCGGGTGAGACGTCGGAACGCCCGTTGACGACGCGCGAGACGGTCGGCACGGACACTCCGGCCTCCCGGGCGATCTCGCTGATGGTCACCTTGGCCGCCCCGTCCTGGCTCTGCGTACCTGTCGTGCGCTGGGCGCGTTTCCCGGCCACAGTCCCCACCTCCGTAGCTGTGCGCCCGGAAGGGATCCGGGTGCCTTCCGGAAACCGTAGGACATGAACTCGGCCGTGTGTCGGTCACCCTGCCCCGATGTCCGGCTCCTCGAACGCGAAACCGGTGCGAAGCGCCTGATTCAGGCCGGCCAGGGGAAGTCGGCCTGCGGGGTGCCGCCCGGGCAGGTGTGCAGGGTGCCGTCCGGTCCGCCGATCCGCAGGTGCCACGGACGGAGGCTGTCGGTGGTGACGTGGAGTCGGTCGCCGCTGCGGCGCAGCTGGAAGCGGGCGCTTTCGCCGGGGCCGTCGGAGCGGGGGATGACGACCGTACGCTCCGCGCCGTCGGCGAAGGCGTGGACGCGCAGTTCGATGCCGTCGGCCCAGGCGGAGACGGGGTGCTGGTCGTCGGCCGCCAGGGGGATGACGGAGTCGGGGCGGACGAGCAGCGGCAGGGTGTGGAAGCCGTGCTGTTCCTTGGTCCAGCGCGGTCCTGTGACCTGCTCGCCGGTCAGCAGGTTGGTCCAGGTTCCCTCGGGGACGTAGTACTCCACCGTGCCGTCGTCGCTGAAGACCGGGGCGACGAGCAGGTCGCCGCCCAGCAGGTACTGCCGGTCGAGGGTGGCCGCGGCGGGGTCGTCGGGGAACTCCAGCACCATGGCGCGCATCACCGGGATGCCGGTGGTGTGCGCCTGCTGGGCGGCGCGCTGGAGGTAGGGGGCGAGGCGGTGCTTGAGGAGGGTGAACTCCCGGGTGACGTCGACGGCTTCGTCGCCGTAGTCCCAGGGCACCCGGTACGACTTGCTGCCGTGCAGCCGGCTGTGCGAGGAGAGCAGGCCGAACTGCACCCAGCGCTTGAAGACGGCCGGGCTCGGCGTGCCCTCGAAGCCGCCGATGTCGTGGCTCCAGAAGCCGAAGCCGGACAGCCCCAGGGAGAGCCCGCCGCGCAGCGATTCGGCCATGGCGTTGAAGTGGGACTCGCAGTCACCGCCCCAGTGCACCGGGTACTGCTGGCCCCCGGCGGTGGCGGAGCGGGCGAAGAGCAGTGCCTCGCCCTCGCCGCGTTCCTCGCGCAGCAGCTCGAACACGGCCTCGTTGTAGAGCTGGGTGTAGTAGTTGTGCATCCGCTGGGGGTCGGAACCGTCGTGCCAGACGACATCGGTGGGGATGCGTTCGCCGAAGTCGGTCTTGAAGCAGTCCACCCCCTGGGCGAGCAGGGCGCGCAGCTTGCCGGTGTACCAGTCGCGCGCGGCGGGGTTGGTGAAGTCCACCAGGGCCATGCCGGGCTGCCACAGGTCCCACTGCCAGACACTGCCGTCCGCGCGGCGCACCAGGTACCCCTCGCGCATGCCCTCCGCGAAGAGAGCCGACTTCTGGGCGACGTACGGGTTGATCCAGGCGGAGATCCGCAGTCCCTGCTCCTTGAGCCGGGCCAGCATTCCGGCCGGGTCGGGGAAGGTCTCGGGGTCCCACGCGAAGTCGCTCCACTGGTACTCGCGCATCCAGAAGCAGTCCAGGTGGAAGACGCTCAGCGGGATGCCGCGCTCGGCCATGCCGCCGACGAAGCGGTTGACGGTGGCCTCGTCGTAGTCGGTGGTGAAGGAGGTGGTCAGCCACAGGCCCAGGGCCCAGGCCGGGGGGAGGGCGGGGCGGCCGGTGAGGGCGGTGTAGCGCTCCAGGATCTGTTTCGGGGTGGGGCCGTGCACGACGAAGTACTCCAGCGTCTGGTCCTCGACGCTGAACTGGACCTGGCCGACGGACTCGGAGCCGATCTCGTAGCTGACCTTGCCGGGGTGGTTGACGAAGACTCCGTAGCCCCGGTTGGTGAGGTGGAAGGGGATGTTCTTGTAGGCCTGCTCGCTGCTGGTGCCGCCGTCCGCCTGCCAGATGTCCACCGTCTGGCCGTTCCTGACGAACGGGGTGAACCGCTCGCCCAGCCCGTACACCAACTCCCCCACTCCTAGGGCGAGTTGACCGAACATGTGATGGCTTCCGGCCGCGTCGGTGACGAAGCCGGTGCCGCGCTCCCCCACCGTGGTCAGGGTCCGGCCTTCGGCGGTGAACTCCAGGTGCCACGGCTGGGAGGTGTCCACCCGCAGGGTGAGTTCGCCGGCGGAGAGTTCGGTCACCGCTCCGTCCCTGCGCACCTTTCCCGCGCCCGGTTCCGCGCCGGGCAGTGCGAAGTGGGGCCCCCGGTCCGGCGTACCGGCGTGGTGGGTGGTGCGCACCCCGATCACGCCCTCGGCGGGCGACCAGCACTCGACCGTGAGCAGCGGGCTGTTGAGGGTGTCGCCCCGGCCGCGCACGTGCTTCACGGGGGCGTAGAGGGTCATCCGGTGCTCGTCGGCCCGGATGTCGGCGACCTCCGCGGCGTAGCGCGCCACCACGCCGGGACGCATCAGCCAGTAGCCGTCGGTGAACTTCATCGGGCAGGTTCCTCCGTCCGCGCTCGATGCGCGGTGATCATGCCCCGGTACCAGCGGTAGCTGTCCTTGGGCGTGCGGTTCAGGGTGTCGTAGTCGATGTGGACCAGGCCGAAACGCTGGTCGTAGCCGCGCGCCCACTCAAAGTTGTCCAGCAGGGACCACACGTAGTAGCCGCGTACGTCCACGCCCTGTGCGACGGCGTCGGCGACGGCGGCAAGGTGGTCGGCCAGGTAGGCGATCCGGCCGGTGTCGTGGACGAGGCCGTCGGGGGCGACGGTGTCGTCCTCGGCCGAGCCGTTCTCGGTGATCCACACCGGTGGGAGGTGGGGGTAGCGGGCGTGGAGGTCGCGGAGCAGTTCGGTGAGTGCGGGCGGTACGACGGGCCAGCCCATGGTGGTGTGCCGGGTGCCGTACGGGTCGAGTTCGGTGACACCGATGTCAACGGCGTCGCGGAGGCCGGGGTCAGGTGTGCGGTGGGCTGCCACTCCGACAGTGGTCGGCCGGTAGAAGTTGACGCCGAGGAAGTCCAGCGGGGCGCCGATCAGTCGCAGGTCGCCGGGCCGGCGCCAGGAGCCGTCGGCCAGCGCCCCCCAGGTTTCGTGCTCGCCACGGGGGTAGCGCCCGCCGAGGAGCGGTTCGGTCCAGGTCTCGTTGTGCAGGACTTCGGCGCGGCGTACGGCGGCGAGGTCCTCCGGGCGGTCGGAGGCGGCGTGGATGCGGTCGATGTTGAGGGCGATGCCGACCTCCTGGGCACCCGCGCCGCGCAGCGCCTGTACGGCGAGGCCGTGGGCGAGCAGGAGGTGGTGGGCGGCGGCCAGCGCGCCGCGGCCCTCCTGGGTGCCGGGAGCGTGGCGTCCTTCGGCGTGGCCGACGAAGGCGGAGCAGTACGGCTCGTTGAGGGTGATCCAGCGCTCGACGCGGTCCCCGTAGCGCGCGGCGGCGAGGGCGGCGTACTCGGCGAAGGCCTCGGCGGTCTCGCGCACCCGCCAGCCGCCGCCGGTGGCGGTGCTGCCCGGGGGCGGGGTCTCCAGGGCCTGCGGCAGGTCCCAGTGGTAGAGGGTGACGGCGGGTGCGATGCCGGCGGCGAGGAGTTCGTCGATGAGGCGGTCGTAGAAGTCGAGGCCCCGGGGGTTGACCGGGCCGGTGCCCGCGGGGATCAGGCGGGACCAGGAGAGCGAGAAGCGGTAGCTGTCGACGCCGAGGTCGCGCAGCAGCCCCACGTCCTCGCGGTAGCGGTGGTAGTGGTCGCAGGCCGTGTCGCCGGTGGCGCCCTTGAGGGTGCGGCCGGGGGTGTGGCTGAAGGTGTCCCAGATGCTCGGGCCGCGGCCGTCCTGGTCGTGGGCGCCCTCGATCTGGTAGGCGGCGGTGGCGGCGCCGAAGCGGAATCCTGCGGGCAGTTCCGGGAAGTCCGGAGGGTGCATACGGGGTACCTCGTGGGTGGGTCGGGGTGGGGCTGGGCGCGGGCCGGCATGGGCTGGGCTGGCCTGGGCTGGGCCGGGCTGGGCCGGGCTGGCCTGGCCTGGCCTGGGCTGGGCTGGGTTGTCCCGGGCTGGGTTGTCCCGGGCTGGCCTGGGCTGACCCGGGCTGGCCAACTGCCCTTCCGTACAGGCCAGTTGATGGTGCGGTCCCGTCGGGTCGGTCAGAGCCCGGGGGCCGTGCCGCGTTCGTGCAGCCAGGCGAGCTGGACGGCCGGGTTGGAGCCGTAGCCGCCGCCGTGGTCGGCGAACGGCCACACGGTCATGGTGCGGTCTTCGCCCGCGTAGTGGTTGAAGGCGGCGTAGACCGTGGAGGGCGGGCAGATCGGGTCCATCAGTCCGACGCTGAACAGGGCGGGCGCGGTGGCCCTGGTGGCGAAGTGGACGCCGTCGAAGTAGTCGAGGGTGGCGAAGGTCTCCTCCACGCGGTGGCGGCTGTGCCAGCGCAGGTACTTGGCGATCTCCGAGTACGGGGCCTCCCCGGTGATGTCCACGGCCCGGCGGTAGTGGCACAGGAACGGGACGTCCGTCATCAGGGCCGCCGCACGGTCGCCGACTAGGGCCGCGACCGCGAGGGCGAGTCCGCCGCCCTGGCTGCCGCCGGTCAGCACGATCCGGTCCTCGTCGAGGCCAGGCAGCTGGGAGACGGCGTCCACGGCGCGCACGCAGTCGGTGATCAGCCGCCGGTAGTAGTAGTGGTCGGGGTGGTCGATGCCGCGGGTCATGAATCCTTCGGACCACTGGGTGCCGTCGCCCACGGTCCGGTCCGGAGTGTCGTGTCCCATGCCCCGGCTGTCCACGACGAGTTGGGCGAAGCCCGCGGACGCCCAGAGCAGATGTTCCGTGGGCAGGCCGCGGCCGCCGCTGTATCCGATGTAGGTGACGACGACGGGCAGCGGTCCTTCCGCGCCGCGCGGGCGCAGCAGCCAGGCGGCCACCGGCTCGCCGTTCCAGCCGGGGAAGCGTACGTCGTCGACCTCGACGTTGCTCAGGAGGTGTGCGGAGGTGACCCGATCGGCCTTGACCGCGCTGCCGTGTGCGCGGGCCTCTTCGAGGGTGCGCCGCCAGAAGTCGTCGAAGTCCTCGGGGACGCACAACTCGGGCCGGTACTCGTTGAGTTCATCGGGGCCGAGGTCGGTGAGCGGCATGGTGGTTCTCCGGTTGTCGGGGGACGGCGGGGTGCCGTGGTGCGGGTACGTGACCGGCGCCGGGGCCACATCTGGTGGTGCGGGCGCGGTCGGGGGGCGGGCGGCCCGCCTCCGTGCGAGGGCGGGCCGCCGCGCGTGGTGGGGTGGGCCTCAGTGGGCCTCAGTGGGCCTCGGCGGACCGGGAGGACCCGGCGGACCGGGAGGCCCCGGCGGCCCCGGCGGCCCCGGCGGACCCGGCGGACCCGGTGAAGCGGAAGGCTCGGAGGCGGAACTCGCCGTGCAGGGTCAGGTGCAGGTCGTGGACGCCGGCGGCCGGTTCGGCGAATGCGGCGGTCACGGTGGTCCACCAGTGGCGGTCGCCGGTGACCGGCACGTCAACCACGGCCAACAGCCGCCCCGCCGCCCGGAGTTCGAGCCGCGCCTCGTCCGTTCCGGTGTCCTCGCGTGCGACCTCCACCGCGACGCGGACCGCTCCGGAGAGGTCGGTGTCGCGGAAGAGCAGGGTCGCGGGCCGCCCGGGGTCGGCGGCGGTGACCGCGTCGCCGTGCGTGGGGGTGGCGTCCACGAGGGCGATGGCCGTGTGGTCGTCGAAGTCGGCTGTCAGGGTGCGTCGTTCGACGACCACACGGGGCTCGGGGTCCCTCCCGGTCACCGTGAGGGGTGCGGTGAGGACGGAGTGTCCGGCGGAGCGGGCGACGAGGATCTCGTACCCGCCGGGGTCGACGGTGAAGGCGCCGGTGGCGACGTCCCAGTGGGCGAGCCGTTCGGCCGGTACCTGGAACGTCAGCTCGCGGCTCTCGCCGGGATCGAGCCGGAGCTTGCGGAAGTCGGCGAGACGCAGCCGGGGTGCCTCGTAACGGGTGTCCAGCGCCCGGACGTAGAGCTGGACGACGTCGCTGCCGGGGCGTGGTCCGCCGTTGGTCACCGTGACCGTGACGTCGACCGTGCCGTCCTGGTCGATCGACGACCGCGAAAGACGCAGGTCGCCGTAGCCGAAGCCGGTGTAGGACAGTCCGTGGCCGAAGGGGTAGAGGGGCGCGGTGCGGTGGTACTGGTAGGTCCAGCCCGCCTTGATGATGTCGTAGTCGAGGCGTGCGGGCAGTTCGTCGTCGCCCCGGTACCAGGTCTGCGGAAGGCGGCCGGCGGGGTCGGCGTCGCCGAGGAGTACGGCGGCCAGTGCGTGGCCGGTCTCCTGGCCGCCGTGGGAGGTCCACAGCACGGCGGGCAGGTGCTGGTCGGCCCAGTCGACGGCGTACGGGTAGCTGCTCATGACGGTCAGCGCGGTTTCCGGGCGGACGGCGGCGACTTCGCGGAGCAGGTGCTCCTGGGTGGCGGGCAGGGCGATGCCGGTGCGGTCCTCGGTCTCGCGGCCGTTGATCATCGGGTGATTGCCGAGGACGACAACGGCGGCGTCGGCGGACTGTGCGGCGGCGCGGGCTGCGGCGAGGCCGTCGTGCAGCAGTTCCCTCTCCCACTGCTCGGCGGTGTCCGGGGTGTCGGCGGTGACCGTGGTACGGCCGTCCTCAGGGTCGACGGCGGCGTACCGGCCGGAGATCACCGAACGCAGCAACACCCGCCCCTCGCCCGCCGGTTCGAGGCGGAAGGTCTCGTTGACGAACCAGGACTTGAGGATCTCCTGGTCGGCGGCGAGGGTCCCGTCCTCCTTGAGGCTGAGGTGGAGTCCGGTGTCGGCGGCCCGCAGGGTGAGGACGTCGTCGCCCCATTCGTTGACGTCGAAGGGGGTCTTGCCGAGCAGCTCTCCGGTGGTGGTCGAACGCAGGGTGATGCGGTCGGCACCCTCCACGTGGACGACCTCGCCGCCGTGGGCGGCCAGTGCCGCGGTGAGGCCGTCGGCGATGCTCACCCGGTAGGGCAAGGTTCCGCTGTACCAGTCCTCGTAAAGGGTGTCGGCGAGCGGGCCGATGACGGCGATCCGGGGGCCGGGCCGGGCGTCCAGCGGGAGCAGTCCGTCGTTCTTGAGGAGCACGACGGACTCGGTGGCGGCCTCGCGGGCCAGGGTGCGGTGCTCGGCGCAGTCGATCACCTCGGGTCCGATGGCCGCGTACGGGTCGAGTGTCGGGTCGAACTCGCCAAGGCGGAAGCGTAGTTCGAGCTGGCGGCGGACGGCGCGGTCGATGTCGCTCTGGTCGATCAGGCCGCGCCCCATGGCTTCGCGGAGCCTGCCGAGGGGGATGTCGCTGTCCTCGCCGTGGTCGGTGAAGTTGTCGATCCCGGCCTTGAGCGCGGCGGCGTGGGAGACGGCGTGGTCGTCGAAGTAGTGCTCCGGGTCGACCAGGTTGGACGGGGCCTCGGCGTCGCTGACCACGAACAGCTGGTGACCGGTGGGCTCGGCCCAGCGGCGCAGTTCGGTCTCGATGAGCGGAGTGACGTGGCAGGGACGGCCGTTGACGAGGTTGTACGCGGCCATGGCGCCGGTCGCGGCGCCCGAGGCGATGACGGGGCGGAAGGCTGCCAGGTCGTACTCGTGCAGGACGCGCGGGCGCAGCCCGGAGGAGGTGGTGCAGCGGTCGTCCTCGTTGTTGTAGGCGAGGAAGTGCTTGAGGACGGGGGCGGTGCGCAGGTAGTCCGGGTGGTCGCCGGACATGCCGCGGCAGTACGCCTCGCCGATGCGGGCGGTGTGCACCGGGTCCTCGGAGTAGCCCTCCTCGTTGCGGCCCCAGCGCGGGTCGCGCAGCAGGTTGAGGACCGGCGCCCAGGCCTGGAGGCTGTGGCGGCCCTGGCCGGTGGCGGGGGTGCGGTGGTGGTGGAAGGCGCGCAGCTCGACCGAGACGGCCTCGCCGACCCTGCGCACCAGGTCCTCGTCCCAGGTGGCGCCGAGGCCCACGGCCTGCGGGAAGGAGGTGGCCTCTCCGATCCAGGAGACTCCGTGCAGAGCCTCACTGCCGGTACGGAATCCCTCGACTCCCAGGCGGGGAACGGCCGGTACGTGCTGGTGCAGCATCGCGAGCCGCTCGTCGGGCGTGAGCCGCGAGAGCAGATCGTCGACGCGCTTGCGCAACGGTTGGCCGGAATCGCGGAAGACAGGCTGATCAGTTGCGGACTCGGGCACGGAACTCACGTGCAACTCCCCTTGGACGGGTGGGCCTTGACAGACCATCATCGAAGCGCATCGACGTTCTCACTCCCGCCGAGAACCTGTCAACGAGAAGGGAAAAGAAAGTTTCCTTCTGCTCTCCCTCTTGTTTCGTCCGAATGAACTCGGCTATTTTCCGCTGCCAAGTGAAGCGCTTCGACACGCTGTTGCCGGAAGGGGCCCCCACCGTCATGAGCCACCAGATGAGCCGCAGGCGTCTGCTCACCGCCGCCGCCACCGTCGCAGGCACCGCCGCGATGTCTCCCCTGCTCACTGCCTGCGGAGGGGGCGGAGGGGCACAGCGCGGCGGTGCGAACACCAAGGAAGGCATGAAGGCGGCGCTGCCGACGTATGTGGCACGCACTGCCGTGAAACCGGAGATAGCGCCGGTGGCCGGGGGCAAGGACGTGGCCACGCACCCCGGCTACCTCTCGTACCCGGCCAAGCCTCCCGTCACCGTCCAGGGCGTACCGGGCAAGGGCGGCAGCTACACGGCCGTCACTCCGCTGTGGGGCACCAACCCGCAGGCCGGCAACTCCTTCTACCGGGCGATGAACAAGGCGCTGGGGGTGGAACTCCAGGTCAAGCCTGCGGACGGCAACACCTACAACACCATCGTCCCCACCATGACCGCCGCCAAGAAGCTGCCGGACTGGATACTGCTGCCGGCCTGGTGGAACCCCAACTTCGCCACCGGGCAGCTGGCCGGTTCCCAACTGGCCGACCTGACGCCGTACCTGGCGGGCGACAAGGTCAGGAAGTACCCCAACCTGGCGGCCCTGCCCACCGGCGCCTGGCAGACGGGTGTCTGGAACGACAAGCTCTACGGCGTCCCCGGGCACGCCAGCAACTACGAAGTCGGCGCCACCTTCTACCGCCGGGACATCCTGGAGGCCAAGGGCATCACCGCCGACCAGGTCAGGTCCGCCGACGACCTAATGCGCCTGGGCAAGGAACTCACCGACGCCAAGCGGGGCGTCTGGGCCTTCGACGACATCTGGACGTACGTGTACACCTTCTGGGGCGCTCCCACGAAGTGGAAAGTGGAGGACGGCAAGCTCATCCACCTCTACGAGACCCAGGAGTTCCTGGAGGCGCTCGACTGGCACTACCGGCTGGCCAAGTCCGGCTCCATGCACCCGGATGCCCTGGCGGGCGACAACGCCGCCGCCAACACCCGCTTCTACAGCGGCAAGACGCTCATCAAGGGCGACGGCAAGGGCGCCTGGGTCCTCGCCGACCACCAGTCCGGCCTCGCCGCCAATCCCCGGTTCCGGCGCGGTGCGCTCAACGTCTTCACCGCCGACGGCAAGGGGAAGCCCAGGATCGAGATGGGCCCCGCCTCCAGCATGATCAGCTACCTCAACAGAAATCTGAAGCCCGCTCAGATCGAGGAACTCCTCGCGGTGGCAAACTACTTGGCCGCTCCGTACGGCTCGGCCGAGTACACGATGACCCAGTTCGGGGTCGAGGGCGTCCACCACACCCGTGAGAACGGGGTGCCGGTCTACACGGAGGACGGCAAGAAGTTCGCCCAGACCGGCACCTACTCCGGCCTCGCGACCCCCGCGGCGGTGATCAGTGCCCCGGGAGCCGACCAGCTGGTCAAGGACGTCACGGACTGGGAGAAGGCCAACGTCCAGGCGCTCGTCAAGCCGCCGTTCTGGGGCATGAACATCAGCCTGCCGCAGGCGATGGCGACAGCGGAGGCCGCACAGGCCGTGGCGGACACCATCAAGGACTGCAACCACGGCAAGAAGACGGTGTCCGAGGTGCGGACGGTCGTCGACTCCTGGAAGTCCGGGCAGGGCAAGCGCCTCAAGGAGTGGATGACCACCCACGTCCTGGAGAAGTACGGGACGGGCCTGTGAGCACGGCGCACGCCCCCGCCGCCCGCACCCCCGATCCGGACGCCCCGCAGCCCCCTCCGCCAAAGGGCCCCACCGGTCCCGGCGACGCGGGCGCCGAGAAGGCGGACCCGCGCAACTGGCGCATCCGTCTGCGCCGGGACCGCAGCCTGCTGCTCATGACGGTGCCGGCCGTCGTCCTGCTCCTGGTCTTCAACTACGCCCCGCTCTTCGGCGTCTTCACCGCCTTCCAGGAGTACGACCCGCTGAACGGCGTGTGGAACAGCCCGTGGATCGGGTTCGAGCAGTTCAACAGGCTCGTCTCCGACGCCCAGTTCTGGCAGGCGATGCAGAACACGCTCTATCTGAGCTTCGTCCAGCTGATCCTGTTCTTCCCCGTGCCGATCGTGCTGGCCCTGCTCCTCAACTCCGTGCTCAGCACGAGAATCCGCAACTTCTTCCAGTCCGTGGTCTATCTGCCGCACTTCTTCTCCTGGGTGCTGGCGATCACGATCTTCCAGCAGATGCTCGGCGGCGCCGGGGCGATCAACCACTTCCTGCGCCGGCACGACCTCGGGACCTGGGACATCATGACCAACCCGGACACCTTCGCGCTGCTGGTCACCTCGCAGGCGGTCTGGAAGGAGGCAGGCTGGGGGATCATTGTCTTCCTCGCCGCACTCAGCGCGATCAACACCGACCTCTACGAGGCGGCGGCGGTGGACGGGGCGGGCCGCTTCAGGCGGATGTGGCACATCACGCTGCCCGGTCTGCGCGGAGTGATCGTCCTGATGCTGGTGCTGCGGCTCGGCAACGCGCTCACGGTCGGCTTCGAGCAGTTCCTCATCCAGCGCGAAGCGGTCGGCCACGACACGGCGGACGTCCTGGACACCTTCTCCTTCTACTACGGCATCGCCACCGGCGACTACAGCTACGGGGCTGCGGCCGGCCTCTTCAAGAGCGTGATCTCGCTCCTGCTCATCTGGGGCGCCAACAAGCTGGCCCACGCCTTCGGCGAAGACGGGTTGTACCGAAAATGACCGACACACTCACCCACGCCACCACCCGGCGCTCGGCACTCAGGTCCCCCCGTACCAAGGGCAGTTCGAACCGCCCGTCCTGGGAGGAACCGCCCACCAGGGCCGGGCAGGCCGCCAAGGGCCTGACGCTCGGCGGAGTGCTCGCCCTCGTCGTCGTCCCGCTCTGGATCATCGTCCTTACCAGCTTCTCCGACGCCGGTTCGATCAACCGGGCCGGTGGTCTGGTGATCTGGCCGGACAGGCTGACCGCCGAGGCGTACCGGCAGATGCTGAGCGACTCGACCGTACTGAACGCACTGATCGTCAGCCTCGGCATCACCCTCGTCGGCACGGTCTTCTCCATGGCCGTCTCCATCACCTGTGCCTACGGGCTCTCCCGGTCCAGGTCGCTCGGCCACCGCTTCGTCCTGATGCTGCTGATCGTCACCATGTTCGTCGGTGGCGGACTGATTCCGACCTTCCTGGTCGTCACCGGGCTCGGCGGCTACGGCCAGTGGTGGGCGCTGGTGCTGCCGAGCGCGGTCTCGGTCTTCAACATCCTCGTTCTGCGCGCCTTCTACCAGTCGACCTCCTCCGAACTCATCGACGCGGCCCGGATGGACGGCGCCGGCGAGTGGCGCATCCTGTGGTCCGTGGTCCTGCCCACCTCCCGTGCCGTGACCGCCGTGATCGCGCTCTTCTACGGGGTCGGATACTGGAACTCCTTCTTCAATGTCATGCTCTACATGCCGACGGACAGCGCGAAGTGGCCGTTGCAGTACGTACTGCTCACCTATGTGAACAGGGGCAACGGGATGCCCGGTTCGGTCGACGGCGGCTTCGGCGGCACCCAGATGCAGACCGCTCCGCTGTCGTTGCAGATGGCGGTGGTGGTCCTGACGCTGATACCGCTGCTTGTCGTCTACCCCTTCGTCCAGAAGCACCTGCGCACCGGTGTCCTCACCGGTGCGATCAAGGGCTGAGTACTTCAGCGGTGCCGTTGCCGTAGCGGACCCGCTCGCCCGAACGCCTCTTCGGGGCATCACGGGATTCGTTCCGAACGATGTCCGATATACCGAACGCGCTTCTCCCGCCCCTCCGCCTCTCCGCCCCGGCGAAAGGACCCCGCCACGTGTCGGACCACCCCCGCTCAGACGGCACCCGCACCCTCACCAACCCGGTGATCCCCGGTTTTCACCCCGACCCCAGCATCTGCCGCCGGGGCGACGACTACTACCTCGTCTGCTCCAGCTTCGAGTACTTCCCCGGCATCCCCGTCTTCCACAGCCGCGACCTGGTGCACTGGAAGCAGATCGGCAACGCCCTCGACCGGCCCGCCCAGTTGCGTCTGCCGTACGACACTCCGTCCTCCGGCGGGATCTACGCGCCCACCCTGCGCTTCCACGACGGCCGCTTCTGGCTGATCGTCACCAACGTGAGCGACGAGGGCAACATGCTCTTCACCGCCACCGACCCGGCAGGCCCGTGGTCCGACCCGGTGCGGCTGCCGGACGTCCCGGGCATCGACCCCGACCTCGCCTGGGACGAGGACGGCACCTGCTGGTGCACGGTCGCCGGGGTCGCGCAGGTCCGTCTGGACCCGTACAGCGGGAAGGTGCTGGACGGGCCACGCCCGCTCTGGTCCGGCAGCCCGGGCGCCCTGGCCCCCGAGGCGCCGCACCTGTACCGGATCGGCGAGTTCTGGTACTTGATGATCGCCGAGGGCGGGACCGAGCGCGGCCACGGTGTCTCGATCGCCCGCGGGCGTCACCCCTCGGGCCCGTTCGAACCGTGCCCGGACAACCCCGTCCTCACCCACCGCGGCACCAACCGTCCCATCCAGAACACCGGTCACGCGGACCTGGTCCAGGCGCCCGACGGTTCCTGGTGGATGGTGCTGCTCGCCGTACGGCCACGCGGGGGCACCCCCGGCTGGCACGTACTGGGCCGCGAGACCTTCCTCGCCCCGGTGGAATGGGTCGACGGCTGGCCCGTGGTCGGGGAGGTCACCGGCGAACTGCCCACCCCCGCCTGGCCGTTGCACCCCGTTCCCGCCACCACGAAACGGGACGACTTCGACGACGCCGAGCTCGCCCTCCACTGGATCTCGGTGCGCGCCCGCCCCCAGCAGCTGTGCACCACCGGGGAACGCCCCGGCCACCTGACGCTGCGCGCCGCAGGGGAGTCCCTCGACGCGCCCGACGTGACCCTCGTAGGACGCCGCCAGCAGCACTTCTCCTGCCGGGTGCGCACCCTCGTGGACCCCGGCCAAGGACGCGGCGGGCTGGCCGTACGGCTGGACGAGCAGCACCACTACGAGATCGAGGCGGCCGACGGCGAAGTGAGGGTCCTCGCCCGGATCGGGTCCGTGCGCACCGAGGTCGCCTCCGCCCCGGTGCCCGCCGGTCCGGTGGTGCTCGGCCTCGACGTCGTACGGCAGCCTCCGCAGGGCCCGCGGACCGGTCCCGACCGGCTGGTCCTCGGCGTCGAGGCCCCGGACGGCACCCGCACCGAACTCGCCTCCCTCGACGGCCGGTACCTCTCCACCGAGGTCGCCGGCGGCTTCACCGGCCGGGTGATCGGCATGTACGCCGCCTCCGGCACCGTGCACTTCGACTGGTTCGACTACGAGCCGCTCGACGGCTGAGCCAGTCGACTCCCCCGCACCACGGCGCACCACCGACCGAAAGGAACACCGTGAACGACCTACGACGCTCCTCGTACCACCGAAGTCACGGTCCCGGCCGTCTGCTGGCCGTGCTGCTGGCGCTGGCGGTCGTGCTGGGCCTGTCCGCCGGTACGGCGGCGGCCGGGCCGGACGCGGACAGGAAGCCGCCGCGGCCCGCCGTCGCCGTGCCGTACAAGGCCAAGGACGTCAACGCGGCGATGCAGCCCAGCTGGAACCTGGGCAACACCCTGGACGCCATCCCGGACGAGACGTCCTGGGGCAACCCGCTGACCACCAGAGCGCACTTCGCGAAGATCCGCTCCGAGGGCTTCCGCAGCGTCCGCATCCCCGTCACCTGGACCGACCACCAATCCGCCACCGCGCCCTACGCCGTCGACGCCACCTGGATGAAGCGGGTCCAGCAGGTCGTGGACTTCGCGGTCGCCGAGGGCCTGTACGTGGTGCTCAACGTGCACCACGACTCGTGGCAGTGGATCAAGAAGATGTCCACCGAGCACGACTCGGTCGTCGCCCGCTACAACTCCCTGTGGACCCAGATCGCCCGGCAGTTCCGTGACGCCCCGCGCAGCGTGCTCTTCGAGAGCATCAACGAACCGCAGTTCGCGGACGCCTCGGAGGAGCAGATCACCCGGCTCCTGCACGAACTCAACACCTCCTTCCACTCGATCGTCCGCGCCTCGGGCGGCGGCAACGGCAATCGTGTGCTGGTCCTGCCCTCCTGGAACACCTCCTCCAACCAGAAGCCCCTGGACGACCTCGTCACCACGATCCGCGCGCTGAAGGACCCGCACCTGATCGCCACCGTGCACTACTACAGCTGGTACCCGTTCAGCGTGAACATCGCGGGCGGCACCCGCTACGACGAGGTCGCGAGGAAGGACCTGGAGGACTCCTTCAACCGGGTGCGCGACACCCTCCTCGCCCGGGGCATCCCGGTGTACCTCGGCGAGTTCGGCCTGCTCAGCTGGCCGAACCACTTCCACCCCGAGAGCGTCGAGCGGGGCGAGGCGCTGAAGTACTTCGAGCACCTCGGACACAAGATGCGCACCCTGGGCATCACCACCGCCCTGTGGGACGCGTTCAACCTGCTGAACCGGGAGACCCTGAAGTGGCGTGACCCGGAACTGTTCGCCCTGATCAAGTCGAGCTGGACCTCCCGCTCGGGCAGCACGTCCTTCGACCGGGTGTACCTGCCCAAGTCCGGTGAGATCGGCACCCGTTCACTGACCCTCAACCGCAACGGCCTCGCCTTCCGGGGCCTGTGGCACGGCTCCAGCAAGCTGGTCCAGGGCCGCGACTACACCGTCACCGGCGACCAACTCACTTTCACCGCACAGCTGTTGACCCGACTGGCCGGTGACCGCGGATACGGGGTCAACGCGAAAGTGCAGGCCCGGTTCTCCGCCGGGCGGCCCTGGACCGTCGAGGTGGTCACCACCGACCGCCCGGTGCTGACGAACGCGACCGGCACCACCGAGGCGTTCGCTGTCCCCACCCAGTACCGGGGTGACCAACTGGCCACCATGCACGCCACCTACGCGGACGGCAGCAACGCGGGCCCGACCAACTGGACTCCGTACCAGGAGTTCAACCAGGCGTTCTCGCCGGACTACCCGAAGAGCACGATCGTCCTGACCCCGGCGTTCAACACGTCGCTCCGCGAGGGGCAGACGGCCACGCTGGTCTTCCACTTCTACAGCGGCGCCACCGTCACCTACAAGGTGACCAGGACCGGGACCGCCGTCACCGGCACCGTCGCCTGACCCTGACCCTGACCCTGACTTTGCCCCCACCCACGCCCCGGCTGCCGCTCCCCCGGCAGCCGGGGCACTCACGCTGTCGATTCCGAGGTGCATCCGACGTGTTCCCCCTGCCCCCGCGCGTCCTGTTCGGCGCCGCCTACTACCCCGAGTACCAGCCCCACGACCGGTTCAAGGAAGACCTCGACCTGATGGCGGAGGCGAAGTTCACCGTCATCCGGGTCGGTGAGTCGGTCTGGTCCACCTGGGAGCCGGAGAACGGCCGCTTCGAGCTCGACTGGCTCACCCCGGTGCTCGACGGGGCGCACGCCCGCGGCATCTCCGTCGTCCTCGGCACCCCCACCTACGCCGTGCCGCCCTGGCTGGCCCGCCAGTACCCGGAGATCGCCGTCGAGCCCACCACCGGGCGGCCCACCGGCTGGGGCGCCCGCCAGGAGGCCGACTTCACCCATCCCGCCTTCCGCTTCCACGCCGAACGCGTCACCAGGGCGATCCTCGCCCGCCATGCCGCCCACCCGGCCGTCATCGGCTTCCAGGTCGACAACGAGCCCGGTCTGCGCCTGCCGCACAACCACGGCGTCTTCCAGCGGTTCACCGACCACCTGCGCCAGAAGTACGGCGACGTGGAGACCCTCAACCGCGAGTGGGGCCTGGTCTACTGGTCGCACCGCCTGTCCACCTGGGCCGACCTGTGGAAGCCCGACGGCAACCAGCAGCCGCAGTACGACGTCGCCTGGCGGGCGTTCCAGGCGCGCCTGACCACCGAGTTCATCGGCCGGCAGGCGGACATCGCCCGCGAGTACGCCCGCCCGGACCAGTTCGTCACCACCTGCCTCTCCTACGCCCACCCCGCGCTGGAGGACGACGAACTCACCGACGCTCTGGACGTCACCGCGGGAAACCCCTACTACGACCTCCAGGACGCCCTCAGCCTGCCCGACCCCACCCCCCTCACCCACGAGCAGCAGTGGAAGACCACCGGTGTGTGGGCCCTGTACCGCAGCGCCGACCGGATCTTCTCC
Organism: Streptomyces sp. NPDC032721; assembly: GCF_055579625.1. Classification (NCBI taxonomy): domain Bacteria; kingdom Bacillati; phylum Actinomycetota; class Actinomycetes; order Kitasatosporales; family Streptomycetaceae; genus Streptomyces; species Streptomyces sp. NPDC032721. The sequence goes on along the minus strand of NZ_JBVIMX010000003.1, from coordinate 24,322 downwards.
TCCCGCCAGGAGCCCTTCCTGGTCACCGAGACCAACGCCCAGGCCATCAGCGGCACTTCGGACAACCGCCCCGGCTACGACGGGCAGTGGCGGCAGGCCGCGTGGGCGCTCGTCTCGCGCGGCGCGCGGATGATCGAGTACTGGCACTGGCACACCCTGCACTTCGGCACCGAGACACACTGGGGCGGAGTGCTGCCGCACAGCGGGCGGCCGGGCCGGGTGTACGCCGAACTCGCCGCGCTGGGCGCCGAGTTCGAGCACGTGGGCGATCTCTTCGCCGGGATCACACCCGATGCCGACATCGCGATGGTGCACTCGACGCCCAGCCAGTGGCTGATGGAGAAGTACCCGCCGCTGGCGAGCGCGGACGGCTGTCCGGACTCCGCCTCGTACCAGCGCATCTTCGATCCCTTCTACCGGGGCGCGTTCGAGTCCGACCGCCAGGTGCGCGTCCTGCACGCCCGCCAGCTGCACGACGCCCGGGGCGAACGGGACGGCCTGGCGCCCGAGGTGGCCGCCGCACGCCACCCCGCCCTGGTCGTCCCCGGCCTGTACCTGGCCGAGGACTCCCTGCTCGACTGGTTCGAGGCGTACGCCGCCGCGGGCGGCCACCTCGTCCTCGGCCCCCGCACCGGCTACGCGGACCACGAGGCGCGGGCCCGCCCCGAACCGGCCCCCGCCCGGCTGACGGCCGCCGCCGGGGTGTCGTACGACGAGTTCAGCAACCTCTCCGGCGCGCTCCGGCTGCACGCCGCACCCGGCAGCCCCCTGCACCTCGACGGCGACGCGACCGCGACCCACTGGGTGGAGGGCCTCACCGTCACCGACGCGACGGTGCTGGCCGGGTACAACCACCTGCACTTCGGCCGCTGGCCCGCCGTCACCACCCGCCCGCACGGCACGGGCCGGGTGACCTGCGTCGGTACGGTGCCGGGGCGCGGCCTGGCCCGGTCGCTGGCCGCCTGGCTGGCGCCCGCCCCCGTCAGCGGCTGGGACGAGCTGCCCGAGTCCGTCACGGTGGCGACCGGTACCTCCCCGGACGGGCGGCGCGTCCATGTCGTGCACAACTGGAGCTGGGAGCCGGAGGACGTTCCGGCGCCCGCGCACCTGGTCGACGCCCTCGACGGCACGGCCGTCGCCGCAGGTGAGCCGGTGTCTCTCGGCGCCTGGGACGTACGGATATTCCGCGCGCGGCAATGAGTCCGAACCGGGCGGCAACCTTTTCCGCGGCGGCGGCAACGAGGAGGCGACCCCCAGGAACGAAGCAAGGACCACCCCCCATGAACGAGATGGACCCCCGCGCCGACGGCGGACGGCGGCGCGCCCACGCGGCCGCCCCCGAGCAGCGCGCCCGTGGACGCCACCGCCGGCGCAGGACGACCCTGGGTCTGGCGCTGGGCGTGACCGGTGTGCTCGGCCCGTACCTGCTCTTCGTACAGGACGACGCGGACGCCGCAGCGGTGGACCCCGGCGCGTACTACACCCTGGTGTCGGTACGGAGCGACAAGGTGCTGGACGTGCCCGGGGCGGCCACCTCGGACGGCGTCCGGATACGGCAGGCGGGCCGCGTCGCCGGTGCCGCGAGCCAGCAGTGGCGGCTGCGGCCGGTGGGCGACGGCTACTACGAGTTGGAGAACCGCACCAGCCGCAAGGTCCTGGGCATACCCGGCGATGCCACCCACGCGACTGCCGCCGTCGAGCAGCAGACCGACCGTGATTCCGCCGCACAGCAGTGGAAGCTGGAGGAAGTGGGCGACGGGGCGGTGAAGTTCGTCTCCCGCAGGACCGGCCTGGTGCTGGACGTGCGGGGCGGCTCCCGCGACGAGGGCGCGCCGCTCATCCAGTTCACCGACCGGAACACCGCCAACCAGCAGTGGAAGCTGGTGAAGGACTCCGCTTCGCAGGGCGGCTACAGCTGGAACAACGCGCAGATCGTCGGCGGCGGATTCGTCACCGGGCTGGTCTTCCACCCCACCCGCAAGGACCTGCTGTACGCCCGGACCGACATCGGCGGCGCCTACCGCTGGGACACGACCGCGGGCCGGTGGACCTCGATGACCGACTGGATCGGCGGGGACGACTGGAACCTGCTGGGCATCGAGAGCCTGGCGACCGATCCCGTCGACCCGGACCGCGTGTACCTCGCGAGCGGCCACTACACCAACGGCTGGGCGGGCAACGGCGCGATCCTGCGCTCCACCGACCAGGGCCGGACGTTCCAGCGCACCGACCTGCCGTTCAAACTGGGCGGGAACGAGGACGGCCGGTCCATGGGCGAGCGGCTGGTGGTGGACCCCGCCGACCACAGCAAGCTGTACCTGGGCACCCGCAAGAACGGGCTCTGGCGCAGCACCGACTTCGGGGTGACCTGGAGCCAGGTCGCGAGCTTCCCCGTCAAGGACGGTGCGAGCAGCGGGGTCGGCCTGTCCTTCGTGACCTTCGGCCCGTCCGGCAGCAGGACCCTCTACGTCGGGGTGGCCGACAAGGGCACCTCGCTGTACCGCTCCACCGACAACGGCGGCAGCTGGCAGCCGGTACCGGGCCGGCCCAAGGGGGAGTTGCCGCACCACGGGGTGCTCTCCGGTGACGGTTCGCTGTATCTGACGTACACCAACGAGCCCGGCCCGAACGGGGTGACGGGCGGTTCGGTGTGGAAGCACACCCCGGCCACCGGGGCGTGGAAGAACATCTCGCCGTCCAGCGGCACCTACGGATTCGCCGGGCTGGCCGTCGATCCGCGGCGCCCGTCCACAGTGATGGTCACCACGCTGGGCCGTTGGTGGCCCTCGGACGAGCTGTACCGGTCGAACGACGGCGGTGCCTCCTGGAAGGCGCTCGGCGCCACCTCGGTACGGGACAACTCCGCGGCGCCGTACGTCGGCAAGGGCATCGGCCACTGGATGGGCGCCTTGGCCATCGACCCCTTCGACTCCGGGCACGTCCTGTACGGCACCGGGTCGGGGATCTGGGGCAGCAAGGACGTGACCGCGGCGGACAAGGGCGGCAGGACCCACTGGACGGTTCCGGCCAAGGGTCTGGAGGAGACCGCGACCCTCGGGCTGATGAAGCCGCCCGGCCAGCCGCTGATCAGCGCGCTCGGCGACGTCAGCGGCTTCCGGCACGAGGACCTGACCAAGGTTCCCGCCAAGGCTCTGTCGGGACCGCTGTTCACCAACACCACCGGTATCGACTTCGCCCAGTCGAAGCCCGCGTTCATGGCGCGGGTCGGGCTCGGCCACGAGCAGCACGGCGCTTACTCGACCGACGGCGGGGCCCACTGGGCCGCGTTCGCCGGGGTACCGGTGAACGGCGCGCGCGGCGGCAGCGTGGCGGTCGCGGCGGACGGGTCCACCCTGATCTGGACCGCCGAGGGACAGCGCCCGCACCACTCGACCGACCGGGGTGCGACCTGGACGGCGGTCACGGGGCTTCCCGCGGACACGGCCGTGGTGGCCGACCGTACGGCCGCGCGCACCTTCTACGCCCTGAGCGGCGGCACCCTGTACGCCAGCACCGACGGCGGCCGCAGCTTCAGCGGCCGGGCCACCGGCCTGAGCAACGGCCTGGGCACCGGCCCCCTCAAGGCCGCCCCGGGCGCCGCCGGTGACCTGTGGATCAGCGCCGGGGACGGCGGTCTGCTGCACTCCACCAACGGCGGGGCGAACTTCACCAGGCTCAGCGGCGTGCAGAAGGCGTCGGGCATCGGCTTCGGCAAGCCGGCCCCGGGGGCCCGCCACCAGGCGCTGTACCTCAGCGGCACGGTGAAGGGCGTCACCGGGCTGTTCCGGTCCGACGACGGCGGCACCGCCTGGGTCCGGATCAACGACGACCGCAACCAGTTCGGCGGCAGCTCCATCAGCGTCATCTCCGGCGACCCCGACAGGTACGGCCGGGTCTACGTCGGCAGCTACGGCCGAGGCGTGGTGTACGGCGACCTCTCCTGACTGCGCCCCCCGGCGAGAACCGGGGCGGCAACCTTTCCGCCTCCGGCGGCCACTGAAGAACACCACGTCGACACGTAGAACCGAACGGATGGACCCCACGGATGGACCCGAGGACGACCACGCAGCACGGCACTCCCCCGCCACGGCGCAGACACGGACGCGGACCGGCCCTCGGTGTTCCGCTGGTTCTGGGCACCGTCGCCCTTCTGGGCTGCCTGCTCCTCGCGTTCCTCCCCGGGAGCGGGGACGGCTCCGGGGCCCCCGCCGGTGACTCGGTCGCGGCCGCCCCGGCGACCGTCCCGCCCCTGACCGGTTCCCCGGCCATGACGGCCCACCCCATGAACGTACCGACGAAGCCGCCGTCCACCGGCCCGTCGACTCCGTCGCCCACCGTGACCCCGACGCCGTCGGCCGGGCCCGGCCCGCGCAAGACGTCCGCCGCGCCCCCGGCCGCCGCCGGGTCCGTGTCCTCCGCCGGTTCCCTGGCCGGACGGATCAAGCCCAAGGTCGCCTACCGGGGCGTCGCGACCGCCTACGAGGCGGCCGACGGGAACGGCGCCTGCCTGTACGGCCCGGCCCCCGACCTCATGGTCGCGGCGATGAACCACACCGACTACGAGTCGGCCAAGGCCTGCGGGGCGTACGTCCGCGTCCGTGCCGCGAGCGGGGCCTCCCTGACGGTACGGATCGTCAACGAGTGCCCGCTGCCCTGCGCACCCGGACAGCTCGACCTCAGCCAGCAGGCCTTCGCCAAACTAGCCGACCTCAAGGTGGGCCGTATCCCGATCACCTGGGAGCTGCTCAGCCCCGCCGCCGCCGGGCCGATGTCCCTCCGGTACAAGACGGGTTCCAGCCCCCACTGGTGTGCCGTCCAGGTGATCGGTCACCGCAACCCGGTGGCCACGCTCGAATTCCGTACGGCGGACGGCTGGCGGCGGCTGCCCCGCTCCTCGTACAACTACTTCCTCTCGCCCAGCGGCAGCGGATGCGGCGGGTCGATCAGGATCACCGACATCCACGGGCAGCGGCTGACCGTCGACGGGATCGCGGTGAAACCGGACGTCGTCCAGTCGGCCCGCGTCCAGTTCGCCCGGCACTGACCGTGCCCCCGTCCAAGGTCACGGCGGAGTTTCCGGAGCCCACCTCCGGGCGGCCGCGGTGACGGCCGTTGTTACGCTCAAGCCGGTATTTGACGCACAAAATACAAAATGCAGGGAGAGGGCGACCGAGGGAAATGCTCCTCGACGACGCGTCCGCGGAGTTCCACGACTTCTTCGAACGCCACTACGCCGAACTGGCCCGATTCGCCCATCTCCTCACCGGCGAGACGGACGCGGCCGACGACCTGGCCGCGGACGCGCTGGTCGCTCTCTGGCAGCGCTGGGGCCGGCTCCGTCAGGCTGACCACCCGTTGGCGTACGCCCGCGGCGTGGTGGCCAACATGGCGCGCGAACGCATCCGCAGCGCGGTGCGCGAAAGACGCCGGGTCGCCCTGTTCTGGTCCCGCAGTCCGGAGCGGACCGAGGGGCCCGACGTGGCGTCCGTGCTGGACGTACGCGCGGCGCTCGACCGGCTGCCGTTCCGCAAGCGGGCGTGCGTGGTGCTGCGGCACGCCTTCGACCTGTCGGAGAAGGACACCGCGGCAGCACTGGGCATATCGGTCGGTACGGTAAAGAGCCAGACCTCCAAGGGGATGGCGGAGCTGGAACGGACGCTCGGCGTGCGAGCGGCCGGGGAACTGATGGCAGGGAGGAGGAACCGGTGAACGACGACATCAACCGGCGGCTGCGCGAGGCCGCCGAGGCCCATCAGCCCGACCGCGCGAGGATCCTGGCCCGGGTGGAACGCGGCGAGTCCGGCCCCACCGTCCGGCACCACGCCCCGGCGGTCGCGAGGTCGTGGCCCAAGGCCGCCCTCACCGGCCTCGCCGCCGCCGGCATCCTGGCGACCGGCACGCTCGCCGTCGCCGGGATCGTCCGGACCCCGCCGCCGACCGGCACCCCCACCGCTCCGGCCGCCCCTCCCCCTCCCACCGCCGCCTCCCCCACCCCCACTCCGACGCCCCCCTCGCCTCCCCGCGACTCCCCCGCCTCCCCTCCCCCCGTCACCCGTCCCCCGACCGGCTCGCACCCCACCGGATCGCACCCAGCCAGCCCGCCTCCCGCGTCGAATGCCCCCCGCGCACAGAGCGGCCCCTTGTCGTCGAACGGCGCGGTGGATTCCCACAGCACCCGCTACTGGGCCCAGAGCAACCTGCTCCTCACCACCACCCGGCCGCTCACCTCCCTCACGGTGGAACTCCGCATCGCCGCGACCGGTGGTGTACGGGACACCGGGAACTGGCGCACGCTGCCGAGCGACGACTTCACCGTCACCGTGCAGGAGTCCGGGGGCGGACTTCTCTACCGCTGGACCCTCAAACCCGGTCGCACCGTGCCGGCCTGGCAGCACACCTTCGCCGCCCAGTACAACCACGCCCCCGGCACCCGCGACGCCTCGGCCGACAGCTACCGCGTCGACGCACGGTCCTCGGACGGCCCCGTCTCGGTCCGGGGAGGGTTCGTACCGGCGCCGTGACCGCCCGCCGGCCGAAGACACCGCCGGGGTGTCACGCCCCGAAGGCCGGGGACGGCAGCCCCTGCCCCGCGTCCGGGACCACGAGCAGGGATCCCGCCTGCGGGTGCGGGCGGCTCTGGCCGGTGCGGGCGGTGGTGATGTAGAGGTCGCGCAGGTGGGGGCCGCCGAAGGCGCAGGCGGTGGGGCGGGGCACGGGGAGGTGGACCGTACGGTCGAGGCTGCCGTCGGGGGTGTAGCGGCGGACCTGGCCGCCGTCCCACAGGGCTACCCAGACGCAGCCTTCGGCGTCGACGGTGAGCCCGTCGGGGAATCCGGCGCCGGGTTCGATCTCGACGAACGGACGTCTGCCCGTGGGGAGGTGGTCCAGCAGGTCGCACACGTCGATACGGCGGGTGGGGCTGTCGATGTAGTAGACGCGGGGGCTGAGCGGGCACCAGCCGACGCCGTTGCTGACGGTCACGGAGTCGAAGAGGACGGTGGGTCCGGCGGTGGCGGGGCCGATGCGCAGCAGGTGGCCGCCGCCGGAGGCTTCGTCGTAGCGCATCGTGCCCGCCCACAGGGAGCCGTCCGGGGCGACCGCCGCGTCGTTGCCGCGCCTGCCGGGCACCGGGTCGTGGTGCAGCCAGCCGAAGCTCCCGTCGGGAGAGTAAACAGCCACTCCGTCACGGAGGTTGACGACAAGTCCGCCGTCAGCGGTCGGCTTCGCGGCGCCCACGTGCTGTTCGGTGGCCATGACGGTGCGGCGGCCGGTGCCGGGGTCATAGGTGTGAACGCGGGAGCCGAGGATGTCGACCCAGATCAACCGGCCCGCCGCCCGGTCCCAGGTGGGACCCTCGCCGAGCGCCGCGTGCTCCCGTACCGCCGTCTCCACCCGCGTACGCATCCTCATCCCAGACGCCCTCGGTGACCGAGCCGCAGCGAGAGGTCGGCGGCGCCCTTGGCAGCCAACTCGGCCAGTTCCGCGCCGCGTTGCTCGCTCCACCGGGTCATCGGAACCGACACCGACAGGGCGGCGACCACCCGGCCCGCGCTGTCGTGCACGGGGGCGGCGACGCAGCTGACGTCCGGGTTGGACTCGCGGTGCTCGGTGGCCAGGCCGCGGGCACGGATCTCGGCCAGGGCCTGCTGGAGGGCTTCGGGGTCGGTGATGCTGTGGGGGGTCATCGCGACGAGTTCCCTGCCGTCGACGCGGGAGCGGAGTTCGGCCTCCGGCAGGGAGGCGAGCAGCATCTTGCCCACGGAGGTGCAGTGCGCGGGAAGCTTGCGGCCCGCGGCGGAGACCATGCGCACCGCGTGGGTGGAGTCGACCTTGGCGATGTAGATGACGTCGGTGCCCTCCAGGACCGCGACGTGGACGGTCTCGTCGCAGGTCTCGGCGACCTCGCGGGCGACCTGCTGCCCCTCGGCCGCGAGGTCGAGCTGCTCGGCGTACCGGCTGCCCAACTGGTAGGTGCGCACGCCCAGTCGGTAGCGGCCCGGCTGCTCGGAAGTGGTGACCAGGTAGTTGCGGGCAGCGAGGGTGGTGACGAGTTCGTGGACGGTGGTACGCGGCAGACCCAGCTTGCGGGTGATGTCCGGCGCGGAGAGCGTACCGTCGCCCTCCAGGAACAGTTCGAGTATGTCCAGTGCTCTGGTCACTGCGGGAACATGACGTCCCATGTCCGTCCACCCACCCTCTGCGTCGTGGTCGTTCGATGTCTTGGGCGTTCGAGATTCCGGCTGTCGGCCAGTATGCCGAACGCAGATTAGCCCCCGGCGAGACCGCCGGGCAACGGGCCCACCCTCCGTGACGGGCATGATCCTCATGAGCGATCCCTGCGTGATCCATTGACACCCTTCGGAGTCACTGGCTACGGTCACGCCAACATTTCGAACGTGTGTCGAAATATCGAACAACTGCCAAGCTCCACTCCGGCTCAGAAGGAGCAACTTCCGTGCGCATCACGGGCATTACCACCCATGTCGTCGGGACCCCCTGGCGCAACCTCACCTACGTCGTCGTACACACTGACGAGGGACTGACCGGGGTCGGCGAGACCCGCATGCTCGGGCACACCGACGCCCTGATCGGCTATCTGAACGAGGCCGCCCCCCACCACATCGTCGGCGCCGACCCCTTCGACACCGAAGCCCTGGTACGCCGCATGAAGTACGGCGACTACGGGCGGGCCGGCGAGATCGTCATGTCGGGCATCGCGTGCGTCGAGATGGCCTGCTGGGACATCAAGGGCAAGGCCCTGGGCGTGCCGGTCTGGCAGTTGCTCGGCGGAAAGGTGACCGAGCGCGTCAAGGCGTACGCCAACGGCTGGTACACCACCGAGCGCACCCCGGAGGCGTACCACAAGGCCGCGAAGGCGGTCGTGGAGCGCGGCTACCGGGCCCTGAAGATCGACCCGTTCGGGACCGGCCACCTCGAACTCGACGCCGAGCAGAGCCGGTACGCGGTCTCCCTCATCGAGGCGGTACGGGACGCCATCGGCCCGGACACCGAACTCATGCTGGAGATGCACGGCCGCTTCAGCCCCGCCACGGCGGTACGTCTGGCCAGGGAGCTGGCCCCCTTCAAGCCCGCGTGGCTGGAGGAGCCGGTGCCGCCGGAGAACCTCAAGGCGCTGGAGAAGGTCGCCGCGAAGGTCGACATGCCGATCGCAACGGGCGAGCGCATCCACGACCGGATCGAGTTCCGCGAACTCTTCGAGTCGCAGGCCGCCGACATCATCCAGCCGGACCTGGGCCACATCGGCGGCATCGCGGAGACCCGCAAGCTCGCCGCGACCGCCGAGACGCACTACACGCTGGTCGCCCCGCACAACGTCGGCGGCCCGGTCCTGACCGCCGCCTCCCTCCAGGTGGGCTTCTCCACCCCGAACTTCAAGATCCTGGAACACTTCAACGACTTCGCCGACGCGGAGATCAAGAAGGTCGTCAAGGGCGCCCCGCAGGTCGACCCGGAGACCGGCTGCTTCGAGATCTCGTACGCACCGGGCCTCGGCGTCGAGCTGGACGTCGACGCGGCGGCCGAATTCCCGCAGCAGCAGGCGCGCTTCGACCTGTGGGCCGAGGGCTGGGAGAAGCGAGCCCCCAAGTGAGCCCGAAAGCGAGCCCGAAAGTGAACCGCGATGCTGTCCGGGATCCGGGGCCGGCGGCCGTCCTCACCCGTTCGATCGTCATCGACCGGCCCGGCGAACACCTCCTCACCGAGGGAGAGACAGCGGCCCCCGGGCCCGGCGAGGTGCTGGTCAGGGTCGCGGCCGCCGGGATCTGCATGAGCGACCGCGAGGTGTACGACGGCCACCGCGACCCCGGCTTCGTACGCTATCCGCTGGTGCCGGGACACGAGTGGTCCGGCACCGTGGAGGCGGTCGGCGCGGGCGTGGACCCGGCGCTGGTTGGCCGCAGGACCGTCGCCGAGGGGTTCAGGGCGTGCGGTACGTGCGCGCGCTGCCGGTGCGGCGAAACGAGCCTGTGCACCAGCGGGTACGCGGAGACCGGCTTCACCGAACCGGGAGCCTTCGCGGACCGTCTCACGGTCCCCGCACGGCTGTTGCACCTCCTCGACGACGACGCGGACCTGCGCGCCGCGGCCCTGCTGGAGCCTGCCGCGGTGATCGCCGCTGCGGTACGGACCGGTCGGCCGAGCCCCGGCGAGCGGATCGCGGTGGTGGGCGCGGGCACCCTCGGGCTGCTCGCCGTACAGCTCCTCGCGGCGTCCTCGCCCGCCGAACTGACAGTGGTCGACCCCCGGCCGGCACGCGGGCAACAGGCGCGGCGGTTCGGTGCGACGCAGGCTCTGACGCCGGACGAAGCCCGGTCGGCGCACGGGCACTTCGACCTGGTGGTGGAGACGGCGGGCGCACCGACCACCGCCGCCTCGTCCTGCCTGCTGGCGCGGCGGGGCGGACGGGTGGTGCTGACCGGGATGTTCGCGCCGGGCGCGACCGGCATCGACCCGGTGCACCTCTCGCTCAGCCAGTTGGAGCTGCGCAGCGTCTTCGGGGCGCCGTCCTCGGCCTGGTCGGACGCGGTCCGGGCGTTCGGCATCGGGCTGATCGACCCTGCGCCGCTCATCACCCACGAGTTCCCGCTGGAGCGGTTCGCGGAGGCGATCGCACTGGTGGGCGGGGGCGACCCCCGGACCGGGAAGGTGCTGCTGCGGCCGTAGCCACGGCCCGGCCGGCCCTCCCTCCTCGACCGTGCGGCGGTTCGGGGTGCACCCGATGCCTCCTTACCGCCGCACGCACCACCTCCGCACGCACCACCTCCGCAGCCCCGCACGACCATTCCCCCGACCGATGTTCGAAAACTCGAACAGAACTTACGGAGCGCCATGCCCGATACACCTGCCGACCTCCCCCGCCGTCCCGGTGCCGACGCCCTCGCCCGGATCGGCCACCCCTTCCCCGGCACCGACCCCGCCGACACCTCCGCGCACACCTTCCCCGACGGCGGCACCTGGCGCACCGAGATCCCGTCGGTGGAAGGGCCGGAAGCGCTCTCGGTGGTACTGAAGGAGAGCGTCGGACTCGGCGTCCCCGTGCACCGGATCAGCCAGGGCTCCGGCATCTGGATGCTCACCGACGCCGAGATCACCGAGATGGTCGACACGTGCGCGGCGCACGACATCGAGCTGTGCCTGTTCACCGGACCGCGCGGCACCTGGGACACCGGCGGCTCCACCCGTACCGACTCCGGCGGCGGCGGGCTGCGTGCCCGGGGTCACGACGCGCTCGCCGGATGCGTCGAAGACGCCGTACGCGCAACCGAGTTGGGGGTGCGCTGCCTGCTCGTCGCCGACGAGGGCGTGCTCTGGAGCCTGCACCGGATGCGCGTGGCCGGGGTACTGCCCGCCGACACCACGTTCAAGCTGTCCGCGCTCACCGGACCGGTCAATCCCGCCTCGTACGCGGTCTACGAACGCCTCGGCGCGGACTCCCTCAACGTGCCCTCCGACCTCACCCTCGACCACCTCACCGAGATCCGCCGGGTCAGCGGCGCACCCATGGACATGTACGTGGAGGCTCCGGACGATCTCGGCGGCTACATTCGGATGTACGAGGTCGCCGAGCTGATCCGGCGCGGCGCCCCGCTCTACCTGAAGTTCGGGCTGAGCCGCTCCCCCGGCATTTACCCGTACGGTGCGCAACTGCGGGACACCGCACTCGCCTCGGCGCGCGAGCGTGTCCGGCGCGGCCGCCTCGTGCTCGACCTGCTGGCCCGGCACGGGGCGGACGGCGGCATGTCGCCGCTGGGCTCCCGGCTGCCGGGGGCGCTGAACCGCTTCCCCGCCCCGGACTCCCCCACCCCGGAAGGGCACTGACCCATGCGCACCCGCACCACCCGCACCCGCACCCGCACCCGCAGCCTCACGCTCACCACCTCCCTCACCCTCACCGCCCTCCTCGTCGGCTCCCTCACCGCCTGCGGCCAGGAGGCGCGGGGCGGCAGCCGCTACAAGGCCGACACCGGCAAGGGCGGCACCATCGGGCTGGCGATGCCCACGAAGGCGTCCGAGCGCTGGATCGCCGACGGCCAGAACATGGCGAAGCAGTTCCAGCAGGCCGGGTACCAGACCGACCTCCAGTACGGCGACAACAAGGCCGAGAACCAGATCGCCCAGATCGAGAACATGATCACCAAGGGACGCAGGCTCCTGGTCGTCGCCGCGGTCGACGGCTCGGCGCTCACCGAGGTCCTCCAGCGCGCGCACGACGCGGGTATCCCCGTGATCAGTTACGACCGGCTCATCCTGGGCTCTCCGTACGTCGACTACTACGCGTCCTTCGACAACGCGCGGGTCGGCGAGCTCCAAGGCAAGTACATCGTCGACAAGCTGAAGCTGGGCGAGCCGTCGAAGGAGGCGGCGAAGCGCGAGAAGCACTCGATCGAGCTGTTCGCGGGTTCCCCCGACGACAACAACACCAAGTACTTCTGGGGCGGCGCCCTGAAGGTCCTCCAGCCGTACCTGACGAGTGGTCAACTCGTGGTGCGCAGCGGGCAGAACAAGATGAGCCAGGCCACCACCCAGGGCTGGGACGGCGGCACCGCGCAGAAGCGGATGGACGACCTGATCAGCAAGAACTACGGCGAACAGCGGGTGGACGCGGTGCTGTCCCCGTACGACGGCATCTCGATCGGCATCATCTCCGCCCTGAAGAGCGCGGGTTACGGTTCCGCTGCGCAGCCGCTGCCGGTCATCACAGGGCAGGACGCGGAACTGGCGTCGGTGAAGTCCATCATCGGCGGCGAGCAGACGCAGACCGTCTTCAAGGACACCCGGAAGCTGGCCGCGCAGGCGGTGGCGATGGGAGACGCCGCACTGAACGGCAGGAAACCGCAGGTCAACAACACCACTGACTACGACAACGGCAAGAAGGTCGTGCCGTCGTACCTGCTGAAGCCGGTGAACATCGACAAGTCGAACACCCGACTCCTCGTCGACGAAGGGTACTTCACGGCTGGGCAGCTCAAGTGACCGGCCCCGCCGCAGAGGCTCCCGCGGCCAAGGCCCCCGTACTGGACATGCGCGGCATCACCAAGGCCTTCCCCGGCGTCAAGGCGCTCTCCGACGTCAACCTGACCGTCCGCGCCGCCGAGATCCACGCGATCTGCGGGGAGAACGGGGCCGGGAAGTCGACCCTGATGAAGGTGCTGAGCGGGGTGTACCCGCACGGCTCCTACGAGGGCGAGATCCTCTTCGAGGGCGAGCCGGTGGCCTTCAAGGACATCCGGGCCAGCGAGCGCCGGGGCATCGTGATCATCCACCAGGAACTGGCACTCGTCCCGTACCTCTCGATCGCCGAGAACATCTTCCTCGGCAACGAACAGACCGGCGGCAGAAGGGGATTCGTCGACTGGAACGACACCCTGCGCCGTGCGAGCGCCCTCCTCAAGCGGGTCGGCCTGCCCGACAGGCCACAGACGCCGGTCGCCGACATCGGCGTGGGCAAGCAGCAGTTGGTCGAGATCGCCAAGGCGCTCGCCAAAGAGGTCAAGCTGCTCATCCTCGACGAGCCGACGGCCGCCCTCAACGACGACGACAGCGCGAAACTCCTCGACCTGATCGTGGAACTGCGCGATCAGGGCATCGCCTGCATCATCATCTCCCACAAGCTGAGCGAGATCCGGCAGATCGCCGACAGGGTGACCGTGCTCCGCGACGGACGCACCATCGAGTCCCTGACCGTTCGTCACTCTCCTTCCTCGGCACCGGAGTTGTCGGAGGACCAGATCATCCGTTCCATGGTGGGCCGCGACCTGGACCACCGCTTCCCGGACCGCAGTACGTACCGGGGCGAGGACGCGGGCAGTATCGCGCTCGCGGTCTCCGGCTGGACCGTCCGCCATCCCGTGGACCACCAGCGCCTCGTGGTCGACGACGTCTCCCTGACCGCCCGGCGGGGCGAGATCGTCGGCATCGCGGGCCTGATGGGCGCGGGCCGCACCGAACTCGCCATGTCCGTCTTCGGGCGCAGTTACGGCCGGTACGAGGCCGGGCGCGTCGAGGTCGGCGGCCGCGAGGTGAGCACGAGGACCGTACCGGCGGCGATCGAGGCGGGTCTGGCGTACGTCACCGAGGACCGCAAGCAGTACGGCCTCAACCTCATCGACAACATCAACCGCAACATCTCCCTCGCTTCGCTGCCGGGGATGCGGCGGCGCGGCGTGGTCGACGAGCATCACGAACGGCAGGTCGCCGAGCGCTACCGCACCTCCATGAACATCAAGACCCCCACGGTCTTCGAGCAGGTCGGACGGCTCTCCGGCGGCAATCAGCAGAAGGTCGTGCTGAGCCGGTGGATCCACGCCGACCCCGAGGTCCTGATCCTGGACGAGCCGACGCGCGGGATCGACGTCGGCGCCAAGTTCGAGATCTACACGGTCATCGACCAACTGGCCGCCCAGGGCAAGGCAGTTGTCTTCATCTCCTCCGAGCTGCCGGAGCTGCTGGGGATGTGCGACCGGATCTACACGATGGCCGAGGGGCGGCTGACCGGCGAGGTCGCCCGCGCGGACGCCACCCAGGAGTCCCTGATGCGCCACATGACGAAAACCCGCACCTGACGGCCCCGCCGCCTGCCCCTCCGCGTCTGCCCCTCCGCATCTGCCGCCCCGCCCTGACGCCCGCCGCGTACCCGACCTACGACCATGAACCGAAGCTGAGGCCCCGCCATGACCACCACGACACCACTCCGCAAGGGCGCGCCCGACGAGCCCGGACCCGCCCGCCCGTCGGCCGCAGCCGCGCTGCTCGACAGCGTGCGGTCGAACATGCGCCAGTACGGCATGCTCGTCGCCCTGCTCTTCATCGTCGTCCTCTTCCAGATCTGGACCGACGGCACCCTCCTCCTCCCCAACAACGTCTCCAACCTGATCCAGCAGAACGGCTACATCCTCATCCTGGCCATCGGCATGATGATCGTCATCATCGCCGGCCACATCGACCTCTCCGTCGGCTCACTGGTCGCCTTCGTCGGTGCGATGTCCGCCGTGATGATGGTCAAACACGACATGCCCTGGGTGCTGGCCCTGGTCCTGTCGCTCTGCATCGGCGCGGTCGCGGGAGCCTGGCAGGGCTTCTTCATCGCCTACGTCGGCATCCCGTCCTTCATCGTCACCCTCGCCGGAATGCTGCTCTTCCGCGGCCTCACCCAGATCGTCCTCGAAGGCCAGTCCCTCGCCCCCTTCCCCGAGGGATTCCAGAACATCGCCAAGGGCTTCATCCCCGAGATGGGCCCCTACACCCAGTACCACAACCCGACCCTGGTCCTCGGCGCACTCGCACTCACCGTCCTCATTCTGCGCGAAGTACGCGACCGCAAGCGGCAGTTGGCCTACGGGCTCGACGTCGTGCCGATGAACCTGTGGATCACCAAGTGCGTGGCCATCGCGGCGGCCGTCATCGCGTTCACCCTCACGCTCGCCAGCTTCCACGGCGTCCCCGTCGTCATGCTGATCATGTGCGCGCTGCTGATCGGGCTGGGGTACGTGATGCGCAACGCGGTCATCGGCCGCCACGTCTACGCCCTCGGCGGCAACAAGGCGGCGGCGAAGCTGTCGGGCGTCAAGGACAAGCGCGTCATCTTCCTCGTCTTCGTCAACATGGGCGTCCTGGCCGCCCTCGCGGGCTGCGTCTACGCGGCACGCCTCAACGCGGGCACCCCGCAGGCCGGTCTCAACTTCGAACTCGAAGCCATCGCCGCCTCCTTCATCGGCGGTGCCTCCATGAGCGGCGGCGTCGGCACGGTCATGGGCGCCGTCATCGGCGGACTCGTCCTCGGCGTCCTCAACAACGGCATGTCCCTGGTCGGCATCGGCACCGACTACCAGCAGGTCATAAAGGGCCTGGTCCTCCTGGCCGCGGTCGGCTTCGACATCTGGAACAAGCGCAAGGCCGGCCGCTGACGCGACGTCACCTGTCCTCCAGGGAGCGGAACATGAACCCCAGCAGACGATCCGTACCCGGCGCCGCCGCCGCGGCCCGCCCCACGGCGGCTGCCGCCGGGACCTCTCGTACCCACGCAAGACGCCGTACGCACAGGTGGGCGCCCGCATCATGTCGTACGCACAGGTGGGCGCCCGCATCATGAAGCCCATCCGCGAACACTTCGGCACCCTCCCCGACGGCACCCGCGTCGACCGCTGGACCCTGGAGATGGGGGGCACCCGCCTGAAGGTCCTCTCCTACGGCGGCGTCGTCCAGTCCCTCGAACTCCCCGACCGGCACGCCACGTACGCCAACGTCTCCCTCGGCTTCGACCACCTCGACGGCTACCTCACCGCCAGCACCTTCTTCGGCGCACTGATCGGCCGGTACGGCAACCGGGTCGCGAAGGGGCGCTTCACCCTGGAGGGCGCAGAGCACCAGCTCGTCGCCAACGAAGGCCCCCACAGCCTGCACGGAGGCCCCCAGGGCTTCGACAAGCGCGTGTGGGCCGTCGAGCCCTTCCACAGCCCCTCCGGAGTCGGCGTGCACCTCCGTCTGGTGAGCCCCGACGGCGAGATGGGCCATCCCGGCACCCTGCGCGTGAAGGTCACGTACACCCTGACCCCCCACGGCGACTGGCGCATCGACTACACGGCCACCACCGACCGGGCCACCGTCGTTAACCTGACCAACCACACCTACTACAACCTCGCGGGGGAGGGCAGCGGCGACATCCTCGACCACCAACTCACCCTGGAGGCAAGCAGGTTCCTCCCCACCGACGCCGACCTGATACCCACCGGCATGCTGTCCCCGGTCCCGGGCACACCCTTCGACTTCCGTACGGCGAAGACCGTCGGCGAGGACATCCGCGCGTCCCACCCCCAGCTCGTCACCGCGAAGGGCTTCGACCACACCTGGGTACTGGACAAGGGGCTCACCGGCCACCCGGAACACTTCGCCACCCTGCGCGACCCGGGCTCCGGACGCACGATGCACATCGCGACGACGGAGCCCGGGGTGCAGTTCTACTCGGGAAACTTCCTGGACGGCACGCTGACCGGCCCCTCGGGCCGCACCTACCGGCAGGGCGACGGACTCTGCCTGGAGACCCAGCACTTCCCGGACTCCCCGAACCGTCCGGCGTTCCCCTCGACGGTGCTTCGCCCGGGGCACACGTACCGCTCGACCACGGTGCACAGCTTCTCCGCGCGCTGACCGGGCGCGTGCTCGCTTCGCCGCCGAACGCCGAACCGGCCCCCGTTCGGGGCCGTCGAGTCACACGGTCTTGTGAGAACACTGGTCAACAGGCGTACCCCTTGGTAACTTTCGGCACTGTTACCGCTAGGTAACACCCCCCGAAACACCACCCCCCGCCATCCCCGTGTTCCATGAGCCGAATCCGAGGGAACCATGCACCGCACCGCACCGGGCAAGCTGGCCGCCGCCGTCGTCACCGTCCTGGCCGTCACCGCCGTCACCGCCGTCCCCATGGCCGCCACCGCTTCGGCCGCCCCGCAGGCCGCTTCGGCCCCCCACAGTGCTGCCAGCACCGCCGCCGCTTCCGCGAAGGACCCCTTCTACGCGTACGACGGCAGCAAGCCCCTCTCCGAATACGCGCCGGGTGACGTGCTGAAGACGCGGACGCTCAAGTACCACGTCCTCGGCATCGCGACGCCGGTCAGAGCGACCCAGCTTCTCTTCCGTACGGTCGACGCCCAGGGACGGCCGTCCGCCGGGGTGACCTCGGTGGTCCGCAGCCCGAACGGCGACAGCACCAAGGCCGTCTCGTACCAGTCCTTCTACGACTCCCTCGACCCCGAGCACGGGCCCTCCCGCGCCATCGCCGGTGATGTCTCCCTCGGCGGGGCGATCGCCAACGGCGAGTCCCTGCTCATGGCCCCGCTGCTGCTCGCGGGCTACAACGTCGTCATCCCGGACACCGAGGGGCAGACCGCCAACTTCGCCGCCGGACCGGAGTACGGAACGAACACCCTCGACTCGATCCGGGCCGCGAGCAAGGCCCCGGAGACCGGGCTGAACTCCACGACCCGCTTCGGGCTCGCCGGGTACTCCGGCGGGGCGATCGCCACCCACTGGGCAGCCGTCCTCGCACCGAGCTACGCGCCGGACGTCAACAAGAGACTGGTGGGGTACGCCGAGGGCGGGCTGCTCGTGAACCCGTCCCACAACCTCAAGTACATCGGCGGCAGTGCGATCTGGGCGGGCGTCGCGCCCATGGCCGTCATCGGGGCGGCCCGTGCGTACGACATCGACTTCACGCCCTACCTGAACGACTACGGCCTGAAGGTCTTCAAGAAGTTGGAGAAGGCTTCGATCGCCAATGCGCTGGGCCAGTACCCGGGTCTGACCTGGAAGAAGATGGTGAAGCCGCAGTACGCCGACCCGAACTCGGTGAAGCCCTTCGTCGAGGCGGTGAACAAGCTCAACCTCGGCTCGGCCGCGACCCCGCAGATCCCCGGCTACATCGCGCAGGGCAACGGGGGCGTCTTCGAGGGCACCCTCAGCAACCTCCCGGGCATCGGGCGGGGCGACGGCGTGATGGTCGCCGGTGACGTGCGGGCGCTGGCGCGGCAGTACTGCGACAAGGGCAACACGGCGGTGAAGTACCAGCAGTTCGAACTGCTGAGCCACGTCGGAGCCGCCGTTCCGTGGGCACCCACCGCACTGGGCTGGCTGAACGACCGCTTCGCGGGCAAGAAGGCCCCCTCGGACTGCGGCCGCATCCCGGCGGGGAACTCTCTGGAGCCGGAGGTTCCGACGGACGGTTCCTGACGGCGGTTTCCTGGCGCCACGTACCAGGGCGAGTGGAGGCGGCCAGCACGACTCGGCAGTCGTGCTGGCCGCCTCCACGGCGGGCCTACGGGTGTGTCAGCGACGGTACATGGTGGCGAGTGCTTCCACCAGGACCTTCGGGTCGTGACCGCCCTTGTAGACGGGCGGAGGCTGCTTGTCGAGCTTGAGGAGCGTGGCCACGGCCGCCCATGCGGTGCGTACGGAGTACTCGACGGTGAACACCACGTCGTCGGCGACTTCCGCGTACTGGCCGATGAAGGCGAGGTTGGTGGAGCCCGCGGGGACGACCTGGTCGGCGAGCCACTTCACCAGCGGGCGCACGATCGAGTCGTACTGGTTGAACCGGGTGCGGTAGATCCCCGACATGGAGTCGAAGGACTTGAACAGGTGGATGAACCGGTTGAGGTAGCGGCGGAACTCGATGGCACTGTGCCAGGGCTCGAAGGCGAACGTGGTGCACCACATCCACCAGAAGTCGGTGTCGAAGAACCCCGGGCCGAAGCAGTCGGTGATCCGCTTGCCGTCGAGGTGCTTCTCGGGGGTCGCCACGCACGTGACCAGTTCCAGCCGGTCGCGCTCGGAGAAGCCCATCGAGTGCGAGGGAACGACCTTGCCGTTCGCGTCCACCAGGCGTGCGTGGTCGTCCCAGGCGAAGTCCTCGTGGAAGGCGAAGGTGTCGTCCGTGACCGACTTCGACGGATCGTCCAGTGAGGGGATCGAGGACGGCAGGTCGTAGGTGCACTCGAAGTGGATCTCGAACATCCGGCCGCCGCGCATGGTGTAGCTCGTCTCCGGCGATCCCGCCGCGTCCAGGCTGCCGCCGGTACGGTCCTGCTCCTCCAGCCCTCCAGGATGACGATGTCCGGGCCCGCGAACGAGCCCTCCCGGATCAGGAACGCCGCCGCCGACAAGGACACAGAGGACGCCCCGCGCGCAGGCCCGAGCCCGCCGACCAGGAGGAACCCCAGGAGGAATGGGGATCCCCCAGGTGGCCCCGCGGAATCTTCCGTTCAGGGAGTAGCGTCTCCGGCATGGACTTTCACACCACTGTTGAACGCGCTCAGCGCCTCAAGAAGCTGCACGCCGAGTACAAGCCGCTCGTCCTCCCGACGGTCTGGGACGTCTGGTCCGCCAGGACGGCGGCCGCCGCCGGGTTCCCCGCTCTGACCATCGGCAGTCACCCGCTCGCCGATTCCCGGGGAGCCGAGGACCATGAGGGGCAGACCTTCGAGGAGGTTCTCGCCGCCGTCAGGCCGATCATCGCGGCGGTCGACGTCCCCGTGTCCGTGGACCTGGAAGCAGGGTACGGACAGGAGCCCGCGGACCTGATCGCCGGACTCACCGAGGCCGGCGGCGTCGGTCTCAACCTTGAGGACACCGTCCACTCCGCCGGCGGACGCGTACGCACCACGCCCGAGCACGCGCAGTACATCGCAGGTCTGCGCGCGGCGGCGGACAAGGCGGGGATCCCGGTCTGGATCAACGGGCGCACCGACCTCTTCATGCACGCGCCGGACGCATCGGCCGTACTCGACGAGGCGCTCGACCGGCTGCGGGCCCTGGAGCAGGCCGGCGCCGACAGTGTCTACCCCGTGGGCATTCAGGACAACGACGACCTGCTCACGGCGGTCACCGGCGCTCTCGGCATTCCCGTGAACTCCACCGCCCATCCCGTCAAGCACGACCTCGCGCGCTTCCGCCGCCTCGGCGTCGGCCGGATCACCTACGGCCCCCTGCTCCAGTTCGCGATGGCGGACGCGATGAAGAGCACGCTCGCACCCTGGGCGCCCTGAGCTTGCCCTACCGCTCTGACCACGGGCCGGGGGCGGCACCTCAGTCTGCGAAAACAAGGTTCGCCGCTCACGGCGCGAGCCCGAGCGACGTGGGCCCGTGACCTCAGGAATGCGGAACGGGCTCACGGCCGGGTCGGCGTTGATGAGGCGATACACGAACTCCGAGATCGTCATGTCGAACCGTCACCACTCCTAGCTGGGGCCCATTCGGCCCAGCACAGGCCACGTGGCAGGTTCTTCACTGCTCGGCACCGCTCTCACCGACCTGGGGCGTGTGCCTTGCTTTGGCTGAGCAGTCGTTCAAGAGCACTCGGGCGAGGGAACCGTCGCGGGACCGCTGCACGTCACACGCCGGCGGATGAGCCTTGTCGTCGGGAGAGGGACAGCCTGCGTCGCTCGCGGTCGATCTCGGTGACGACCACCGTGATCGCGTCGCCGACCTGGACGACATCTGCCGACGTCTCCACCGGTGTCCAGGCGAGCTCGCGCAGGTGAACCAGTCCCTCGATCCCGTCGGCGACGTTGATCCGGCTGTCGGATGCCCGGTTGTTGGCGTACGCGAGGATCGCGGGGTTTCCCACGTACCCGGACAGCAGGCCCATGGCGCGCTCTCTGCTCTGTCCGAGCCACTTGGCGCCGAGCACCATCAGGAAGTAGCTGACGAAGGCGCCCAGGGTCAGGACTCGGCGTAACGCACCGTCACCGCGAGGGTGGTCGCGACCTGGCGGGTGGTGCGCAGGCGCAGCCCGAGGGTCCGCAGCGAGTCCCAGCTGGACAGGAACGGGAAGCCCGTGACGCGCTGCTCCGGGCGATGCGGACCTCGGAGAAGCCAGGGGTGGTCAGTTCCACCGAGTACGAGGACACCAGTGCCCCCCGCGCCGCCGCCTTTCACACCCACACGCAGGACGCTGCCCAAGCCGGCATGGCGGAGCCGCCCAGGACAACCGTGCTGCACACTCTCGGCTGAGCGCGATGCTCTCCACTGCCAAGGTGGGAGTGACCTTTCTGCGGTCAGACGGGTTAGGGGGGCGATCATCCAAGCCTCCCTGACTGGAGCACAGAATGCCCCGTACCCGTAGCCGTCTGGCTGTGGCCGTGCTGGCCGCCGCCGGTCTCCTCGCCGCCGCATCGCCCGCGCTCGCGTACTGCCCCGAACCGCTCTCCCCCGAGAACTTCACCCGCTTCCTCCAGGAATCAGCGGACGACCAGCAGCGCATCCTCGAAGACCCGGAGTACCGCCACGTATGGCAGAACTGCCTGCCGCCCGACCGTGTCGAACCGAACATCTTCGGCCCCGGATACGCCTGCATCCCCGAGGGCGCCGTCCAGTAGAACCCACCTCTGCACCCGCCAGCGGTGGCCGCCGATCTGGGCCCAAAGAGGTCTCGGACCCCGTCGACGCCGTCGCGGAAGCAGGCTTCTGGGCGAGGGTGGCGGGGGGGCTCAGAGTTCCATGACGGTGGTCTGCGCCAGGTCTGGTCCCGCGACGATGGCGCGGGCCTCTTCGTCGCTGAACTCCCTGGTATCCCCATCGTGTACCAGCAGTCCGTGTCCCGGCAGAGCACGCAGGGCTCTGGCCTGAGCGGTCACAGTGTCGCGCAGCACACGGATCACGTCGGCGTCTGCACGCTGCTGCTCGCGCAGGGAGCGTACGTCAATCTCCAGCAGTTCCAGGCGGCGCATCAGGTCCTCTATGCCAGTCATGCAAGAAGTATCCGTCTGCCGACTGCCAGTTCAGGGGAGTTGAAGATACTTCCCCGGGTTCCTTCGTCGTGGCCTGCCCGAGAAAGCAGAAGCCACGAGCACCCACGACCAGACCGCTCTCACGAACGCCAGCTCAACTCAATCACTCCCAACGAGCCGGACCCATCTCTCTTTCGGCCTACCGGCACCCCTGCGGGAGGGGTGCCCCTGTGTATTTGGCCAAAGGGCGAGGGCCGTAGGTTCGTGTGGTCGAGGGTGAGTTGTAAGGGGTTGGGCGTATGAGCGAGAACCAGATCACGATCAAGCTCACGAGCGATCAGGCACTGGTGTTGTCGGACTGGCTGGAGAAACTCCAGATGACGGACCTCAGGCGTGTCATCGACGATCCGGCCGTGTGGTCACTGATCCATCGCATCGCCGGAACGTTGGACAAGACGCTTCCTGAGCTGTTCGCGGCGGACTACGGCCAGCGGCTTGAGGCGGCTCGTCAGCGGCTTCGGGCGGAGGGCGATACCGCTCCTCGCTGAGCACGATGGCCGGCCGGTTCCGGCCTGTGATCGCGGTCAGGTGGATTCGGTCAACGAACCCGTAAGGCCCGGTGGGTTGTCTGCGGGTGCCATGCCCCGCTGCGAACCCCCTGGGGTGCCCATGTCTTCGCGTTCCGCTCGTCGCGCCGCCCCCGACGAGGCGCCCCGCCCGTCACAATTCGACCGCGCTCGGTAGTGCCCGGCGACGGGTGTTTGCCGGTTCGGATGGCCGTCTGGCGTGCGCAGGCCGCCGGACCGCCGCACTGGTTCCGGCCGTGGTGGCCACTCCCCCGGTGGCCGACCCGTCCGGGTACGCCGAACTCCTCACCCCGTGCGGGCGCCGACCGCCACCGCGGCATCGGAGAAGTCGACCGAGCCCACCAACACATCAGGCAACTACCAAAACACACAGATCAGTTCAACAGAGCAGACTCATAGGCTGCTTGCTTTGCGGACCAGCCGATCACACACCCGGGATGATCTACGCCTACGAAAATCTCGCCAAAGCCACTTCACGAGCACGCGGACACCAGGACAACCGGCCCGGACGCGGGGGCGGAGCCGGAGGACTCAGCGGCTCCCGCGCCTGCCAGCCCGGCGGCGGCAGATCTCCGGTAGTAACTCCACCCTCCCCGGCAACACCTGGAACACCCTCAAGCTCAGGAAGGCCACCGGCTGACCCTGCGTAATACGGCTACTGCCTGCCCTGATGTACGTGGGGGCAGGCAGCGGCACTTCGAGTCAGGTCGTCGCCACCGTGTGAGTCGCACCACTGCGCATCCGATTTGACGGCATATCAGATCGGCTCGCGTGTGCGAGTTGCGCACTCTTTCCTTACATTCTCACTACCCCTACTGATGCTTCTCCCGCGCACGCGGGCCACCCTCCGGCACAACGAAGGCACGACATGACCGAACGCCGGACGGCACCCCCCAAGAACAGACTCAGCGCGCTGGACGGACTGCGGCTTATCGCCGCACTGATCGTGGTCCTCTACCACTACGTGGCACTGAGCCACGCCTGGGGACACAAACCCGCCACGATCTTCCCGACTCTCTTCGACTTCGCCCAGTTCGGCTGGCTCGGCGTCGAACTCTTCTTCCTCATCAGCGGATTCGTCATCCCCATGAGCCTGTGGGGGCGCACCGTCGGTGAGTTCGCGGTCTCCCGGGTCACACGGATCTTCCCCGCGTACTGGGTCGCTGTGCCCGTCACCGCGCTGTTCCTGAAGGCGTGGCCGGAGGTGTTTCCCATCAAGGGGTGGGACCACGTCATCGTGAACATGACGATGCTGCAGGCGGGCAACGGGACACCGGACATCGACCATGTCTACTGGACGCTGTTCGTGGAGCTGAAGTTCTATCTGCTGATCGCGGTGGTGATGCTGTTCGGGATCACGTACCGCAATCTGCTGGTGTTCTGCGCGGTGTGGACCGTGCTCACGGCGATCGGGCCTTCGCTGCACAGCGAGTTCGTCAGCGTCTTCGTCATGCCGATCTACGCCCCGTACTTCATCGCGGGCATGTGCTTCTTCCT